>NZ_CAJGBM010000012.1:0-373374 GCF_904426495.1 Pseudomonas sp. OF001 | reverse complement strand
GCCTGAAGCCCGCCGCCCAGTCGACCAAGATCGACTACCCCAAGCCGGACGGCAAGCTGAGCTTCGACAAGCTGTCCTCGGTGTTCCTCTCCAACACCAACCACGAGGAAGACCAGCCCTGCCACCTGAAGCTGGCCGATGCCTCGATCCCGCTGGCGAAGAACCTGCCGCTCTTTGATGAGCCGGCGCAGCGCTACTGCCCGGCCGGGGTGTACGAGATCGTCACCCAGGAAAGCGGCGAGAAGAAGTTCCAGATCAACGCGCAGAACTGCGTGCACTGCAAGACCTGCGACATCAAGGATCCGGCGCAGAACATCACCTGGGTGGCCCCGGAAGGCACCGGCGGGCCGAACTACCCCAACATGTAAGCGCTCACAGAAAAGGCCCTGCGGGGCCTTTTTTGTTGTCCTTATTCGGGCTGCGGCGCGATGGGGAACAGCACGCCGTCGCTCCATACCCCCAGCCAGGCCTCGCCGTTGCGTTCGCAGGGTACCGCCAGCTCCACCAGGCGATAGAACACGTTGCGGTGGATCAGCGCCTCGAGGTTGGCGCGCACGTGCACGTAGGGCGACGGCTCGCCACTTTCCACATCGAGGACGAAGCGCAGCGGATGCTCGGCGCCGGCCGCCACCTCGTCGTCGACGTTGGTGCGAAAGCGCAGGCGCTGCGCCTCACCCTCGCCTTCCACGTCCATCGCCACCGCCACGAAAGGCGCATCGTCGACGCGGATGCCGACCTTCTCCACCGGGGTCACCAGGAAGTAGTCTTCGCCGTCGCGGCGCAGGATGGTGGAGAACAGCCGCACCATCGCCGGCCGGCCGATCGGCGTGCCCAGGTAATGCCAGCTGCCGTCGCGGGCGATGCGCATGTCGATGTCGCCGCAGAACGGCGGATTCCACAGATGCACCGGCGGCAGCCCGCCCTTGCTCGCCGGGATCTGCTGCAGCAGATCCCCCGCCTTGCTTCCCTCCGTCATCGCCATCTCCCCGTGCCTGCTGATGAACCGCCGGGACGACCTGCCGCCCGGACCGCCATGTATCATGCCGCAAACCGCCCATCAGCAGGAGCAGCGACGATGAATCCGTGGCACGACGAATTTCCCCAGGAAGCCGGCCTGCGTTACCTCAACCATGCCGCCGTGGCGCCCTGGCCGCACCGGGCCAGCGCCGCGGTATGCGCCTTCGCCGAGCAGAACCTGCGCGTCGGCGCCCGCGACTACCCGCAGTGGCTGCAACTGGAGCAGCGCCTGCGCCAGCGCCTGGCGCGCCTGCTCAACGCGCCGTCGACGGCGGACGTGGCGCTGGTGAAGAACACCTCGGAGGCGCTGTCGTTCGTCGCCTTCGGCCTCGACTGGCGCCCCGGCGACCAGGTGGTGATCAGCGACCAGGAGTTCCCCTCCAACCGCGTGGTCTGGGAGGCGCTGCGCCCGCAGGGCGTCGAGGTGATCGAGGTGGACATCGCCGGCAGCGACCCGGAAGCCGCCCTGATCGAAGCCTGCACCCCGCGCACCCGCCTGCTGGCGATCAGCGCGGTGCAGTACGCCAGCGGCCTGCGCCTGGACATGCCGCGACTCGGCGCCGGCTGCACCGAGCGCGGCGTACTGCTGTGCATCGACGCCATCCAGCAGCTCGGCGCCCAGCCGTTCGATGTGCAGGCCAGCGGCTGCGCCTTCGCCATGGCCGACGGCCACAAGTGGCTGCTCGGCCCGGAGGGGCTCGGGGTGTTCTACTGCCGCCGCGACCTGCGCGAGCAGCTCAGGCTGCACGAGTACGGCTGGCACATGCTCGAGGACGCCGGCAACTACGACAGGCGCGACTGGCAGCCGGCGAAGACCGCGCGGCGCTTCGAGTGCGGCAGCCCGAACATGCTCGGCGCGGTGGCGCTGGAGGCCAGCCTGGCGCTGCTCGAGGAAGTGGGAATGGCGCAGGTGGCGACGCTGATCGAGCAGCGCATCGCCCGCCTGCACGCGGGGATCGCCGCTCTGCCCGGCGCCCGCCTGCTGAGCCCACAGGAGCCCGGGCGGCGCGCCGGCATCCTCACCTTCGCCCTGGCCGGTCGGGACAATGGCGAGCTGTTCGAGGCACTGAAGAAGGAACAGGTGGTGTGTGCCCAGCGCGGCGGCGGCATCCGTCTGTCGCCGCACTTCTACACGACGGAGACGGTGATCGAGGATACCCTGGCCCTGCTGCATCGGCTGGCCTGAACGGCGCAGCGGCTGCCGCATGGAGCCGCAGGGTCATCATCTGGCCAGCCTGATTCGGCGACGCACTCAGCAAGCGGGGAACTATTTCAAATCCGTTTTAAAACTGGGGGATTCCTGCCGGTAAAGTATCGAAGACTGGTCAATACTCACATTACTGATGTGCGGCACCTCCCCCCAAGTGCCCGTCAGGCGGAACGGCGTGGGAACGCCTGTTCCGGTTTCACTCCTAATGGTCTTGACCCGGATTCCCCCAGAACCCGGGTTTTTTTTGTCCGCCGTTTCAGCAGGACCGCGCCAGCGGGAACAGCCGCTCGAAGTTGGCGGTGGTCTGCGCGGCCAGAACCTCGCAGGAAACCCCGCGCAGGGTGGCGAGGAACTCGGCGACGTCGCGCACGTATTCCGGGAGGTTCGGCTTGCCGCGATGGGGAACCGGCGCCAGGTAGGGTGCGTCGGTTTCCACCAGCAGGCGATCGGCCGGCACCTGGCGGGCCACCTCGCGCAGCGCCTCGGCGTTGCGGAAGGTGACGATGCCGGACAGCGAGATGTAGTAGCCCATGTCCAGCGCTGCCCGGGCCATCGCCCAGTCCTCGGTGAAACAGTGCAGTACGCCGGCCTGCGCCAGGTCGGCCTCGCGCAGCATGGCCAGAGTGTCGGCGCGCGCCTCGCGGGTATGCACAATCACCGGCTTGCCGGTCTGCCGCGCCGCCTCCAGGTGCAGGGCGAAACCCTCGCGCTGCAGCGCCGCAGCCTCCGGCTGGTAGTGGTAGTCGAGGCCGGTCTCGCCGATGGCCACCACTCGCGGATGGGCCAGCTCGTGCAGCAGCCAGTCCAGCGCCGGCTGGCTGCCGGGCTCGAGATCCAGCGGATGCACGCCGATCGAGCAGTACACGTCCGGGTAGGTTTCCGCCAGCTGGCGCACGGCGCTGGCGTTGTCGGCGCTGACGCCGATGCACAGGAAGCGGCCGACGCCACGCGAACGGGCGGCCGCCAGCGCGGCGTCGAGCGAGCCGCCGTGGGCCTTGAGGTCCAGGCGGTCGAGATGACAGTGGGAGTCTACGAGCATGGTCACATGGTCAGGGTCGGGCGCTCGGACTTGAGCGCACCAGCGAGGTAGGTTTCGATCTTGTTGCGGGTGCTGCGGTCGCCGTCGTTGAACTGCACACCGATGCCGGCGGTGCGGTTGCCCTGGGCCCCCTTGGGAGTGATCCAGACCACCTTGCCGGCGACCGGGATCTTCTCCGGCTCGTCCATCAGGGTCAGCAGCACGAACACCTCGTCGCCCAGGCGATAGGTCTTGCTGGTGGAGATGAACAGGCCGCCGTTGCGCACGAAGGGCATGTAGGCCGCGTACAGCTGGGCCTTGTCCTTGAGAGTCAGGGTGAGGATGGCGTTGCGACCGCCGAGGGGTGGCATGCTCATGGGCAGGCTCCGTGGCCGATGCGGACTGCGATTCTAGCCTGCCGACGGCAGGCTTGCCCACCGTACCAGCAGGGCTTCGAGAAGCAGTGCGCGATTGAGATTGGCCTTGCCGAGCACCTTCTGCCGCTCGGCGAGCAGCCAGTCCTGCAGCGCCAGCACGGCGTTCGGCGGCGTGCGCCCGGCCAGCCAGCGCACCACCTTGTCCATCGGCTCCTCGGCCTCGCCCTCGGCGCCGGCCAGCTGGCAGCGCAGCACCTGCAGCAGCCAGGCGCAGAACCAGTCGAGCAGCAGCGCCAGCGGAATGTGCTTCCACGCCTCGGCCAGCTCGGAAGGCGCGGCCTGCTGCTTGAGCAGCTTCCTGATGCCCTCCTCGACCAGCGCACGCTGATCCAGCACCCCATCGCGGTGCAGCTGCAGGGCACGCAGTGGCGAACCGGTCGCCAGCGCGAGCAGGCGCCGATGCAGCGCCGGCTCCAGCTCCGGCAGCTGCGCAGCCAGCCAGGCACCGGCCAGCACCGGCGTCGGCAACGGGCAGGCCTGCTGCAGACAGCGGCTCCGGATGGTCGGCAGCAGGCGACTGGGCTGGTGGCTGACCAGCAGCAGCACGGTGTCGCCGGAGGGCTCCTCCAGGCTTTTCAGCAGGGCGTTGGCGGCGTTGAGGTTCATCGCCTCGGCCGGCTCGAGCAGGACCAGCTTGCGCCCGCCGAGCTGGGCCGTCTGGGCGACGAAATCCACCAGCTCGCGCACCTGGTCGACCTTGATCGGCTTGTCCGGCTCCTCCGGCTGCAGGTCGAAGAAGTCCGGATGGGTGCCGGCGCGCAGCAGCAGGCAGGCCTTGCAGCCACCGCAGGCGCCCTCCGCTGTCGGCGCCGCACACAGCAGCAGCGCCGCCAGGCGCTCGGCCAGGGCGCGCTTGCCGATGCCGGCGGGGCCGTGCAGCAGGTAGGCGTGGGCATGCTGCTGGCGGCGCGCCAGCTGCTGCCACAGCGCCTGCTGCCAGGGATAGGCCTCAGCCACGCGCGCGCTCCAGCAGCTCGGGCAGCAGGGCGTCGAGCTGGGCCTGCACCGCAGCGAGCGGCTGCGCGGCATCCAGCAGGCGGTAGCGCGCCGGCGCCAGGCGCGCACGCGCCAGGTAGGTCTGGCGCACCGCCTCGAAGAAGTCCTGCGCCTCCTGCTCGAAACGATCCAGGCGACCACGGGCGGCGGCGCGGGCCAGGCCGACTTCCACCGGCAGGTCGAACACCAGGGTCAGGTCCGGGCGCAGCTCGCCCTGCACGAAGCTCTCCAGCTGGGCGATGCGCTCCAGCGACAGGCCGCGCCCGCCGCCCTGGTAGGCGTAGGTGGCGTCGGTGAAGCGGTCGCACAGCACGACCTTGCCGGCCGCCAGCGCCGGGCGGATGACCCGGGCCAGGTGCTGGGCGCGCGCGGCGAACACCAGCAGCAGCTCGGTGTCGGCCGCCATCGGCTCGTCGCTGGGCGCCAGCAGCAGCTCGCGGATGCGCTCGGCCAAGGGCGTGCCGCCCGGCTCGCGGGTCAGCAGCACATCGCAGCCTTGGCTGCGCAGGCGCTCGGCCAGGTAGTCGCGATTGGTGCTCTTGCCCGCGCCTTCGGGGCCTTCGAGGGTGATGAACAGACCGCTCACTGACTGTTTCCTTGTGGCGTGGCGGCCGGACTGGAACGGTAGTCCTCGCGCCGCTTGAGCTGGAATTCGCGCACCGCCCGGTTGTGCTCGTCGAGCGAGCGCGAGAAGACATGGGTGCCGTCGCCGCGAGCGACGAAGTACAGACTGTCGCCGCCGGCCGGATTGAGCGCGGCGCGGATCGCCTCGCGGCCGACCATGGCGATCGGTGTCGGCGGCAGCCCGGGATTGGTGTAGGTGTTGTAGGGCGTCGCCTCGCGCAGGTGCGCGCGAGTCAGGTTGCCGGCATAGCGCTCGCCGAGACCGTAGATCACCGTCGGATCGGTCTGCAGCAGCATGCCCTGACGCAGTCGACGGACGAACACCCCGGCGATCTCGGGCCGCTCGTGGGCAGCCCCGGTTTCCTTCTCCACCAGGGACGCCATGATCAGCGCCTGGTAGGCATCCTTGTAGGGCAGGCCCTCGGCGCGCTGGCGCCACTCCTCGTCGAGCACCTGATCCAGCCGCTCGTGAGCCTGGCGCAGCAGATCGATGTCGCGCATGCCGCGCACGTAGCGGTAGGTATCGGGAAAGAAACGCCCCTCGGGATGCTGGCCGGCGAAGCCGAGGCGCTGCATCACGGCGGCATCGTCGAGGCCGGCCAGGCTCTGCTCCAGACGCTCCTGGCTCGCCAGCGCCGCGCGCAACTGGCGGAAGCTCCAGCCCTCGACCAGGGTCAGGCTGTAACTGACCACCTCGCCACGCTGCCACTGGGCCAGCAGGTCGCGCGCGGTCTGTCCGGGGGCGAGGCGATACTCGCCACTGTGCAGGCCCTTGCCGTCGAGATTGAAGCGCCAGTACAGGCGCAGCCACAGCGCGCCGTCGAGCACGCCCTCGTCCTCGAGCCTGGCGAGCAGGCCGCCGGGGGTTGCGCCGGCCGGTACCTCGAGCAGGCGCTCCTCGCTCAGCGCCAGCGGCTGCTCGAGGGCCACATGCTGCTGCCAGCCGGCGAAAACCAGCAGCAGGCCTGCCAGCATCAGCCCGCCTTCCAGCAGGTACAGCAGAAAACGTTTCACGATCAGGCATCCACCAGGTCGGACAGCAGACCCTGCAGTTTACGGGTCAGCCCGCCCAGCGGCCAGCCGTGCCCCTCCAAGCCGTGCCCCTCCAGCGCCACCACCGGCCAGATGCCGTACTGGCTGTTGCAGAGGAACACCTCGTCGGCAGCCAGCAGGGCCGGATAGTCGATATCCTCGATGCGCGTGGCGATGCCCGCCTGCGCGGCACGGGAGAGGATCTCCGCACGCATCACGCCGGCCACGCCGCAGCGTGTCAGCGCGGGCGTCAGCAGCTCGCCGTCGCGCACCATGAGCAGGTTGCTGAACACGCCCTCGACCACCCGGCCGCTGGCGTCGCGCATCAGCCCCTCGGCACAGGCCGGGTCCTGCCATTCGGCGCGGGCGAGGACCTGCTCGAGGCGATTGAGGTGCTTGAGCCCCGCCAGCAGCGGCTGCTCGGCCAGGCGGGTGGCACAGGGAAACAGGCGGATGCCCTGTTCGCGGTGGCGCGCCGGATAGGCGGGCGGCGGACCACCGGAGAGGATGCGCCGGCAGCGGGCGTCGGCCGGCGGCGCGTAGCCGCGCAGACCGTCGCCGCGGGTGACGATCAGCTTGGCCACACCACTGCCGAGCTCGCCGGCGAAGGCCAGCAACTCGGCGCGCACCAGCGCCAGGTCCAGCGGCAGAGCGAGGCGCCGGGCGCCCTCGCCGAGGCGCTGCAGATGGCGCTCGAGCAGGAGCAGGCGGCCGCGGCGCACGGCGATGGTCTCGAACAGGCCATCGCCGTAGGCCAGACCGCGGTCGCTCAGCGGCAGGGCGTCCGCCGGGCGACCGTCGATCCAGGTCAGCCCCATCAGCCGGCGAAGCGGCGGAACACCAGGGTGCCGTTGGTGCCGCCGAAGCCGAAGGAGTTGGACACCGCCACGTCGATCGGCATCGCCTGCGCCTGGTGGGCGACGAAGTTGAGGTCGCAGCCCTCGTCCGGCTCGTCGAGGTTGATGGTCGGCGGCGCCACCTGGTCGCGCAGGGCGAGGATGCTGAAGATCGCTTCCACCGCACCGGCGGCGCCCAGCAGGTGGCCGGTCATCGACTTGGTCGAGCTGACCGCCAGGCGGTGGGCGTGCTCGCCGAACACACGCTTGACCGCCGCGCACTCGGCCAGGTCGCCGGCCGGGGTCGAGGTGCCGTGGGCGTTGATGTACTGCACCTGCTCCGGGTTCAGGCCGGCGTCGCGCAGGGCATTCTGCATGCAGCGCGCGGCGCCGTCGCCGGTCTCCGGCGGCGCGGTCATGTGGTAGGCGTCACCGCTCATGCCGAAGCCGACCAGCTCGGCATAGATGCGCGCGCCGCGGGCCTTGGCGTGCTCCAGCTCTTCCAGCACCAGGGCGCCGGCGCCGTCGGCCAGCACGAAGCCGTCACGGCCGCGGTCCCAGGGGCGGCTGGCACGGGTCGGCTCGTCGTTGCGGGTGGACAGGGCCCGGGCTGCGCCGAAGCCGCCGAGGCCCAGGCCGCAGGTGGCCATCTCGGAGCCGCCGGCGATCATCACGTCGGCCTCGCCGTAGGCGATGTTGCGCGCCGCCATGCCGATGCTGTGGGTGCCGGTGGTGCACGCGGTGGTGATCGCGTAGTTGGGACCCTGTGCGCCCAGATGGATCGACAGGAACCCGGAAATCATGTTGATGATCGAGCCCGGCACGAAGAACGGCGAGATGCGCCGCGGCCCCTGCTCGTGCAGCGACCTGGCGTTGTTCTCGATGTTGGTCAGGCCGCCGATGCCCGAGCCCATGGCCACGCCCACGCGCTCGCGGTTGGCGTCGGTGACCTCCAGGCCGGCGTCGCGCACCGCCTGCAGGCTGGCGGCCATGCCGTACTGGATGAAGAGGTCCATCTTGCGAGCTTCCTTGGCCGGCAGGTAGTCCTCGACATTGAAGCCCTTGACCGAACCACCGAAGCGGGTGGCGAAAGCCGAGACATCCATATGCCCGATCGGACCGATGCCACTCTGCCCGGCCAGCACGCCCTGCCAACTGCTGGCCACATCCGGGCCGAGGGGTGACAGCATGCCAAGACCGGTGACCACGACGCGTCTACGCGACACAGCGCTCTCCTCTTGTTGATCCACTACAGCGACGAAGCGTGGCCAGACCAGCGCCACCACTTCCTTTTACCCAAAGAAAAACCGCACGTCTTTTCAGGGACGTGCGGCTTTTTCCGGTCGGAACCGACGATTACTTACTGCTGGCCGTGAGCATTGATGTAATCGATGGCTTCCTGAACGGTGGTGATCTTCTCAGCCTGCTCGTCCGGGATTTCGGTCTCGAATTCTTCCTCGAGAGCCATGACCAGCTCCACGGTGTCCAGGGAATCAGCGCCCAGGTCTTCCACGAAGGAAGCGCTGTTGGTCACTTCTTCTTCTTTAACGCCAAGCTGCTCGGCAACGATTTTCTTGACGCGTTCTTCGATGGTGCTCATATCTCGTTCTCACTCCTATGGAGAGTTCCATGTAGCTGGTGGCGGCTAGTGTATAGAAAGGGTTTTCAGCTTTTCAAGCAAAACCCTTGCCGGCCTGCCGAAGCGCATTTTTTCGCCCGCCAGGAAAACTGCCTTGCAAAACAACCACATGGCGCTTTTTCGGGGATGCCGCCATTGCCGCCGGCACGGGGCCGGCGGCACTTTTTTACATGTACATGCCACCGTTGACCGGGATGGTCGCGCCGGTGACGTAGGCGCCACCCTCGCCGGCGAGGAAGCCTACCA
This sequence comes from Pseudomonas sp. OF001, assembly GCF_904426495.1. Lineage (NCBI taxonomy): Bacteria > Pseudomonadati > Pseudomonadota > Gammaproteobacteria > Pseudomonadales > Pseudomonadaceae > Pseudomonas > Pseudomonas sp. OF001. Next base: position 364,319 of record NZ_CAJGBM010000012.1, on the reverse strand, counting down.
CGCTGGCGATCTCCTCCGCCTGCCCCAGACGCCCCAGCGGAATCTGGGTCAGCAGGTTCTGGCGATGCGCTTCCGGCAGGTCGCGGGTCATGTCGGTATCGATGAAGCCCGGCGCAACCGCATTGACGGTGATGTTGCGCGAGCCGACCTCACGAGCCAGGGCGCGGCTGAAGCCTTCCACGCCGGCCTTGGCCGCCGCGTAGTTGGCCTGACCGGCATTGCCCATCGAGCCGACCACCGAACTGATGTTGATGATCCGGCCCCAGCGCGCCTTGGTCATGCCCTTGAGCACGGCCTTGGACAGGCGGTAGATGCTGGTCAGGTTGGTGTTGATGACGTCGCTCCACTCCTCGTCCTTCATCCGCAGCATCAGGTTGTCGCGGGTGATGCCGGCGTTGTTCACCAGGATGGCCGGCTGGCCGAGGTGCTGCTGGATGTGCTCGAGGGTCTGGGCCACCGACTCGTCACTGGCGACGTCGAGGACCAGGCCGGCACCTTCGATGCCAGCCGCCTTGAGGTACTCGGCGATGCGCTCGGCGCCGGCGGCGCTGGTGGCGGTGCCGATGACGATGGCGCCCTGGTGGCCCAGCTCCAGGGCGATGGCCTGGCCGATGCCGCGGGTAGCGCCGGTGACCAGGGCCACCTTACCTTGCAGACTCATGGGGTGTTTCTCCTGATGTTCAGGCCAGGGCCGCACGGGCGGCGGCGAAGGCCTCGGGGGTATCCAGATTGTGGGTGTTGACGCCCTTGGCGCAGCGCTTGTTGAGGCCGGACAGGACCTTGCCCGGGCCGCACTCGACCAGCTCGGTCACACCGCATTCGGCCAGGGTCACGATGCTCTCCACCCAGCGCACCGGGCTGTACAGCTGCTCGAGCAGGTCGCGCTTGAGCGCGGTGAGATCCGCCGGCACCTGAGCACTGGTGTTCTGCACGATGGCGATCTGCGGGGCCTGCCAGTCGATGGCATCCACTGCTGCCGCGAACTTCTCGGCCGCCGGACGCATCAGCGCGCAGTGCGACGGCACGCTCACCGGCAGGGCCATGGCGCGCTTGGCGCCCCGGGCCTTGCACGCCTCGATGGCGCGCTCGACCGCTGCCGCGGCGCCGGCGATCACCACCTGGCCCGGCGCGTTGAAGTTGACCGCACTGACCACCTCGCCCTGCGCCGCCTCGGCACACGCGGCGCGCACGGCGTCGTCGTCCAGGCCGAGAATCGCCGCCATGCCGCCCTGACCGGCCGGCACCGCCTGCTGCATCAGCTGGCCACGCAGCTCGACCAGCTTGACCGCATCGGCGAAGGGCAGGCAGCCTGCAGCCACCAGCGCCGAGTACTCGCCCAGGCTGTGACCGGCGACGAAGGCCGGCTGCGCGCCGCCCTCGGCCTGCCACAGGCGCCACAGGGCGACGGAGGCGGCGAGAATGGCCGGCTGGGTCTTGTCGGTCTGGTTGAGCTGCTCGGCAGGGCCTTCCTGGATCAGCGCCCAGAGGTCGTAGCCCAGGGCTGCCGAGGCTTCGGCGAAGGTCTCGCCGATCACGGCGTGCTGCGCACCCAGCTCGGCGAGCATGCCGACAGTCTGGGAACCCTGACCGGGGAAAACGAAAGCGAGGGAAGAAGACATGGAGCAAGTCCCTTGTGTACTTGTTCGTCAGGAGGACTGCGCCACCCGAGGCAGCGCAGCGGACTGACAGTTGGATGACAGGCGTTGACCTGCGGTCACACCCGGGCAATTAAAGCAGCAGATGCTCGAGGCGCCCATGCAGGCGCTGCGGCAGGTTCTCGTCGACTTCCGCCAGCGCCCGCCGGATGGCGGCGCGGAAACCTTCCGGCCCGGCGCCGCCGTGGCTTTTTACCACAATGCCCTGCAATCCGAGAAAGCTCGCGCCGTTATGCCGCGCCGGACGCAGCTCGCCCTGCAGCTCGCGCAGCAGCGGCAGCGCCAGCAGGCCGGCCAGGCGGGCGAACGGCCCAGCGCGAAAGCGCGCGGCGATACGCGCAGCGATCATCGCCGCAAGCCCCTCGCTGGCCTTGAGCACGACATTGCCGACGAAGCCATCGCAGACCACCACGTCGGCGTCGCCGCGATACAGGCCGTCGCCCTCGACGAAACCGACATAGTTGAGCGCGCGCGCCTGCTGCAGCAGGCTGGCCGCCAGCTTGACCGTCTGACTGCCCTTGATCTCCTCGGTGCCGACATTGAGCAGCGCCACCCGCGGATTCGCCACACCCTGCGCCTCGGCGGCGACCGCCCCCATGACGGCGAACTGGTAGAGGTTCTCCGCACTGCAGTCGACGTTGGCGCCGAGATCCAGCAGCAGGCAGCTGCCGCGCAGGGTGGGAATGGCGCTGACCATCGCCGGCCGGTCGATACCCGGCAGGGTCTTCAGCACATGCCGCGACAGCGCCATCAGCGCACCGGTATTGCCGGCACTGACGCACGCCTGGGCCGCGCCACTGCGCACCAGTTCGAGGGTCTGACGCATCGAGGAGTCGAGCTTGCCACGCAGCACCTGCGCCGGACGTTCGTCCATCGCAATCACTTGGCTGGCGGGATGCACGAGCAGGCGGGAGCGATCGACAGAGGCGTGCTCTGCAATCAACTGCTCTATGAGGGCGGGTTGGCCGACGAGGATCAACCGCAGGGAGGAGTGCTCGGCCAGGCTGGAAATGCAGGCCGGAACAATGCAGTGGGGACCGAAGTCCCCACCCATTGCATCGATCGCGAGGACCGGAGCGACCAAGATTACTCGGTGGCGCCCTTGTCGATCACCTTGCGACCACGGTAGACACCTTCCGGGCTGACGTGGTGGCGCAGGTGAACTTCACCGGTGCTCTTCTCGACGGACAGTGCGTTGGCCTCGAGCGCATCGTGGGAACGACGCATGTCGCGAGCGGAACGAGACTTTTTGTTCTGTTGAACAGCCATTTGAGTTAACTCCTAAACGTTTGGGTCACGTTTCAACTGCGCCAGTACATCGAACGGGTTGGACCGCGAAACCTCGTTGACGCTCGGTTCTGGTGCTGCTGCAAAGCCTGCTGGATGCTGGCATGCATCGGGTTCGTGGGCCGGGACGATGGGGAGCGCGAGCAGCAGCTCGTCCTCGACCAGTTCGATCAGGTCGAGCGGTTCCTCGCCCACTTCCAGCGCGTCGTAGCTTTTCGGCAGGGAGTCCGCCGAAGCACCTTCCCGCAGCACGGCATAGACGAACTCGCTGTGCACCGGAAGTGTCGCCGGCTCCAGACAACGCTGGCACACCATCTGCACCTCGACCTCCAGTTCGCCGCGCATGACGATCAGCCCCTGCTCGTCACGACCGAACTCGAGACGAACATGGACGCTGCCGGCATCGCTGACCAACTGCTCGCACAACCGCGAAAACTGCTTGATCGGCAACTCACCCTCGAGGGTGGTGCCACGATCGGCCAGCTTTCGCGGATCGACGTGAGGTGGAATCGGCCCTTTCAACATAAGCGCGCCATTCTAGGGATACCCCTTTTAACTGTCAAAGAAATTTCCTTGCGTGCAGCAGGCCACCCGGACGCCTAGAATCGCCGACAAATCCCGTGGAGATCGCCATGCTGCCCCTGGTACTCGCATCCAGCTCGCCCTACCGCCGCACCCTGCTCGAGCGCCTGCACCTGCCGTTCGACTGCCAGTCGCCGGACATCGACGAAAGCGCCCTGCCCGGCGAACATCCCGAGCAACTGGTCCGCCGCCTGGCCGAATGCAAGGCCCGCGCCCTGGTCGACCGATACCCCCGACACCTGATCATCGGCTCCGACCAGGTCGCCGCCTTGCCCGACGGCCGCATCCTCGGCAAGCCGCACGACTTCGCCCGCGCCCGCGAGCAGCTGCACGCCGCCAGCGGTAGCAGCGTGACCTTCCATACCGGCCTGTGCCTGCTCAACTCGCAGAACGGACAGGCCCAGGTCGACTGCATTCCATTCACCGTGCACTTCCGCGAGCTGGACGAGGCGCGCATCGAGCGCTATCTGCACCTCGAGCAGCCCTACGACTGCGCCGACAGCTTCAAGTCCGAGAGCCTCGGCATCAGCCTGTTCCGCGAAACCTGCGGCAGCGATGCCACCAGCCTGGTCGGACTGCCACTGATCCGCCTGGTCGACATGCTGCTCGCCGAAGGCGTGCAGATCCCCTAGCAGATCGACCCCGGCCGCTCAGTGCAGCGCCGGGGCACGCCAGCCCATCCACAGCGAGACCTGCTCGGCGACGCCGGCGCCGAGCTTCTTGGCGAAGCGGTCGATCGGCGACTCCTTCTCGGTGAAGTCGACCAGATTCTTCTCGCCGACCACCTCGCGCGCCACGTAGCCGGCACTGCCCAGACCGTCGATCAGCCCCAGCTCGAGAGCCTGCTCGCCGGACCAGACCAGGCCGGAGAACAGCTCCGGATGCTCCCGATCCTTCAGACGCTCGCCACGCCCCTGCTTGACGCTGGCGATGAACTGCTTGTGGGTGGTATCCAGCACCGTACCCCAGAAACGGGTTTCCTCCTCCTTCTGCGGCACGAACGGATCGAGGAAGGTCTTGTGCTCCCCGGAGGTATAGGTGCGCCGCTCCACGCCCAGCTTCTGCATCGCCTCGACGAAGCCGAAGCCCGAGGCGGTCACCCCGATGGAGCCGACCAGACTGGCCTTGTCGGCATAGATGGCATCGGCCGCACTGGCGATGTAGTAGGCGCCGGAGGCACCGAGATCGGTGATCACCGCATACAGCTTGATGTCCGGATGCTCGCCGCGCAGGCGACGGATCTCGTCGTAGATGTAGCCCGACTGCACCGGGCTGCCGCCCGGACTGTTGATGCGCAGGACCACGGCCCGGGTGTTCTTGTCCTTGAAGGCCGCACGCAGGCTGCCGACGATATTGTCGGCACTGGCCCGCTCCTCGTCGGCGATCACCCCACGCACATCGATCAGCGCCGTGTGCGACTTGAGCGCCGCCGCCCTGTCCAGACTCGCCCAGGGCGAGAACAGGAACAGCGCCCCGAACACGTAGAGAAAGCCGAGACTCTTGAAGAAGATGCCCCAGCGCCGTGCCCGGCGCTGCTCGACCACTCCGGCCAGCACCGCCTTCTCCAGCAGCTTCCAGGTCTTTTCGTCACCCGAAGCCGCCACCGCTTTCCATTCATCCGACTGCATGCTCGCCAACCTCCCTTCTCTCGCGATTGCACTCCTGCCCCAGCCACTGCCCGAGGCCGGCAAAACGCTCGATGGCCAGGTGCGGACGATACTCCTGCAGCACCGTCAACGGCTGCGCACCGTATCCCACCGCCACCGCGGTCATGCCGGCATTGTGCGCCATCAGCAGATCGAAGGGCGAATCGCCGACCATCAGCGCCTGCGCCGGCGCCACCCCGCAGTGCGCGAGGATCTCGTGCAGCATGCGCGGATCGGGCTTGCTCGCCGTCTCGTCGGCGCAGCGGGTGATATCGAAGAAGTCCAGCCAGCCATGCCCGGCCAGCACCCGGTCCAGACCGCGCCGGCTCTTGCCGGTGGCCACCGCCAGGCGATAGCCCTGCGCGCGGAACGCCAGCAACGACTCCAGCACGCCGTCGAACAGCGGCGACGGCGTGCTTTCCAGGCACAGATAATGGTCGCTGTAGACCTGACGGAATACGGCGATGTCCGCCTCGCTCTCCAGCGCGGGATACAAGGCACGGATCGCCTCCGGCAGACCGAGACCGATGATGCCGCGAATGGCCACCTCGTCCAGCTGCGGCAGGCCGCAGGCATCGGCCGCTGCGCGCATCGACTCGACGATCCGCGCCACGGAGTCGACCAGCGTACCGTCCCAGTCGAACACCAGCAGCTGGTAGTCAGGCATCCAGGCGCTCCAGGGTCTGCGCCCACACCTCGTCCACCGGCGCCTCCAGCGCCAGCACCTCGCCGTCGGGCAGGGTCACACGCAGCGCATGGGCATGCAGGAACAGGCGCTTGCCGCCCAGCTCGCGGATCTCGCGGGTGAAGTCGTCGTCGCCGTACTTGCTGTCGCCGGCGATCGAATGACCGGCATGCTTGGCGTGCACGCGGATCTGATGCGTGCGCCCGGTGATCGGGCTGGCCTCGACCAGGGTGGCGAAGTCGCCGAAGCGGCGCATCACGCGGAACTCGGTCAGCGCGTCCTTGCCCTCGGGATCGACCTCGACCATCCGCTCGCCCGAGCGCAGGTTGTTCTTCAGCAGCGGCGCGCTGACCTTTTTCTTCGAGGTCGGCCAACTGCCGCGCACCAGCGCCAGATAGCGCTTGTCGACGCCATCGCCGCGCAGCGCCTCGTGCAGGTGGCGCAGCATGCTGCGCTTCTTGGCGATCATCAAAAGCCCCGAGGTATCGCGATCCAGACGATGCACCAGCTCGATGTCCTTGGCCTCCGGGCGCAGCTGGCGGAACGCCTCGATCACCCCGTAGTTCAGCCCGCTGCCGCCGTGCACGGCGATGCCGGCCGGCTTGTTCAGCACGATCAGCGCCTTGTCCTCGTAGACGATGGCCGCCTCGAGGCGCTGCAGCAGCCCCTGGGCCAGCGGCTCGGGCTCGTCGCGCTCGGCCACGCGCAGCGGCGGCACGCGCACCACATCGCCAGCCTGCAGCTTGTACTCGGGCTTGATCCGCCCCTTGTTCACCCGCACCTCGCCCTTGCGCAGGATGCGGTAGATCAGGGTCTTGGGAACACCTTTCAACTGGGCCCGGAGGAAGTTGTCGATGCGTTGTCCGGCGAGTTCCGGCTGCACTTCGAGCAGCTGGACGCCGGTGGAGATTTGCGAGGGAGTTGTCATGCGCGAATCATAGCAATTTTTCCCTGAATTGAAGCATTTAATGATTGCTGCTATATTCCGGCAGCCGTCAAAAGCGGCACTCCGCGCGAACGCAAGGCAGACTGCCTGCCGCCGGACACACAATCACTGGACGCCAGGCCGTCCGACGGGTCGCCCGCGCAAGCATTCATGGCGACTCGGAAAACCAGGCCTTGAGACACATGAGGTGCGAAACGCCCGGCGTTTCGCGCAAATGCTAACCCGCTACGGATTCAGCGAGCGGCACCCCGATTCTCAGGGAATACGTGCAGGGCGGAGATGCACAAACGACGGACTGCGTAGCACTCGACTTTCCAGACGCCTTGATCGTCCGCAGCGTTGTTTGATTCCTCCTCCTGAATGAGTGCTTCTGTACCCACAGTTAGCAGGAGCCGCCAGTCGCGCGCAGGCCCAATCGCCTGCGAGGCTTGACAAGGGCAACGGCCAGACCGTTCCCGGCGCACCTGACACCGACCACGAGAGTCGTGCGTGCCAACCGCCGTTTCCGGCAGCCCGGAAACCATTGGTACTACATGAAAAGAATGCTGATCAACGCAACTCAGCCCGAAGAGTTGCGTGTTGCCCTGGTCGACGGCCAACGCCTGTTCGACCTCGACATCGAGTCGGGCGCTCGCCAGCAGAAGAAGGCCAACATCTACAAGGGCCGCATTACCCGCGTCGAACCCAGCCTCGAGGCCGCCTTCGTCGATTTCGGCGCCGAGCGCCACGGCTTCCTGCCGCTCAAGGAAATCTCCCGCGAATACTTCATCAAGGCCCCCGAGGGTCGCGTCAACATCAAGGACGTGCTCAAGGAAGGCCAGGAAGTCATCGTCCAGGTCGAGAAGGAAGAGCGCGGCAACAAGGGCGCGGCACTGACCACCTTCATCAGCCTGGCCGGCCGCTACCTGGTGCTGATGCCCAACAACCCGCGCGCCGGCGGCATTTCCCGCCGCATCGAGGGCGAGGAGCGCAACGAACTGCGCGAGGCGCTCAACGGCCTCAACGCCCCGGGCGACATGGGCCTGATCGTGCGCACCGCAGGCCTCGGCCGTTCCAGCGAGGAACTGCAGTGGGACCTCGACTACCTGGTGCAGCTGTGGACCGCGATCAAGGAAGCCTCGCAGGGTCGTGCCGCGCCCTTCCTGATCTATCAGGAAAGCAACGTCATCATCCGCGCCATCCGCGACTACCTGCGCCAGGACATCGGCGAAGTGCTGGTCGACAGCATCGAGGCCCAGGAAGAGGCGCTGAACTTCATCCAGCAGGTGATGCCGCAGTACGCCAGCAAGATCAAGCTGTACCAGGACAGCGTGCCGCTGTTCAACCGCTTCCAGATCGAGAGCCAGATCGAGACCGCCTTCCAGCGTGAAGTGAAGCTGCCGTCGGGCGGCTCCATCGTCATCGACCCGACCGAGGCGCTGGTGTCCATCGACATCAACTCGGCGCGCGCCACCAAGGGCAGCGACATCGAGGAAACCGCGCTGCAGACCAACCTGGAAGCGGCCGAGGAAATCGCCCGCCAGCTGCGCCTGCGCGACATCGGCGGCCTGATCGTCATCGACTTCATCGACATGACCCCGGCGAAGAACCAGCGCGCCGTCGAGGACCGCGTGCGCGAATGCCTCGAGGCCGACCGCGCCCGCGTCCAGGTCGGCCGCATCTCGCGCTTCGGCCTGCTGGAGATGTCCCGTCAGCGCCTGCGCCCGTCGCTCGGCGAGACCAGCGGCGTGGTCTGCCCGCGCTGCAACGGCCAGGGCATCATCCGTGACGTCGAGTCGCTGTCGCTGGCCATCCTGCGCCTGATCGAGGAAGAAGCGCTCAAGGACCGCACCGCCGAGGTCCGCGCCCAGGTGCCGATCCCGGTGGCCGCCTTCCTGCTCAACGAGAAGCGCAACGCCATCACCAAGATCGAGCTGCGCACCCGTGCACGCATCGTCATCCTGCCCAACGACCATCTGGAAACCCCGCATTTCGAAGTGCAGCGCCTGCGCGACGACAGCCCGGAAGCGCTGGTCGGCCAGTCCAGCTACGAGATGACCCCGACCGAGGTCGAGGAAGTCCAGCCGGTCGCCGCCACCCGCACCCTGGTGCGCCAGGAGGCAGCGGTGAAGACCGTCACCCACGAGCGTCCGGCACCGCAGGCGGTGGAAGCGCCTGCCGCCCCGGCACCGACCCCGGCACCGCAGGCGGCCCACCCCACTCCCGAGCCGAGCCTGTTCAAGGGCCTGATCCGCTCGCTGGTCGGTCTGTTCGCCGGCAAGGAAGAGCCCAAGCCGGCGGCCGAAGCTCCTGCCCAGCCGAGCGCCGGCGAGCGCCCGGCGCGTAGCGAGGAGCGCCGTGGCGGCCGCCAGCAGAGCCGTCGCCGCGATGGCGAGCGCGCCGAGCGCCAGCCGCGCGAGGAGCGCAAGCCGCGTGAAGAGCGCCAGCCCCGCGAGGAGCGTCAGCCGCGTGAAGAGCGCAAGCCGCGTGAGGAACGCCAGCCCCGCGAGGAACGTCAGCCGCGTGAAGAGCGCCAGCCCCGCGAGGAGCGTCAGCCGCGTGAAGAGCGCCAGCCCCGCGAGGAGCGTCAGCCGCGTGAGGAGCGCCAGCCCCGCGAGGAACGTCAGCCGCGTGAAGAACGCCAGCCCCGCGAGGAGCGTCAGCCGCGCGAAGAACGCCAGCCGCGTGAAGAGCGTCAGCCGCGTGAGGAGCGCAAACCTCGCGAGGAGCGCGAAGAACGCCCGGTAAGCGAGGAGACCGTTGCCCGCGAGGAGACCGGCGTCGTCGAGGCAGAAACCGCGGAAGCCGGTGCTACCCGCCGCGAGGAGCGCAGGGCGCGTGGCGAGCGTCCGCCGCGTCCGGCCCCCGAAGAGGAAAGCGCCGAGCAGGCGGCCGAGGAACTGGAGGGGCTCGAGGAGGAGCCGGGCCAGGACGAGCAGGAAGGTGAAGGCGAACGCCCGCGCCGCCGCTCGCGTGGCCAGCGTCGCCGCAGCAACCGCCGCGAACGCCAGCGTGAAGCCGGCATCGAGGAACTGACCGTCGAGGAAGTCAGCCCGGCTGCTGCCGCAGGCGAAGCCGTCGCACCGACCGTCGCTACCGCCATCGCCGCGGCGGTGGCCGTGGAGGCCGCTGCCGAGGAAGCCGTCAGCGCAACACCCGCCGCGATGGAGGACGACCAGGCCGCCGTAGCGGTCAGCGAACCCCTGCCGGTCGTCGAGACTGCACAGGCCATCGAGACCGTCGCAGCCGCCCAGCCGCAAGAGGCCGCCGCCGAGGCGATCGACAGCGAAGCACCGGCGACCGAAACTCGCGAGGAAGCTGCTGCGGCGGGCGGGCGTGCACCCAACGATCCGCGCGAGCGTCGCCGCCGCCGCGAGGCCGAGCGTCAGGCCCGCGAGGCCGCCGCCACCCAGGAGGCTGCTGCCCCGGCTCAGGTAGAGCCTGCCCCGCAGGCGGCGATCGAGGCCGAACCGGCCGTGACCGCGCCTGAGGCCGCGACCGAAACTCCGGTCGAGGCTCCGCTGGCCACTGGCAGCGAAGCCGGGAATGCTCCTGTCGAGGCCGAGGCCCAGCCGGGCGAAGCGCAGGCCGCCCCGGCAGCCGACGCGGAAGCCGCCCAACCGGCAGCCGAAGCGGTGAGCGTCGAGACCGCTCCGGTCAGCCAGCCCGAGGAGGAGCGCAAGCCCCAGGCCTGACGGCCCGGGCAGCGCCCAGCAAAAAGGGGGAATGCCTTGGCATTCCCCCTTTTTGTTTGTCTGGCGACTGGAAGACAAGGCCGGCGACAGGCCCCGCAGCCACGCCTCAGCGGACGACCGGCTCGATCTCCAGCTCGACACCGAAACGGCTGCGGATATCCGCCTGGATGCGCTGCGCCAGCGCCAGCAGCTCGCACCCGCTGGCCCGGCCGTAATTGACCAGCACCAGCGCCTGCAGGGCATGCACCCCGGCATCGCCGTCGCGATGCCCCTTCCAGCCGGCCTGCTCGATCAGCCAGCCGGCCGCCAGCTTCACCAGTCCTTCGCCAGCGGGATAGCTGACCAGCCCCGGCCACTGCGCACGCAGCTGCGCCGCCTGGGCCTCGCCCACCAGCGGGTTCTTGAAGAAGCTGCCGGCATTGCCCAGCACTTGCGGATCAGGCAGCTTTTCCGCGCGGATGGCGCAGACTGCCCGACTGACGTCCAGCGCCATCGGCTGGGCAATTCCCTGCACCTGCAGGCGCTGGCGCAGCGGGCCGTAATCCAGATGCAGGGCCGCCGCACGGCTCAGGGCGAAGCGCACGCGCAGGATCAGCCAGCGGCCGCTCTCGCGCTTGAAGCGGCTGTCGCGGTAGGCGAATTCGCACTCCCCGGCCTGGAACTCGCGCAGCTCGCCGCTCAGGCGATCCAGGGCGACCAGGCTGTGCAGCACGTCCTTGAGTTCGACACCGTAGGCGCCAATGTTCTGCATCGGCGCAGCGCCCACGGTGCCGGGAATCAGACTGAGGTTCTCCAGCCCGGCCAGGCCCTGCTCCAGGGTCCAGAGCACGAAGGGATGCCAGGGCTCGCCGGCCTCGGCCTCGACCAGCACCTGACCGCCCGCCTCGCCCAGCAGGCGCCGGCCGCGACTGGCCATGCGCAGCACGAAGGCGTCCAGATCGGCGGTCAGCAGCAGGTTGCTGCCGCCGCCGATCACCAGCAGCTCGGCGTCCTGCGCGGTGGCGGCCGCCAGCGCCTGGCGCACCTCGGCCTCGTCATGCGCCTCGGCGAACCAGCGCGCCGCGACGTCGACGCCGAAGGTGTTGCAGGCCTTCAGCGAGTAATGCTCATGGATGATCAGGCTCACAGGCGCTCCCGGATCTGTTCGATCAGTCGGTCGCAGGCCAGCTCGACCAGGTCAAGCACCTGCTCGAAGCCGTCGGCACCGCCGTAGTAGGGGTCGGGCACCTCGTGCTCGGCCAGGCCGCCGCGGCGCAGGAACAGGTCCAGCTCGGCATCGCCCTGGGGCGGGCGCAGGCGGCACAGCTCGCGCAGGTTGTCGTGATCCATGGCGAGAACCCAGTCGAAACGGGCGAAGTCCTCGGCCTGCACCTGGCGGGCACGCAGCTCGTGCAGGCGGTAGCCGCGCTGCTCGGCGGCGGCGCAGGTGCGCGGGTCGGGCGCCTTGCCGACGTGCCAGGCGCCGGTGCCGGCGGAATCCACCTGCACCCGGTCGGCGAGGCCGGCCAGCTGCAGCTTGTGGCGCATCACCCCCTCGGCGGTCGGCGAGCGGCAGATGTTGCCAAGACAGACGAACAGCAGGCGCACGTCAGGCTCCCAGCAGCTGGCGGACACGCTGCAGGTCTTCCGGGGTGTCGACGCCGGCCGGCGGCGCCTCGAGGGCGTCGGCGACATGGATGCGTACGCCGTGCCAGAGGGCACGCAGCTGCTCCAGGCACTCGGTGTCCTCCAGCCAGCACGGGCCCCAGGCGACGAAGTCGTGGAGGAAGCCGGCGCGGTAGGCGTAGATGCCGATGTGACGACGGAACGGCACGCCCTCAGGCAACTGCCCGCGCTCCGCGGCGAAGGCATCGCGCGCCCAGGGCAGCGGTGCACGGCTGAAGGTCAGCGCCAGGCCGCTGGCGTCGGTGACCAGCTTGACCACGTTGGGATTGAACAGCAGCGCTGCATCATGGATCGGCTCGGCCAGGGTGGCGATGCCGGCCTCGGCATGGGCGGCCAGGTTGGCGGCCACCTGGTCGATGATCGCCGGCGGAATCAGCGGCTCGTCGCCCTGCACGTTGACCACGATGGCCTGGTCGGCCAAACCGAGCTGGCCGGCCACCTCGGCCAGGCGGTCGGTGCCGGAGTTGTGGTCGGCACGCGTCAGCAGCACCTCGGCGCCGAACGCCTGGCAGGCCTCGACGATGCGCGCATCGTCGGTAGCCACCACCACGCGGGTCGCGGCGCTCTTCTTCGCCTGCTCCCAGACGTGCTGGATCATCGGCTTGCCGGCGATGTCCTGCAGCGGCTTGCCAGGCAGGCGGGTGGAGGCGTAGCGGGCAGGAATGACGACGACGAAGTCCACGCTCATTTGTCCAGGCGCTCGTCGACGGTCAGGGTGCGCGCCTCGCTCTCCAGCATCACCGGGATGCCGTCGCGCACCGGGAAGGCCAGGGCGTCGGCCCTGCAGATCAGCTCGGACTTGTCGTCACTGAGCTTGAGGGGGGCCTTGCACAGCGGGCAGGCGAGAATGTCGAGCAGTTTGGGGTCCATGGTCCGCTCCAGGCAGAGGAATCTGGGGGGACCCGCGCGCATCAACGCGGCAACAGGCGCTCGAGCTGACCGTCGAACCAGGCCACGAAGGCCGGCGATGGCTGGCCATCGACCGCCAGATACCACCAGTCTGCGGCGGCGAATCCCCGGCATTTCACCGCATCCTTTTCGGTCATCAGCAGCGGCAGGGCCGGGGCGAAGCGCAGATCCTCGGGGCAGTAGGCCGCGTGGTCGGCGAAGGGATGCGGAACCGGGCGCCAGTGTAGCGCCTCGAGGGTCGCGAAGAAACGCTGCGGGTTGCCGATGCCGGCCACCGCGTGGACCGCCTGCCCTGCCGGCAGATGATCCAGCGGGCGACGCTCGCCGCTGGCCAGGTTGACCAGCGCACTCGGGCGCAGGTTGAAGGCGAAGCCTGCCGCGCCGTCACCGGCAGCACCGTTGACCAGGCAGGCATCCACCGCGGCCAGGCGCTCCAGCGGCTCGCGCAGCGGCCCGGCCGGCAGGCAGCGGCGGTTGCCGAGACCGCGGGCCGCGTCGATCAGCACCAGCTCGAGATCGCGGGCCAGACGGTAGTGCTGCAGGCCGTCGTCGCTGAGGATCAGGTCCAGCGGCTCCTGCTCGAGCAGGGCCCGCACCGCGCGGGGACGGTCGGGGTCGATCACCAGCGGCACGCCGCTGCGCTCGACGATCATCAGCGGCTCGTCACCGGCCTCGGCGGGACTCTGCCCGGCGCGCACCCGCCACGGCAGGCTCGGCGGCGTGGCGCCGTAGCCGCGACTGACCACGCCGACGCGCAGGCCGCGGGCACGGCAGTGCTCGATCAGCCAGAGGATCAGCGGCGTCTTGCCGGTGCCGCCGACGGTGATGTTGCCGACCACGATCACCGGCAGCGGCGCCCGCCAGGCCGGCCTGCGCCCGCTGAGGAAGTCGGCGCGGCGGCGCTCGACCACCCGCCGGTAGAGGACCTCCAGCGGACGCAGCAGGACCAGGGCCGGATGGCCCTGGTACCAGGCGGCAGTGAGGCGCTCGGCCAGGCGCATCAGGGCTTGGCCGGCTGCGCTTCGACGGTGGTGATGCGCAGGTGCGCGAAGCCCAGCTTGCCGGCCGCGTCCATGGCGGTGATCACCGCCTGGTGCGGGGTGCGCGCGTCGGCGCTGATCACCAGCGGCAGGCTGCTGTCGCCGCCGGACTCCTTCTGCAGCGCGCTGCTCAGGGTCGCCAGGTCGCTCTTCACCAGCTGCTGGCCGTTGAGCGCATAGCTGCCGTCGGCGGCGATGGTGATCTCCAGCTGCTTGAGCTGGGTCTCCTGCACCGGCGTGGCGCTGTCGGCCTCGGGCAGGTCGATCTTCAGCTGGGTCTCACGGGTGAAGGTGGTGGTCACCACGAAGAACAGCAGCAGGATGAACACCACGTCGATCAGCGGCGCCAGGCCGATCTCGACGTTCTCCCGCGGTTTGCGTCGGAATTTCACCGCTTGCCGCCCTCGCCCAGATCGACGTCACGGTCGCCCTGCACCACTTCCACCAGACGGATTGCTTCCTGCTCCATGCCGACCACCAGCTCGTCGACGCGACGCTGCAGGTAGCGGTGGAAGAACAGCGCGGGGATGCCGACGAACAGACCGGCGGCGGTGGTGATCAGCGCCTTGGAGATGCCGCCAGCGAGCACCGGCGCGTTGGCCATGCCGCTGCCCATGAAGCCGCTGAAGATCTCGATCATGCCCAGTACGGTGCCGAGCAGACCGAGCAGCGGGGCGATGGCGGCGATGGTGCCGAGCGCGTTGAGGTAGCGCTCCAGGTCATGGATGACCCGCGCAGCGGCTTCCTCGATGCACTCCTTCATGATGTCGCGACCATGCTTGGAGTTGGCGAGACCGGCGGCCAGCACCTCCCCCAGCGGCGAGGAGGCCCGCAGCTCCTTGAGCTTCTGGCTGTCCAGCTGCTTGTCCTGGATCCAGCGCCATACCTGGCCCAGCAGGTTCGGCGGGGTGATCCGCGCCGGACGCAGGGTCCACAGGCGTTCGGCACTGATGCCGATGGCCGCGATCGAACAGAGAATGATCGGCAGCATCATCCAGCCGCCGGCTTTGACCAATTCCCACACAGTAACAACCCCCTGAAAAAAGTGGCGCAACTCTAGCACAGCGCGCTCGCCATGCCGCCCGTCTGGGTTCTCATTTTTCCCGCCAGAAACGCGCCTGCGCGCGCTCGCCGGCGACCGTCCCATGGCGGCCGAGCCACAACTGCAGCGCCCCCTCGGCGGCACTGTCGTGGATGCGCACGCCGGCGGCCCGAAAACGCGCCACCACCTGCGGATGCGGGTGGCCGAAGGCATTGTTCCAGCCCCGCGAGAACAACACGCCGCGCGGCGCCACCGCGGCGATGAACTCCGCCGACGACGAACTGCGACTGCCGTGGTGGGGCGCCAGCAGCCAGTCGGCGCGCAGATCGCGGCCACTGCCCAGCAACGCGCGCTCGCCGCTCGCGGAGATGTCTCCGGTGAGCAGCAGCCGCTCGCCGCGCGCCTCTACCAGCAGCAGGCAGGACGCATCATTGCCGTCGCCGCTCATCTGCCAGGTGGTGAAACGCACGGCGTCCCATTGCCACTGCTCGCCATCGCGACAGGGCTCGACGGCGTATGGCAGACGCTGTCGCGCCGCCTCGCCGGCGAGCAGGCGGGACGCCGGAAGACCGGCCAGCACGCTGCCTGCCCCGCCGGCATGATCCTGGTCGGCATGGCTTAGCAGCAGCGTGTCGAGCCTGCCGACGCCCTGCCTGAGCAGGAGCGGCAGCACCACCTTCTCTCCCGAATCGAACCCGCGCGCGGCCGGGCCGGCGTCGTACAGCAGAGCGTGAGCGCTGGTGCGTACCAGCACCGCCAGCCCCTGCCCGACATCCAGCACGCGCACCTCGGCCTCGCCGCTCGGAATGCCGGCCGCGGCGGGAAACAGCAACGGCAGCGGCATCAGGGCGCCGAACAAGCGCAGCGGCAACCCGGCCGGCAGCAGCGCCAGCAGGACGCCGCCCAGCCCGAGCAGCACCGCCCAGCCAGGCGCAGCGGCGAACTGCCGGGCCGGCGCCAGCTCGGCGAGCCAGGCGAGCAGGTCGAACAGCAGGTCGAGCTGCAGCCCGGCCAGCCACAGCAGGCTGCTGCCCACCCCGGGTAGCGGCAGCAGCAGGGTCCCGAGCAGGGCCAGCGGCACCACGCCGACACCGACCCAGGGCACCGCCAGCAGGTTGGCCAGCGCGCCGGTGAGACTGACCGGCAGGCCGAGCGCCAGCAGCAGCGGCAACAGGCCGAGAGTCATCGCCCACTGCGCGCGCGGCAGCACCCGCCAACCGGCGGCCGGCGCCAGGCGGCCGCTGAAGCACCAGGCCAGCAGCGCCACCGCGCCGAACGACAGCCAGAAACCCGGTTGCAGGCTGGCCAGCGGCTCGACCACCAGCACCAGGGTCAACGCCGCCAGCAGCGGCAGCCAGACGCCCAGGCTGCGGAAGCGCCAGCGCCACAGCAGCACCACCGCCAGCATGACGCAGGCCCGCTGCACTGGCACCTCGAAGCCGGCCAGCAGGCCGTAGGCGAGCGCACCGGCCATCGCCAGGCCACAGGCGCAGGGCAGCCAGGGCCAGCCCCGCGGCCACCAGCCGCGGCGGAACAGGCCGAGCACCAGCGCATACAGCAGACCGGCCAGCAGTGCCACGTGCTGACCGGATATCACCAGCAGATGGGTGGTGCCGGTGGCCTGCAGCACCTGCCAGTCCCCTTCGCCCAGCCCCGAACCGTCGCCCAGCACCAGTGCCGCCAGGGCGCCCTCCCGACCATGTGCCGGCGCCGCCAGCAGCGCACTGCGCAGGCGATCGCGCCAGCCTTGCGGCCCATCCGCGGCGCTCAGCCGCTCGCCGGCCTTGACCGAGCCGGTGGCGCCGACGCGACGTGCCGTCAGCCAGGCCTCGTAGTCGAAACCCTGGGGATTGACCAGGCCGCGCGGGCGCTTGAGTTGCACCGCCAGGCGCCAGACCTCGCCGGCCGCCAGCGGTGGCGCTCCGTACCAGGACAGGCGCAGGCGCTGGGGGAGGCTTGCGCGACGCGAGCGGGCCTGCTCGATATGGAAGCGGGTAACGCCCACCTCCCGCTCCGGCAGACCGACGATCCGCCCCTGCAGCCACAGGGTCCGGCCATCCAGTTCGGCGGCCAGGCGGTCGTCCAGCGCCAGCTGCGCCGAGCCGCAGGCCCAGCCCAGACCGAGCAGGAACAGCGCCAGTGGATAGCCGCGGGTCGGCAGCAGCGCCACCCCCACCACCGCCAGCGCGACGAGAGCCGCCGCCGGCGGCAAGGCCGGCAGGAAACGCAGGCACAGCAGCCCGCCACAGAGCGCGATCAGTCCCGTGCGCATGGATTCATCCCTGAATCGGCCGGCGCTGCGCGCCGCTGAAATTCTGTTACAGATCCCCGGACAGTCCATCCGGATTTTTGTTCCGCCCGGTCCACCACCGGGAGAATCAGTGCATAATACCGGCGCTTAGTCGCCGTCGAGAGCCCCCATGCCGCGCCGAATCTTCAAGCGATACATGCCCGACCCGGAGCGCATCAGGGGCGACAAATCCCTGCGCTTTCTCGGCAAACTGATTCACGATCCCAACCTCTGGCACCTCAATCGCCACTCGGTGGCTCGTGCCATGGCCGTGGGCCTGTTCGCCGCCTTCATCCCGCTGCCGATGCAGATGCTGCTGGCCGCCTCGCTGGCCATCCCGCTGCGCGGCAACCTGCCGATCTCCATCGGTCTGGTCTGGCTGACCAACCCCATCACCATGCCGCCGGTGTTCTACTGCACCTACAAAATGGGCGCCTGGCTGATGCACGTGCCACCGATCACCCTGCCCGAGCACCTGAGCATGGAGTGGATCACCCACGAGCTGAGCACCCTGTGGCAGCCGTTCCTGCTCGGCTCGGTGATCACCGGCCTGATCTGCTCCATCCTCGGCTACTGCCTGACCATGACCTACTGGCGCTGGTGGGTACGCCGCAGCTGGCACAAGCGCCAGCTCCTGCGCCGCCAGCAGGGTCACTCCTGATCCCGGTCGGTGTCAGCCCCGCCTGCGGCCGACACCGCCCCTCCCCTACTCCGCCAGTACCAGCCGCCCGCCCTCCAGGCGCAGCACGCGGTCCATCTGCCGCGCCAGGGCGATGTCGTGGGTCACCACCAGGAAGGCGGTGTGCAGCGACGTGCTCAGCTCCTGCATCAGCTCCTGGATGCCGCGCGCGGTGTGCTGGTCGAGGTTGCCGGTGGGCTCGTCGAGCAGCACCAGCGCCGGCCGGTTGACCAGCGCGCGGGCGATGGCCACGCGCTGGCGCTCGCCGCCGGAAAGCTCGGCCGGCTTGTGGCCCAGACGATGCCCCAGCCCGACCCGCTCCAGCAGCGCCGTGGCCCGCTGGCGCGCCTCGCCGATCGGCATGCGTCCGATCAGCAGCGGCATGCACACGTTCTCCAGCGCATTGAACTCCGGCAGCAGGTGGTGGAACTGGTAGACGAAGCCCATGGCGCGATTGCGCAGCAGGCCGCGGGCCTTCTCGTTGAGCGCCGACAGCTCCTCGCCGGCCAGCCAGACGCTGCCCTCGCTGGGAGTATCGAGGCCGCCGAGCAGGTTGAGCAGGGTGGTCTTGCCCGAGCCGGAGCTGCCGACGATGGCCACCCGCTCGCCGGGCTGCAGCGCCAGCTCGACGCCCTTGAGCACCTCCACCGACTGCGGACCCTCCTCGTAGCACTTGCCGAGGTTGCGGCACAGCAGCACCGCCTTGTCGTTACTCATAGCGCAGGGCCTCCGCCGGCTGGGTGCGCGCCGCGCGCCAGGCCGGGTACAGGGTGGCAAAGAAACTCATCAGCAGCGCGGCCGAGCAGATCAGCACCACATCCTCCACGCGCAGCTGCGACGGCAGGTAGTTGATGAAGTAGACGTCCGAACTGAGGAACTTGCGCCCCAGCAGGTTCTCCAGCGCCGCCACCCACTGGGTGACGTTGAGCGCGGCGATCACGCCGAGCACGCCGCCGATCAGGGTGCCGACCACGCCGATCACAGAGCCCTGGACCATGAACACCAGCATGATCTGCCGCGGGGTCATCCCCAGGGTGCGCAGGATGGCGATGTCGGCCTTCTTGTCGGTCACCACCATCACCAGGGTGGAGATGATGTTGAACGCGGCCACCGCGACGATCAGCAGCAGCAGCAGGGCGATCATGGTCTTCTCCATCTGGATCGCCTGGAACAGGCTGCCGTGGCTGCGCGTCCAGTCGCGGGCGACGTAGTCGCCTTCGCTGAAGCCGGTGGCGATCTCCCAGGCCACCTGCGGCGCCTTGAACAGATCCTTGAGCTTCAGGCGCACACCCTCCACCTGGTTTTCCTGCCAGCGCGACAGGCGCGCGGCATCGCCGATGTGGATCAGCGCCAGCGAGCTGTCCAGCTCGGCGCCGACCTTGAACACGCCGACCACGGTGAAGCGCTTGAGCCGCGGGAACACCCCGGCCGGGGTCACCGAGGCCTCGGGCAGGATGAAGGTCAGCTTGTCGCCGACATTGACGCGGAAACGCCGCGCGGTGATCTCGCCGATGACGATGCCGAACTCGCCGCTCTTCAGCGCCTCCAGGCTGCCCTGCACCATGTGCTGGTCGATGATCGAGACGTTCTTCTCGGCCTCCGGCAGCACGGCGTTGACCAGTACCGGCTGTGTCCCGCCGCTGTGGGTGAGCATGCCCTGCAACTGGCTGAACGGTGCCACCGCCACCACCTCGGGGTGCTTGGCCACCCTGGCGGCCAGCGCCTGCCAGTCGTCGATCGGCTGGTAGCTGCTGATGGTGGCGTGCGGCACCATGCCGAGGATGCGCGTGCGCAGCTCGCGGTCGAAGCCGTTCATCACCGACAGCACCAGGATCATCACCAGCACGCCGAGGGCGAGGCCGACCATCGAGGTCAGGGAAATGAACGAGATGAAGTGGTTGCGGCGCTTGGCACGCGTGTAGCGCATGCCGATGAATACGGGTAAGGGTCTGAACATGCTCGGGTTGCCTTGCGGGCGAAGGGAAGACGTCCGTTTGTCACGCCGGCGGCGGGAACTCGCTACAGACCACACCGGCGGCCGGCAGTTCGCCGGACGGGCGGCAGTCTACCGCAACGCCGGTCGCCACGCACCGACGGCGACCCCGACCTCTCCCCAAAGCGGCGGCGGCATGCTAGAAGGCTGCATCAGCCTGATTGCGCAAGGAGCAGTCGTGACCCTCATCTACGGCCATCGCGGCGCGCGGGGCGAAGCCCCGGAAAACACCCTCGCCAGCTTCCAGCGCTGCCTCGAGCAGGGCGTGACCCGCTGCGAGCTGGACCTGCACCTGTCCGCCGATGGCGAACTGATGGTGATCCATGACCCGACGCTCAGGCGCACCACCGGCCAGCGCGGCAAGGTGGCGGCGCACAGCGCCGCCGAACTGGAGCGCATGGACGCCCGCGTCGGCGGCCCGCCCTGGCCGCAGCCCTGCCCGATCCCGCGCCTGCGCACGCTGTTCACCCATTGCGACTTCGAGCACTGGCAGCTGGAGGTCAAGAGCGCCTCGCGCGAGCGTGCGGCACGCACCGTGGAGGCGATCGCCGCACTGACCCGCGAACTCGGCCTCAGCCACCAGGTCACCGTGACCAGCAGCTCGCGCACCGTGCTGCGCGCCCTGCAGGAACTGGCCCCGCAGCTGGCCCGCGGCCTGGTGGCCGAGTACGCCTGGCTGGACCCGCTGAAGGTGGCGCAGCGCTACCAGTGCCACCTGCTGGCGCTGAACTGGACGCTGTGCAGCCCCGAGCGGTTGCGCAAGGCGCAGCAACAGGGGCTGCACGTGTCGGTGTGGACGGTCAACGAGCCGGCGCTGATGCGCCGGCTCGCCGACTTCGGCGTGGACAGCCTGATCACAGACTTTCCCGGTTTGGCCAGCGCCACCCTCGGGAATCGCTGAGCGGCCAGTCTCCGACCGGCTCAGGCCACCGGTCGGAGCCGCTCAAAAAAGCCGGTTGAGGCCGTCGAACGCCGCCACCCGATAGGCTTCGGCCATGGTCGGGTAGTTGAAGGTGGTGTTGATGAAGTACTTGATGGTGTTCGCCTCGCCCTTCTGGTTCATGATCGCCTGACCGATGTGGACGATCTCCGAGGCCTGGTAGCCGAAGCAGTGCACGCCGAGGATCTGCAGGGTCTCGCGATGGAAGAGGATCTTCAGCATGCCCACGCGCTCGTTGGAGATCTGCGCACGCGCCATCGACTTGAAGAAGGCCTTGCCCACCTCGTAGGGAATCTTCTCCTTGGTCAGCTCCTGCTCGTTCTTGCCGATCGAGCTGATCTCCGGGATGGTGTAGATGCCGGTCGGCACGTCATTGATGAAGTGCCAGCTGTCGTCCTCGACGATGCTGCCGGCCGCCGAACGGCCCTGGTCGTAGGCGGCGCTGGCCAGGCTCGGCCAGCCGATCACGTCGCCGGCGGCGTAGATGTTCGCCACGCTGGTGCGGTAGTGCTGGTCGACGGCGATCTGCCCGCGGCTGTTGGCCTCGATGCCGACGTTTTCCAGGGCCAGCTTGTCGGTATTGCCGGTGCGACCGTTGCACCACAGCAGGGCGTCGGCCTTGATCTTCTTGCCGGACTTCAGATGCAGCACCACGCCGTGGTCGAGGCCCTCGATGCGCTCGTACTCCTCGTTGTGGCGGATCAGCACGTTGTTGTTGCGCAGGTGGTAGCTCAGCGCATCGGAGATCTCGTCGTCGAGGAAGCTGAGCAGCTGGTCGCGGTTGTCGATCAGGTCGACCAGCACGCCCAGGCCGCTGAAGATCGACGCGTACTCGCAGCCGATCACTCCGGCTCCGTAGATGATCATCCGCCGCGGAGTGTGGCTGAGGGTGAGGATGGTGTCGCTGTCGTAGATGCGCGGGTGACTGAAGTCGACGTCGGCCGGACGGTAGGGGCGCGAGCCGGTGGCGACCACCACCTGCTTGGTGACCAGCTTCTCCACCACGCCGTTGTGGGTCACCACGTCGATGGTGTTGGCATCGGCGAAGCTGGCGGTGCCGGTGAACACGTCCACGCGGTTGCGCGCGTAGTAGCCGGTGCGCGAGGCGACCTGCTTGTCGATGACCAGCTCGGCGCTCTTCAGCACGTCGGGGAAGGAGAACCAGCGCGGCTCGCCGATCTGGCGGAACATCGGGTTGGTGTTGAACTGCAGGATCTGCCGCACCGAGTGACGCAGGGCCTTGGAGGGAATGGTGCCGAGGTGGGTGCAGTTGCCACCGACCAGCTTGCGGCTATCCACCACCGCCACCTTGCGTCCGTTCTTGGCGGCGCTCATCGCCGCGCCCTCGCCCGCCGGGCCCGAGCCCAGCACCACCACGTCATAGTTGTAGACAGCCATCGACTACTCCTTCAGGGACAAACTGCAGCCCGCCTCGGGCGGGCCTCACATCCGCCGCCGCGCGAGCCCGGTCCTGAGGCCGGCCCGCTGGCGGGCGGGAAATAAAAAAGGGGCAGTGTCGTCACTGCCCCGTCGGGGTCATCTGCTGCGGGTCGCGTCGTAAGCCTGGGCCGCGCCCGGCTTGCCGTCACCCTCGCTGTTGGCTTCCTCGCATTTCTGGGTATCGCCGCCGCAGATCGGGCACTCGTCCTTCTCGATGCCGAGGTTGGCGATGCCGCCGCAGGAGCCGGCGATGGGCTTGCGGCCCATGATCACGCCGATCGCCATGCCGAACACCACCAGCAGCATGAGCGCAAAAACCAGTAACCAGGTCATGGTCGTTCCCCTTGCGCTGCCGTCAGCGCGTCAAAAGCCTTGGTTGCGTAGGTCACGTAGCCTTCGCCCTCGCGGGTCACGAAGAAGGCCGCGATGCCCTGCCGCTCCGCCCAGCGTACGCCCTCTTCCGGACCGAGCACCATCAGCAGGGTGGACAGGCCGTCGGCCAGCAGGGCCTTGGGATGCAGCACGGTCACCGCCGCCAGGCGGTGGGTGATCGGCGCACCGCTGCGCGGGTCGAGGGTGTGCGAGTAGCGCCGGCCATTTTCCTCGAAGTAGTTGCGATAGTCACCCGAGGTCGACACGCCGTAGCCATCCAGGGCCAGCACCTTCTGTGCCACCCGCTGGTCGTCGCGCGGCGCCTCGATGGCGATGCGCCAGGGCGTGCCGTCCGGCTTGCGCCCGCGCGCCTTGAGCTCGCCGGTGGCCTCCACCAGGTAGCTGGCCACGCCCTGCTGCTCCAGCCAGGCGGCGATGCGGTCCACCGCGTGGCCGGCGGCGACGCTGTTGAAGTCCACCTGGACCTTGGCGTCCTTGCACAGCTGCTCGCCGTCGATGCGCAGGTGCTGGTGGCCGACGCGCTGGCGCGCCTCGGCGATGGCCTCGGCACTGGGCACCTGCTCGCCGCGCGACTGGGGCCCGAAGCCCCACAGGTTGAGCAGCGGCTCGATGGTCAGGTCGAAGGCGCCGTCGCTCTGCAGCGACAGGCCCTCGCCCAGGCGCACCAGCTCCAGCACGTCTGCCGGCATGGCCTGGCAGGTGCCGGCCGGCGCGCGGTTGAACTGCTCGATCAGCGAGTCGTCGCGGTAGGTGGACATCTGCTGGTCGACCTCGGCGAGGATCGCCTCGACCCCGGCCTGCAGGGCCTGCGCATCGGCGACGCCGTCGCCGCGCACGTACTTGACCGAATAGGTGCTGCCCATGGTCGGCCCGCCGAACGACTCCAGCGGATCGGAAAACTGGCAGCCCGCCAGCGCTGCCGCACAGGCGACAGCGATGACGGGCTGCAGGAGACGCACTAGCGACATCGACACTAGCCGCCGAAGTCGTCGAGCAGGATGTTCTCCCGCTCCACGCCCAGGTCGAGCAGCATCTTGATCACCGCGGCGTTCATCATCGGCGGACCGCACATGTAGAACTCGCAGTCCTCGGGCGCCGGATGGTCCTTCAGGTAGTTCTCGTAGAGCACGTTGTGGATGAAGCCGGTCAGGCCGGTCCAGTTGTCCTCGGGCTGCGGGTCGGACAGCGCCAGGTGCCACTGGAAGTTCGGGTTCTCGGCCTGCAGCTGGTCGTACTCCTCGACGTAGAACGCCTCGCGCATCGAGCGAGCGCCGTACCAGAAGCTCATCTTGCGCGTGGACTTCAGGCGCTTGAGCTGGTCGAAGATGTGCGAGCGCATCGGCGCCATGCCGGCGCCGCCACCGATGAACACCATCTCGTTGTCGGTGTCCTTGGCGAAGAACTCGCCGAAGGGTCCGTACACGGTGATCTTGTCGCCCGGCTTGAGGTTGAACACGTAGGAGGACATCTTGCCCGGCGGGATGTCGTCCTTGCCCGGCGGCGGCGAGGCGATGCGGATGTTGAACTTGACGATGCCCTTCTCTTCCGGGTAGTTCGCCATGGAGTAGGCGCGAATGGTCGGCTCGTCCACCTTCGACACGAAACGCCACATGTTGAACTTGTCCCAGTCGCCGCGGTACTCGGGCTGGATGTCGAAGTCCTTGTAGTTGACCACGTGCGGCGGGCACTCCAGCTGTACGTAGCCGCCGGCGCGGAAGTCCACGCTCTCGCCGTCCGGCAGGCGCAGGGTCAGCTCCTTGATGAAGGTGGCCACGTTGGGGTTGGACTCCACCGTGCATTCCCACTTCTTCACGCCGAAGACTTCTTCCGGCACCTCGATGTGCATGTCCTGCTTGACCGGGGTCTGGCAGGACAGGCGCCAGCCGGCCTTGGCCTCGCGCTTGGTGAAGTGCGACTCCTCGGTCGGCAGCATCTCGCCGCCGCCCGACTCGACGATGCACTTGCACTGGGCGCAGGTGCCGCCGCCGCCGCAGGCGGAGGACAGGAAGATGTTGTTGGCGGCCAGGGTCTGCAGCAGCTTGCCGCCGGCCGGTACGGTGATGGTGCGCTCGCCGTTGATGAGAATGTTCACGTCGCCGCTGGACACCAGCTTGGCGCGGGCCATCAGGATGATGACCACCAGCGCCAGCACGATGGCGGTGAACATGCCGATGGCGAGGAAGATTTCATAGTTCATCTGTTCTTCCCTTCCTTAGAGCTGCACGCCGGAGAACGACATGAAGCCCAGCGACATCAGGCCGATGGTGATGAAGGTGATGCCCAGCCCCTGCAGGCCGGCGGGCACGTCGCTGTACTTGAGCTTCTCGCGCACGCCGGCGAGCACGGCGATCGCCAGTGCCCAGGAGAAGCCCGAGCCCAGGCCGTAGACCACGCTTTCCGAGAGGTTGTAGTCACGCTCGACCATGAACAGCGAGCCGGCCATGATCGCGCAGTTCACCGTGATCAGCGGCAGGAACACGCCCAGCGCGTTGTAGAGCGAGGGCACGTACTTGTCCAGCAGCATCTCGAGGATCTGCACGATGGCGGCGATCACGCCGATGTAGCTGAGCAGGCCGAGGAAGCTGAGATCGACGTCCGGCAGGCCGGCCCAGGCCAGCGCCCCTTCCTTGAGCAGGTAGGTGTACAGCAGGTTGTTGGCCGGCACGGTGATGGTCTGCACCACCACCACGGCGATGCCGAGGCCGATCGCCGTCTCCACCTTCTTGGAAATGGCAATGAAGGTACACATGCCGAGGAAGAAGGCCAGCGCCATGTTCTCCACGAACACGGCCTTCACGAACAGGCTGATGTAGTGTTCCATCAGTAGGCCTCCTTGCTAACGTGCGGAGCCATCTTGTAGCTGGGCCTCTCGACCTGGGCGGTCTTCCAGGTGCGCAGGCCCCAGATGATCAGGCCGATCAGGAAGAACGCCGAGGGCGGCAGCAGCAGCAGGCCGTTGGGCTGGTACCAGCCGCCGTCGTTGATCACCGGGATGATCTCGAAGCCGAGCAGCTTGCCGGAGCCGAACAGCTCGCGGACCACGCCGAGGATGATCAGCATGGCGCTGTAGCCCAGGCCGTTGCCGATGCCGTCGAAGAACGACAGCACCGGCGGGTTGGCCATGGCGAAGGCTTCGGCGCGGCCCATCACGATGCAGTTGGTGATGATCAGGCCGACGAACACCGACAACTGCTTGGCCAGGCTGAAGGCATAGGCCTTGAGCACCTGGTCGACCACGATCACCAGCGAGGCGATGATCACCATCTGCACGATCATGCGGATCGAGCTGGGGATCTGGCTGCGCACCAGCGAGATGAACAGGTTGGAGAAGCCGGTCACCAGGGTCAGGGCGATCGACATCACCAGCGCGGTCTTCAGGTTGGAGGTCACCGCCAGCGCCGAACAGATGCCGAGGATCTGCAGACCGATCGGGTTGTTGTGGACGATGGGGTTGAGCAGGACTTCCTTGATTGTGGGTTTGGACATGATCAGGCCTCCCCGGCACGCAGGTTAGCAATGAAGGGACCGAAGCCGTCCCGGCCCAGCCAGAACTGCAGCAGGTTGTGCACGCCCTTGCTGGTCAGGGTCGCGCCTGCCAGGCCGTCCACCTGATGACCGGCCTGCGGACTCTGCGGATCGACACCGCCCTTGATGATGGCGATGTTCGGCTGGCCCTGCTCGTCGAACAGGGTCTTGCCCCGCCACAGCGCCTTCCATTTCGGGTTGTCCACCTCGCCGCCCAGACCCGGGGTCTCGGCGTGCTGGTAGAAGCCGAAGCCGGCCACTGTGTTGAGGTCGCCCTTGACCGCCATGAAGCCGTGCAGGGTCGACCACAGGCCGTAGCCGCGCACCGGCAGGATCAGGGTTTCCAGCTTGCCGTCGGCCTCCACCAGGTAGACGGTGGTGAAGCGCTCGCGGCGCTTGATCGAGGCGATGTCCTGGGCGCCGCTGAGGGCGTCGGACAGCTTCGGATCCTTGGCCGCCTTGAGCGGATCGAAGGTCGCCGCATCCTGGGCGTCGCTGAACTTGCCGGTCTGCAGATCGACCACGCGGGCGCGGATGCGCTCGGCGAACAGCTGCTTGACCTGCTTGCCGGACATCTCGGCCTCACCCAGGCCGGCGATGGCCAGGATGCTGCGCTGCTTGTCCAGCTGGCGGTTCTCGACCTGGGTCGGTTTCAGTGCCACGGCCGCGCCGGCGACGAACACCGAGCACACCAGGCAGACCACCAGCGCCACCATGAGGGTGCGGACGGTGGATTCCTTTTGACTAGACATTGCGTGCCAGCCTCCGCTTGATATTGGCCTGAACGACGAAGTGGTCGATCAGCGGTGCAAACAGGTTGGCGAACAGGATCGCCAGCATCATGCCTTCCGGGAAGGCCGGGTTGACCACGCGGATCAGCACCACCATCAGGCCGATCAGCGCGCCGAACAGCCACTTGCCGGTGTTGGTCATCGACGCCGAGACCGGGTCGGTGGCCATGAACACCATGGCGAAGGCGAAGCCGCCGACCACCAGGTGCCAGTACCAGGGCATGGCGAACAGCGGGTTGGTGTCCGAGCCGATGACGTTGAACAGGGTGCTGGTGGCGATCATGCCGAGCATCACGCCGGCGACGATGCGCCAGGCGGCGATCTTGGTCAGCAGCAGCACCGCGCCGCCGAGCAGGATGGCCAGGGTGCTGGTCTCGCCGATCGAGCCGTGCTCGAAGCCGAGGAAGGCATCCATCCAGGTGATGCCCTGGCTGGCGATCGCCTCGACGCCGCCGGCGGCGGCCAGGCTCAGGCTGGTGGCGCCGGCGAAGCCGTCCACCGCGGTCCACACGCCGTCGCCGGAGATCTGCGCCGGGTAGGCGAAGAACAGGAAGGCGCGGCCGACCAGGGCCGGGTTGAGGAAGTTCTTGCCGGTGCCGCCGAACACTTCCTTGCCGATCACCACGCCGAAGCTGATGCCCAGCGCGACCTGCCACAGCGGGATGGTCGGCGGCAGGATCAGGGCGAACAGCACCGAGGTGACGAAGAAGCCTTCGTTGACCTCGTGGCGACGGATGGAAGCGAACAGCACTTCCCAGAAGCCGCCGACGATGAAGGTCACCAGGTAGATCGGCAGGAACCAGGCCGCGCCCTGGATGAAGCAGTCCCACAGGCTGCCCGGGTCGAAGCCGGCCAGCGCGCCGATCAGGCTGAAGCGCCAGCCATCCTGCGCCGCCAGCAGCTCGGGGCTCTGGGCGAAGACCAGGTTGGCCTGGTGGCCGACGTTCCACATGCCGAAGAACATCGCCGGGAAAGTGCACAGCCAGACGGTGATCATCATGCGCTTGAGGTCGATGCCGTCGCGCACGTGGGCGGTGGTCTTGGTCACGCTGCCGGGGCGATAGAAGAAGGTGTCCACGGCCTCGTAGAGGGCGTACCACTTCTCGTACTTGCCGCCCTTCTCGAAGTTGTGCTCGATCTTGTCGAGGAAATCACGCATTCCCATGGTCAACCCTCCTTCTCGATGCGATTCAGGTTATCCCGCAGGATCGGGCCGTATTCGTACTTGCCGGCGCAGACGTAGCTGCACAGCGCCAGGTCTTCCTCGTCCAGCTCCAGGCAGCCGAGCTTCTGCGCCATCTCGGTGTCACCGACAATCAGGTAGCGCAGCAGCTGGGTGGCGAGGATGTCCAGCGGCATCACTTCCTCGTAGTTGCCCACCGGCACCATGGCGCGCGGGCTGCCGTTGGTGGTGGTGCTGAACGGGAACTTCCTGTCGCCCATCAGCTTGGAGACGAACACGTTGAGCACCGAGTGCTTGTTCACCCCGGCGCGCAGGTAGTGCAGCATCTCGCGGTCGTTGCCCTCGCGCAGGCAGGACACCTGCAGATGGTAGCGACCGAGGTAGGCGCAGGCGCCGCGCGAAGTGCGGCCACCGAACACCGAGCCGGAAATCACCCGGTTGTGGCCGGACTGCAGCTCGCCGGCAGTCAGCTCCTGCAGGCTGGCGCCCAGGCGGGTGCGCACCAGGCGCGGCTTGTCCACCACCGGACCGGCCAGGGCGACCACGCGCTCGACCCACAGCCGGCCGCTGGTGAACAGCTTGCCGACGGCGATGACGTCCTGGTAGTTGATGGTCCACACGCTCTTGGTCGCGCTGACCGGATCGAGGAAGTGGATGTGGGTGCCGGGCAGGCCGGCCGGATGCGGGCCGGCGAAGCTCTCGGTGGTCACTCCGGCGACGCCCTCGCCGGCCAGGCTGACGCCTTCGGCCTTGCACAGGAATACCTTGGCCAGGCGCGCCAGCACCTTGAGGCCGTTTTCGAAGTCCGCCGCATGTTCGCCGATGATCACCGCAGGATCGGCGGCGAGCGGATTGGTATCGATGGCGCTGACGAAGATCGAACTGGGCACGGCGTCGACCGCCGGCACCTTGCTGTACGGGCGGCTGCGCAGGGCGGTCCACAGGCCGGAGGCCTGCAGGTTGTCACGCACCAGGGTCGCGTCGAGGCTGGCCAGTTGGCCGGCCGGGTAGCTGGCGAAAGTAAGCTGCTCGTCGCCATCCACGTCGATGACCACGGACTGCAGCACGCGCTGCTCGCCGCGGTGGATGGCGCTCACCACACCGGCGGCTGGCGCGGTGTAGTTCACCCCGGGGGTCTTCTTGTCGGAGAACAGGACCTGGCCGAGTTTGACTCGATCACCGACCTGCACCTGCATCGTGGGCTTCATCCCGTGATAGTCGAAGCCAACGAGCGCCACGCTGCGCACGGGCCGGGCGGCCTCGATGCGTTGCGCGGGTGCGCCGGTGATGGGCAGGTCCAGACCACGTTTGATTTTTATCATACGTATTGCCCAATCACTGTGTATGAAACGAATAGGGTTACCGGCACGACATGAGCCAGCGACGACTGCCCCCTCTGCCAGCCATCATCGACGTCGAACCGGAAATACCCCGTGCAAAAATCCGAACGATTATAAGGACCCCCTCACCCGCTGGCCACCGAAGCCGCCGTTTAATTGGGGCAAACAGTAACAAGCAGATACAAGAGCCCCTCACAAGTGTCTGTCCGGAAAAGAAAAACGGGAGCCGAGGCTCCCGTTTTTCAGACCGCAGCAGCGCGGATCAGCGCGGGAAGGACGGCGGATTGACCCCGGCCATGTCTTCCAGCACGCGCACCACCTGGCAGCTGTAGCCGAACTCGTTGTCGTACCACACATAGAGCACGACGCGGTTGTCGTTGCAGATGGTGGCTTCGGCGTCGACGATGCCGGCATGGCGGGAGCCGACGAAGTCGGTGGACACCACTTCCGGCGAGTTGGTGAAGTCGATCTGCTTGTGCAGCTCCGAGTGCAGCGCCATGTGGCGCAGGTACTCGTTGATCTCCTCGCGACTGGTGGCCTTCTCCAGGGTCAGATTGAGAATGGCCATGGAGACGTTCGGCGTCGGCACGCGGATGGCGTTGCCGGTCAGCTTGCCCTTCAGCACTGGCAGGGCCTTGGCGGCAGCGGTGGCGGCGCCGGTCTCGGTGATCACCATGTTCAGCGGCGCGCTGCGGCCGCGGCGATCGCCCTTGTGGAAGTTGTCGATCAGGTTCTGGTCGTTGGTGTAGGAGTGCACGGTCTCCACGTGACCATGGGCGATGCCGAACTTGTCGTAGACGGCCTTCAGCACCGGCACGATGGCGTTGGTGGTGCAGGAGGCGGCGGACAGGATCTTGTCGTCGGCGCTGATCAGGCCATGGTTGATGCCATGGACGATGTTCTTGATCTCGCCCTTGCCCGGCGCGGTCAGGATCACGCGGGCGGCGCCCGGGCACTTCAGGTGCTGGCCCAGACCCTCGGCGTCACGCCACTTGCCGGTGTTGTCGACGACGATGGCGTTGTTGATGCCGTAGGCGGTGTAGTCGACGGTGGTCGGGTCGTTGGAGTAGATCACCTGGATCAGGTTGCCATTGGCGAGGATAGTGTTGTTCTCCTCGTCGATGGTGATGGTGCCGTTGAACGGGCCGTGCACCGAGTCGCGACGCAGCAGGCTGGCACGCTTGACCAGGTCGTTGGCGGCGCCCTTGCGCACGACGATGGCACGCAGGCGCAGGCCGTCGCCGCCGCCGGTCTTCTCGATCATGATGCGCGCCAGCAGGCGACCGATGCGACCGAAGCCGTACAGCACCACGTCGGTGCCTTCGCGCTGCTCGCTGCCCTGCTTGCCGACCACTTCGGCCAGCTCCTCGCGCACGAACTGCTCGGCGCTGCGGCCGTTGCCTTCGTGCTTGAACTTGACCGCCAGGCGACCCAGGTCGACGGAGGCGGCGCCCAGCTCCAGCTGGCCCAGGGCCTGCAGGATCGGGAAGGTGTCATGGACCGACAGCTCGGCGTCGTCGATCTGGCGGGCGAAGCGGTGCGCCTTGAGGATGCCGATCACCGAACGGTTGATCAGGCCGCGGCCGTAGATCGAAGTCACCACATTGTTGTTGCGGTAGAGCTGGCCGATCAGCGGAATCATGGCCTCTGCGAGGGCCTCGCGATCAATCCACTCACCAAGGCACTGGTCGGTCTTCTGGGTCACGGGCGGTACCTTCCACATGTAGGGGATAACAAAAAAGGGCTACATTATGACGGCGCCAGCGCTTTCGGGCAACGTGCCGCGCGCGGCACTGACAGTCGGCGCGAGGCCCCGCTACAATCCGGACTTTGTCGCCATCCAGAGCCGCCCGTGACCGTACTGCGTCTTCCGAGCCTGCCGGCCGCCGCCGGCAAACAACACTGGGGCAACCTGCCCGGCGCCGCCCAGAGCCTGGCCATCGCCGAGGCCGCCAGCCGCAGCCAGCGCTTCACCCTGCTGCTGACCGAGGGCAGCCGGAGCGCCGAGCGCCTGCAGGAGGAGCTGCGCTTCTTCGCCCCCGACCTGCCGGTGCTGCACTTCCCCGACTGGGAAACCCTGGCCTACGACGTGTTCTCGCCGCACCAGGACATCATCTCCCAGCGCATCGCCACCCTCTACCGCCTGCCGGAACTGAAGCACGGCGTGCTGGTGGTACCGATCGCCACCGCCCTGCACCGCCTGGCGCCGCCGCGCTTCCTGCTCGGCTCCAGCCTGGTGCTGGACGTCGGCCAGCGCCTCGACGTCGACGACATGCGCGCGCGCCTGGAGGCGGCCGGCTACCGCTGCGTGGACACCGTCTACGAGCACGGCGAGTTCGCCGTGCGCGGCGCGCTGATCGACCTCTACCCGATGGGCAGCGAACTGCCCTACCGCATCGACCTGTTCGACGACGAGATCGAGACCCTGCGCACCTTCGACCCCGAGAGCCAGCGCTCGGTGGACAAGGTCGAGTCGATCCGCCTGCTGCCGGCGCGCGAGTTCCCGCTGGAGAAGAAGGCGGTGGCCGACTTCCGCGCGCGCTTCCGCGAGCGCTTCGACGTCGACTACCGGCGCTGCCCGCTGTACCAGGACCTGTCCAGCGGCCTGGTGCCGGCCGGCATCGAGTACTACCTGCCGCTGTTCTTCGAGGCGACCGCCACCCTGTTCGACTACCTGCCGGCCGACACCCAGGTGTTCTCGCTGCCCGGCATCGAGCACGCCGCCGAACAGTTCTGGAGCGAGGTACGCAGCCGCTACGAGGATCGCCGCGTCGACCCCGAGCGGCCGCTGCTGCCGCCGGCCGAGCTGTTCCTGCCGGTGGAGGACTGCTTCGCCCGTCTCAAGGACTGGCCGCGCATCGTCGCCGACCAGCGCGACCTCGAGCCAGGCGTCGGCCGCGAGCGCTTCAATGCGCGCGCCCTGCCCGACCTGGCGATCCAGGCCAAGGCCGGCGAGCCGCTGGCCGCGCTGCGCCGCTTCATCGAGGAGTACCCGGGACGGGTGCTGTTCTGCGCCGAATCGGCGGGGCGCCGCGAGGCGCTGCTGGAGCTGCTCGCCCGCCTCAAGCTCAAGCCCAGGGAAGTCGACGGCTGGGCTGCCTTCGCCGCCGACAGCGAGCGTCTGGCGATCACCATCGCCCCGCTCGACGAGGGCCTGCTGCTCGACGAGCTGGCGCTGATCCCGGAAAGCCCGCTGTTCGGCCACCGGGTGATGCAGCGCCGCCGCCGCGACCGGGGCCAGGGCGGCGGCGACAACGTGATCAAGCACCTCACCGAGCTGCGCGAAGGCGCGCCGGTGGTGCACATCGACCACGGCGTCGGCCGCTACCGCGGCCTGGTCACCCTCGAGGTGGAGGGCCAGCCGGCCGAGTTCCTCATGCTCGAGTACGCCGAGGAGGCCAAGCTCTATGTGCCGGTGGCCAGCCTCGACCTGATCGCCCGCTACACCGGCAGCGACGACGCCCTGGCGCCGCTGCACCGCCTCGGCTCGGAAACCTGGCAGAGGGCCAAGCGCAAGGCCGCCGAGCAGGTGCGCGACGTCGCCGCCGAGCTGCTCGACGTCTACGCCCGCCGCGCCGCCCGCCAGGGCTTCGCCTTCAGCGACCCGCACGCCGACTACGAGACCTTCAGCGCCGGCTTCCCGTTCGAGGAAACCCCGGACCAGCAGGCCGCCATCGAGGCGGTGCGCGCCGACATGCTCAGCGCCAAGCCGATGGACCGCCTGGTGTGCGGCGACGTCGGCTTCGGCAAGACCGAGGTGGCCATGCGCGCCGCCTTCATCGCTGTCCATAGTGGGAAACAGGTGGCGGTGCTGGTGCCCACCACCCTGCTCGCCCAGCAGCACTACAACAGCTTCCGCGACCGCTTCGCCGACTGGCCGGTCAAGGTCGAGGTGATGAGCCGCTTCAAGTCGGCCAGGGAAGTGCGCGAGGCCGAGCAGCTGCTCGCCGAGGGCAAGGTCGACATCGTCATCGGCACCCACAAGCTGCTGCAGGACGACGTGAAGTTCAAGGATCTCGGCCTGGTCATCATCGACGAGGAACACCGCTTCGGCGTGCGCCAGAAGGAGCAGTTCAAGGCCCTGCGCAGCGAGGTGGACGTCCTCACCCTGACCGCCACGCCGATCCCGCGCACCCTGAACATGGCGGTGTCGGGCATGCGCGACCTGTCGATCATCGCCACCCCGCCGGCGCGCCGCCTGTCGGTGCGCACCTTCGTCATGGAGCAGAACAAGCCGACCATCAAGGAGGCGCTGCTGCGCGAGCTGCTGCGCGGCGGCCAGGTCTACTACCTGCACAACGAGGTGTCGAGCATCGAGAAGTGCGCCGCCGAGCTGGCCGAGCTGGTGCCCGAAGCGCGCATCGGCATCGGCCACGGCCAGATGCGCGAGCGCGAGCTGGAGCAGGTGATGAGCGACTTCTACCACAAGCGCTTCAACGTGCTGGTGGCCTCGACCATCATCGAGACCGGCATCGACGTGCCGAGCGCCAACACCATCATCATCGAGCGCGCCGACAAGTTCGGCCTGGCCCAGCTGCACCAGCTGCGCGGCCGGGTCGGCCGCAGCCACCACCAGGCCTACGCCTACCTGCTCACCCCGTCGCGCCAGCAGATGACCGAGGACGCGCAGAAGCGCCTGGAGGCCATCGCCGGCGCCCAGGACCTCGGCGCCGGCTTCGTCCTCGCCACCCACGACCTGGAGATCCGCGGCGCCGGCGAGCTGCTCGGCGAGGGCCAGAGCGGGCAGATCCAGGCGGTCGGCTTCACCCTGTACATGGAGATGCTCGAGCGCGCGGTCAAGGCGATCCGCAAGGGCGAGCAGCCCAACCTCGAACAGCCGCTGGGCGGCGGCCCCGAGGTCAACCTGCGCCTGCCGGCGCTGATCCCCGAGGACTACCTGCCCGACGTCAACGCCCGCCTGATCCTCTACAAGCGCATCGCCTCGTGCACCGACGAGAATGCGCTGAACGAGCTGCAGGTGGAGATGATCGACCGCTTCGGCCTGCTGCCGGAGCCGACCAAGCACCTGATGCGCCTGACCCTGCTCAAGCTCAGGGCCGAGCAGCTCGGCATCAGGAAGGTCGAGGCCGGCCCGCAGGGCGGGCGCATCGAGTTCGCCGCGCATACCCCGGTCGACCCGCTGACGCTGATCAAGCTGATCCAGGGCCAGCCGACCCGCTACAAGTTCGAGGGCGCCACCCTGTTCAAGTTCGTGGTGCCGATGGAGCGCCCGGAACAACGCTTCAACACCCTGGAGGCGCTGTTCGAGCGCCTGACCCCGTCCGCTGCCTGAAGGAAATGCCCATGCTCCGACTGCTCCGCCCCCTGCTGGTCTCGCTGCTGCTGATCGCCCCCGCGGCCTTCGCCGAAGCGCTGTACCAGGTCGAACTGATCGTCTTCCGCCAGGCGGAAAAGGCGGTGCCGGCCAGCCAGCCGGCGCCGGAAGACTGGGCCGGCAAGGCCGCCGCCCTCCCCGCCACCGCCCAGCGCAGCCCGGCGCTGACCGGCGAGGCCGAGAAGCTCGCCGCCAAGGGCTACCAGGTGCTGCTGCACCAGGCCTGGCAGCAGGACGTCACCGGCAGCCCGGCCGCGGTGCGCTTCAGCACCGGCAAGGAGCGCGACGGCCACTTCCCGGTCGAGGGCGTGCTCGATCTCGCCCAGGGCCGCCAGCTCGAACTGAAGCTGACCACCTGGGTCAACCGGTTCAACGCCGAGGGCTTCCTCGCCGGCAGCGAGCGCCTGCAGATCGCGCGGCGCCTGATCCCCGGCCAGCTGACCTACCTCGACCACCCGAGCCTGGGCGCGCTGATCCGCGTCAGCCCGCTCTGAGCCGGACCCGGACGGCAAAAAGGGCGGCAGATCGCGGATCTGCCGCCCTTTTTCATTGCCGCGACGGGACGATCAGCCGGCCAGCACGCGCTGCAGCACCGCCTTGACCTTGCCCATGCCGTCGGCCAGCGCCTGCTCGATCTCGGCCATGGTGATGATGCCCGTCGACTTGCCGGCCGCCGGGTTGACCACCAGCGCCAGGCAGGCATAGGGCAGCTCAAGCTCGCGGGCCAGCGCCGCCTCGGGCATGCCGGTCATGCCGACGATGTCGCCGCCGTCGCGCTCCAGGCGGGCGATCTCGGCCACCGTCTCCAGGCGCGGCCCCTGGGTACAGGCGTACACGCCACGGCCGCTGAAGTCGCAACCCTCGGCGCGCAGGGCGGCGATCAGCTGCTGGCGCAGGGCCTCGTCGTAGGGATGGCTGAAGTCGATGTGGGTGACGTGCTCCAGCTCGCCCTCGAAGAAGGTCGAGCCGCGGCCCCAAGTGTAGTCGATCAGTTGGTGCGGCACGCAGAAGTGGCCGGTGCCCATGGCCGCGTGGATGCCGCCCACCGCGTTGACCGCGAGGATCGCCTCGGCGCCGGCCTCCTTCAGCGCCCACAGGTTGGCGCGGTAGTTGACCTGGTGCGGCGGGATGCGGTGCGGATGGCCGTGACGGGCGAGGAACAGCACCTCGCGGCCGCCGAACTCGCCGCGCAGCACCTCGGCCGACGGCTTGCCCCAGGGCGTGTCTAGGCTGACGGCCTCGCGGATGGCCAGCCCTTCGAGCTGGGTCAGTCCGGTACCGCCGATGATGGCTACAACGCTCATCCAGTTCTCCTCAAGATCAGATCAGTCCGGCGGCGCGCAGCGCGCCCACCGCTTCGAGCCAGCGCGGCTGGCTCCGGTAATCCTGGCCCGGCCAGGCCTGCGCGCGCATGCGCGCCAGGCGCGCGGCCGGCTGCACACCGCGCCGCTGCAGATAGGTCAGCGCCAGCTCGGCGGCACCACGGTCGTTGCACACCAGCGCCATGTCGCAACCGGCATCCAGCGCCGCCGCCACCCGCGCATCGGCAGCACCAGCCACGTGGGCGCCGGCCATGCTCAGGTCGTCGCTGAAGATCACCCCGCGGTAGCCCAGCTCGCCGCGCAGGATGTCCTGCAGCCAGCGCCGCGAGAAGCCGGCCGGCTGCGCGTCGACCTGCGGGTAGATCACGTGGGCCGGCATGATGCCGTCGAGCTGCGCCGCCAGGGCGACGAAGGGCTTGAGATCGCAGGCGCGGATCTCGTCCAGCGAGCGCTCGTCGCGCGGGATGGCCACGTGCGAATCGGCCTCGGGCCAGCCGTGGCCGGGGAAATGCTTGCCGGTGGCGGCCATGCCGGCCGCGCGCATGCCGGCGATGAAGGCCGCGGCCAGCTCGCTGACCCGCGCAGGGTCGCTGCCGAACGAGCGCGAGCCGATCACCGTGCTGCGCCCGTGGTCGAGATCGAGCACCGGGGCGAAGCTGAAGTCCAGCCCCACCGCCAGCACTTCGGTGGCCATCAGCCAGCCGCACAGCCCGGCCAGGCGCGGCGCATCCGGCGCGGCGGCCAGCGCCTGCATCGACGGCAGGCGCACGAAGCCCTGGCGCAGGCGCTGCACCCGGCCGCCCTCCTGGTCGACCGCCAGCAGCAGATCGGGACGGATGGCGCGGATCGCCGCGCACAGCTCGCGCACCTGCTGCGGGTGCTCGATGTTGCGGGCGAACAGGATCAGGCCGCCCACCTCGGGCTGGCGCAGCAGGTGGCGGTCCTCGGCGCTCAGCCAGGTGCCGGCGATATCCAGCATCAGCGAACCAGACATGGAAACTCCTCAGGCAAGCGCGGCCAGCCGCCACTGCGGCTGCGGTGCCTCGTCGATGATCACGGAACAGTGCAGCGGCACCCGCTCGAACAGCTCGACCAGGTCGGCATTGCGCAGGCGGATGCAGCCGTGCGAGCGCGCCTCGCCCATCGGCTCGCTGTCCGGGGTGCCGTGCAGGTAGATGTAGCGGCGGAAGGTGTCGACGCCGCCGAGGCGGTTGCGCCCCGGTTCGCAGCCGCTCAGCCAGAGAATGCGGGTGAGGATCCAGTCGCGCTGCGGAAACTGCGCCGCCAGCGCGGGCGACCAGATCTCGCCGGTCCAGCGCCGGCCGACCAGCACCGCGCCCTCCGGCAGGCCGGCGCCGATCCTGGCGCGCACCTGATGGCGGCCGCGCGGCGTGCAGCCCGAGCCCTGGCGCTCGCCCGGGCCGTTGAGCGCGGTGGAAACCGGCAGGCGCAGGCGCAGGGCGCCGCCGGCGAAGCCGTACAGGCACTGGTCGGCGATGGAAATGTGCAGCAGATCGAGCATGGCGGTGGCGGCAGTCATGGGGCCGCTAGCTTAGCCGATCCACCCGCCGCCGGCACCCACGGGTTAGTTGCCGTGATTGTTCGTCCTGGGACGCGGACGCCGGCGGGCGGCGATCAGCGCCGGATCGGCCAGCACCGTCTCGGAGCGCATGCCGGCGGCCAGGAACGGCACCATCAGCTCCAGCACCTGCTCGGTCGAGGTGTCCGTGCCGAAGTCGGCCTGGGCGATGCCGCGCAGCGCCTGGATGCCCGCCATGCTGAAGATCGCCGCGCCCAGCATGAACTGCGCGCGCCAGAACAGCTCCAGCGGCGGGATGCCCGGCACCGCCTCCTGCAGCAGCTGCTGGTAGCGGCGGAACACCTTGCCGTACAGGCCGCCGAGATAGGCGTGCAGCTCGCGCTGGTTCTGCCGTATCGCCATGCCCAGCAGGCGCATGAAGGCGGTGAGTTTGGCACTGCTCCCGGCCACTCCCAGCGCCTGCGCCACCAGCAGCTCGAGCAGCTCCTCGAGGCTGGCGGCCTGCCCCTGGCGACGATCCAGCTCGCGCTCGAGACGCAGGCAGAGCGGGCCGAGAAACCGCACGAACACGGCCTGGATCAGCGCCTCCTTGGAGCCGAAGTGATAGTTCACCGCCGCCAGGTTGACCTCGGCCTTGCTGGTGATCAGCCGCAGCGAGGTTTCCGCGAAGCCCCTTTCCGCAAACAACTGCTCAGCCGCATCGAGAATACGCTCGACCGTCTCCGACTGGACCATGACCACTCCCATTGACCGAACAGCCGTTTGAAACCTTGGTTTCAATCTATCACTCTTTCAAGTATGGCCAGCCGCCCGTTCGTCCGCCAGAGAGGCGCGTCAGACGGGGCAAACAGCTTGCCTGCACCGCCGCCCTGTATATACTTCCAGCCACTGGATATAAAGACAGAGCCCGGCCCATGCAGAAACTGACCCCGCGCCAAGGCGAGATCCTGGCCTTCATCAAGAGCTGGCTGGAAGAGCACGGCTATCCGCCGACCCGCGCCGAGATTGCCCAGCAGCTGGGCTTCCGCTCCCCCAACGCCGCCGAGGAACACCTGCGGGCGCTGGCGCGCAAGGGCGCCATCGAGATGATCCCCGGCGCCTCGCGCGGCATCCGCATCCCCGATGCCGAGCCGGCGCTGCGCGAGGGCGAACTGCCGATCATCGGCCGGGTCGCCGCCGGCGCGCCCATCCTCGCCGAACAGCACATCGAGGACAGTTGCCGGATCAGTGCGGAGTTCTTCCACCCGCGCGCCGACTTCCTGCTGCGCGTGCGCGGCATGAGCATGAAGGACGTGGGCATCCTGGACGGCGACCTGCTCGCCGTGCACGCCTGCCGCGAGGCGACGAACGGGCAGATCGTGGTGGCGCGGATCGGCGACGAGGTGACGGTGAAGCGCTTCCAGCGCCGCGGCAAGCGCGTGCAGCTGCTGGCGGAAAACCCCGAGTTCGCCCCGATCGTGATCGACCTGGACAAGCCGGATCAGGAGTTCGCCATCGAAGGTCTGAGTGTCGGCGTGATCCGCCGCTGAAGCCCGGCCGGGGGGAGGCCCCGCAGGATAGCCTGCGGGCTGCGCCGGGAGAGGCAGCGCCTCAGTGCAGCACGCGCGGCTCCTCGCCGTACTCGTGCTCGTAGTCGCCGTCAGCCATGCTGCCGGCCATCTGCACCCCGAGGTTGAACATGGCCTTGGCCACCTCGATGTGCTGCCCCTGCAGAAAGGCCTTGGCCTCCTCGGAAAACTCGAGGGTCACCAGCGCCTCCTCATCGTCGCCGCGACGCAGGACGATACGGCCATCGGGCAATTCCACGATTTCCAGGAAGGATGTCGGCATGGGTGGGTGCTCCGCGAAAAAAGGCCGGCATTGTAGCAGTGCCGGGCGTCACACCCTAGCGCCGCGACAGGCGGCGCGGCGCGCTCACCACTCGCTCATGCCCTCGCGAAAACGCATCGCCAGCTGCTTGATGCGCTGCTGCCAGTCGACCAGCGTGGCCAGATCCAGCTCAGCCTCCTCTTGCGTGCCGACATCGACTGCACTGATCAGCGCCAGGGCCGGATCGACCTTGGCCTTCTTCGCCTCGCGCGGCGGCTCGAACAGGGCGCGCCAGGCTGCCAGCAACTGCCCCAGCCAGCTCTGCCGCTCCTGCGCCAGCTCGACCAGCTCGGCCAGTTCCGGACTCGGCGCCGCCTCCAGCACCTCGCGACTGAGCAGCAGCTCGACCCGGGCGGCTCCCGCCTGCGGCAGGCGGTAGTAGCCGGCGATCTCGTGGCACAGCCCCAGCACCGCGCCGTAGAGGTGGAACAGCGCGCTCTCGCGGGCGGCCTGCACCTGGGTGGTGAGGTTCAGCGGCCGGGCCGCCTCGGCGGCGCGCCAGGCGTCCAGCGCCAGGCTGGCGAAGTAGATCTTCTGGTTGGTGCGGGTATACAGCTCGTTGGCCATGGGTGGACTCCTCGACAGAATCCCCAGTATACGCCGCGCCAAACGAAACCGGCCGGGGCGTCTGCACGCACCGGCCGGCTCCGCATCAGCGCGACGGGGTCAGCGCTTGTCTTCCACCTGCCACTTGCCGTCGGCGTAGAAGGCACGCCAGCCGCTGGGCTTGCCGTCCACCTCGCTCTGCACGTACTGCTCCTTGGTCTTGCGGCTGAAGCGGATCACCGCCGGGCGGCCGTCCGGGTCCTGCTGCGGCGCCGAGAGCAGGTAGTGGTACTTGGCATCCAGTTCCTCCCTGTGCGGGATCAGCTCGCTGACCAGCGGCGCGCGGGTCTCGCGGTTCTTGGGGAACTGACTGGCGGCGAGGAACAGCCCCGAGGCGCCGTCGCGCAGCACGTAGACGTCGTCGACCTTGGCGCAGCGCAGTTCCGGCATCTTGATCGGGTCGATCTTCGGCGGCGCCGCCTCGCCGCTCTTGAGCAGCTTGCGGGTGTTCTTGCAGCTGGCGTTGGTACAGCCGAAGAACTTGCCGAAGCGGCCGGTCTTGAGCTGCATCTCGCTGCCGCACTTGTCGCACTCGAGGCTCGGCCCCTCGTAGCCCTTGATGCGGTACTGGCCTTCCTCGATCTCGTAGCCCGAGCAGTCCGGGTTGTTGCCGCAGATATG
The DNA here is from genome assembly GCF_904426495.1 of Pseudomonas sp. OF001. Lineage (NCBI taxonomy): Bacteria > Pseudomonadati > Pseudomonadota > Gammaproteobacteria > Pseudomonadales > Pseudomonadaceae > Pseudomonas > Pseudomonas sp. OF001. The sequence continues at coordinate 323,321 of NZ_CAJGBM010000012.1, read as the reverse complement.
CAGCTTGTGCTTCTCGTCGAGCAGGTAGGCGTCCATCGCGGTGCCGCACTTGGCGCAGCGGTGCTTGCCACGCAGCACGCGGGACTCGGACTCGCCCTCGTCGTCGGCGGCGATCTCGTCGCCCGGCACCAGGTTGACGGTGGCCTTGCAGCGCTCCTTGGGCGGCAGCGCGTAGCCGGAGCAGCCGAGGAACACGCCGGTGGAGGCGGTGCGGATCATCATCGGCCGGCCACACTCCTTGCACGGAATGTCGGTGAGGGTCGGCAGGTTGGCGCGCATGCCGCCCTCGCTGGCCTCGGCGGACTCGAGCTTCTTCCTGAAGTCGCCGTAGAACTCGTCGAGCAGGTGCTTCCACTCGCGCTCGCCCTGGGCGACGTCGTCGAGGTGCTCCTCCATGTCGGCGGTGAAGCCGTAGTCCATCAGGTTGGCGAAGCTCTCCGCCAGGCGCTCGGTGACGATCTCGCCCATCTTCTCGGCGTAGAAGCGGCGGTTGTGCAGGGTCACGTAGCCGCGGTCCTGGATGGTGGAGATGATCGCCGCATAGGTCGACGGCCGGCCGATGCCGCGCTTCTCCATCTCCTTGACCAGGCTGGCTTCCGAGTAGCGCGCCGGCGGCTTGGTGAAGTGCTGGGTCGGGTCGAGCTTGAGCAGCTCGAGACTGTCGCCCTGGGCCATCTCCGGCAGCACGTCGTCCTCGCCCGGCTTGCTCTGCGCCGGCAGCACGCGGGTGAAACCGTCGAACTTGAGGATGCGGCCCTTGGCGCGCAGCTCGTAGTCGCCGGCCTTGACGGTGACGCTGGTGGACAGGTATTCGGCCGGCGGCATCTGGCAGGCGACGAACTGGCGCCAGATCAGCTCGTAGAGGCGCTCGGCGTCGCGCTCCATGCCGGTCAGCTGGGTCGGCCGCAGGTTGACGTCGGACGGGCGGATCGCCTCGTGCGCTTCCTGAGCGCCTTCCTTGCTGCTGTAGAGGTTCGGCTTGGCCGGCAGGTACTGCTGGCCGAACTCGCCCTCGATGAAGCCGCGCGCCATGTCGATGGCGTCCTGCGACAGGTTGGTCGAGTCGGTACGCATGTAGGTGATGTAGCCGGCCTCGTACAGGCGCTGGGCCATCATCATGGTCTTCTTCACCCCGAAGCCCAGGCGGGTGCTGGCCGCCTGCTGCAGGGTGGAGGTGATGAACGGGGCGCCCGGGCGGGACGAGGTCGGCTTGTCCTCGCGCTTGACCACCTGATAGGCGGAAGCCTTGAGCGCGGCCACGGCGGCCATGGCCTGGGCCTCGTTGAGCGGCTTGAAGGCCTCACCCTTGTGGCGGGCCACCTCGAAGCGCACCGCGGCCTGCTGCGCAGTGGCCAGGTCGGCATGCAGCTCCCAGTACTCTTCCGGAACGAAGGCACGGATCTCCTTCTCGCGCTCGACCACCAGCTTGACCGCTACCGACTGCACGCGGCCGGCGGACAGGCCGCGGGCGATCTTGGCCCACAGCAGCGGCGAGACCATGTAGCCGACCACACGGTCGAGGAAGCGCCGGGCCTGCTGGGCGTTGACCCGGTTGATGTCCAGTTCGCCGGGCTGGGAGAAGGCTTCCTGGATCGCCTTCTTGGTGATCTCGTTGAACACCACGCGCTTGTAGCGGCCCTCGTCGCCGCCGATGGACTCGCGCAGGTGCCAGGCGATCGCCTCCCCTTCCCTGTCCAAGTCGGTGGCGAGGTAGATGGTGTCGGCATCCTTGGCCAGGCGGCGCAGCTCCTCGATCACCTTCTCCTTGCCGGGCAGGATCTCGTACTGGGCCTTCCAGCCATGCTCGGGATCGACGCCCATGCGCGCGAACAGCTGGCGCTTGGCCTTTTCCTTGGGTGACAACGCCGGGGCCTCGGCCGCTGCAGCCTTGCCGCGCTTGGCCGGCTCCTTGCTGGCCGAGCCGCTGGTGGGCAGGTCGCGGATATGGCCGATGCTCGACTTCACCACGTACTGGTTGCCCAGATACTTGTTGATCGTCTTGGCCTTGGCCGGCGATTCCACGATGACCAGAGATTTGCCCATGAATCGGAAGGTTCCTGAAAAGAAGTCGAGATGAACGGCGGGGGCCTCAGGCGCAGAATATGCAAATAAATGTAGCCGCGCCCTGATAAGGCCACGCTATATATAGTGGCCCGCACAACGAGGTCAAGCGCGCGGCGGGACCCGGTCGTCCTCAGCGTAGCGAAATTCCACGCTTTCACCGCGCTCCAGGGCAAAACGCGGCCGGCACTCGCCGTCCACCTCCACGCTCTCGACGAACATCGCCAGCGGCCTGACCCACAGGCCGAAATCGCCGTACAGCGCCTGGTAGATCACCAGCTCCTCCTCGGTCTCCGAGTGGCGGGCCACCCCCAGCACACGGTACGGGTTGCCCTTGTAGTGACGGTAGAGTCCGGTTTGCAGCGTCATGTTCGCCTCGTCGATGGCACGGCCGAAAAAACCGAAGGCCGAAGCATGATGGCCCCGGCCTTCCTTCCCATGGGGATCAGACGCGCTCGAAGACGGTCGAGATACCCTGGCCGAGGCCGATGCACATGGTGGCCAGCCCCAGGGTGCCGCCGCGCTGCTTCATCACGTTGAGCAGGGTGCCGCAGATCCGCGCCCCGGAGCAGCCGAACGGGTGGCCGAGGGCGATGGCGCCGCCGTGCAGGTTGACCTTGTCGTCCATCCTGCTCAGCAGCTTGAGATCCTTGAGCACCGGCAGCGCCTGGGCGGCGAAGGCCTCGTTGAGCTCGACGAAGTCGATGTCGTCGATACTCAGACCGGCGCGCTTGAGCGCCTTGCGCGTGGCCGGCACCGGACCGTAGCCCATGATCGACGGATCGACGCCGGCCACCGCCATGGCGCGCACCCGCGCCAGCGGCTGCACCCCCAGCTCGCGGGCGCGCTGACCGCTCATCACGATCATGCACGAGGCGCCGTCGGTGATCTGCGACGAGGTCCCGGCGGTCACCGTGCCGTTCTTCGGGTCGAATACCGGCTTCAGTTCGGCCAGCGCTTCCAGGGTGGTTTCCGGACGGATGGTCTCGTCGTAGTCGAACACCCGGAGGAAGCCCCGCTCGTCGTGGCCTTCCATGGGAATCAGCTCGTCCCTGAAGCGGCCCTCGACGGTGGCCTGGTGCGCCCGCTGCTGCGAGCGGTAGCCGAAGGCATCCTGCGCCTCGCGGGTTATGCCGTGCATCTTGCCGAGCAGCTCGGCGGTCAGCCCCATCATCCCGGCGGCCTTGGCCACGTGCAGGGACAGCTGCGGGTTGACGTCGACGCCGTGGGTCATCGGCAGGTGGCCCATGTGCTCGACGCCGCCGACCACGAAGACCTCGCCGTTGCCGCTCTGGATGGCCTGGGCCGCGCTGTGCAGGGCGCTCATCGACGAGCCGCACAGGCGGCTGACGGTCTGCGCGCCGCTGGTGTGCGGGATCGGCGTCATCAGCGCGGCCATCCGCGCGATGTTCCAGCCCTGCTCGAGGGTCTGGTTGACGCAGCCCCAGATCACGTCCTCGACCTCGGCCGGATCGACCTGCGGGTTGCGCGCCAGCAGCCGGGTGATCAGTTGCGCGGAGAGGCTCTCGGCGCGGGTGTGGCGGTGCATGCCGCCCTTGGAGCGGCCCATCGGCGTGCGGCCGAAGTCGACGATCACCACGTCTCTCGGATTCAGACTCATGAATTCACTCTCCAGTGGTGACAGGCTCAGGCGAAGAACCGGCGGCCTTCGCTGGCCATGGCGCGCAATCCGGCGGTCGGCAGGTACAGCGGGCCGAGGTCGGCGTGGCGCTCGGCGCGGGCGACGAACTCGGCCGCGCCCAGGCTGTCGATGTAGCGCAGCGCGCCGCCGCGGAACGGCGGGAAGCCGATGCCGTAGACCAGGCCCATGTCCACCTCGGCAGGGCTGGCGACTATGCCGTCCTCCAGGCAGCGCACCGCCTCCAGGCACAGCGGCAGCATCATGATGTCGACGATGTCCTCGTCGGTCAGCTCGCGCGGCGTGCCTGCCAGCGGCGCCAGCACGGCGGCCACGCTCGGGTCGGCGACCTTCCTCGGCTTGCCGCCCTTGTCGGTCTCGTAGGCGTAGAAGCCGCGACCGCTCTTCTGGCCGAGGCGGCCGGCCTCGAACAGTGCGTCGATGGCGCTGCGCCAGTCGTCCTTCATCCGTTCGGGGAAGCCGGCGGCCATCACCGCGCGGGCGTGGTGGGCGGTGTCGATGCCGACCACGTCGAGCAGGTAGGCCGGCCCCATCGGCCAGCCGAACCTTTCCATCACCCTGTCGATGCGCGGGAAGTCGATGCCGGCCGCCAGCAGGCGGACGAAGCCGCCGAAATAGGGGAACAGCACGCGGTTGACCAGGAAGCCGGGGCAGTCGTTGACCACGATCGGCGTCTTGCCCATCCGGCGCGCATAGGCCACGGTGGTGGCGATGGCCGCCTCGCTGGTCTTCGCGCCGCGGATCACCTCGACCAGCGGCATCATGTGCACCGGGTTGAAGAAGTGCATGCCGCAGAAGTTCTCCGGACGCTGCAGCGCCTGCGCCAGCAGGTCGACCGAGATGGTCGAGGTGTTGGTGGCGAGGATGGCGTCGGCGCGCACCTGTCCCTCCACCTCGGCCAGCACTGCCTGCTTGACCCTGGGATTTTCCACCACCGCCTCGACCACCAGGTCGACGGCGGCGAAATCGCCGTAGGACAGGGTCGGACGGATGGCGTTGAGCGCCGTGGCCATCTTCTCCGCACTCAGGCGACCCTGCTCGACGCGCTTGCCGAGCAGCTTGGCGGCCTCGCCGAGGCCGAGCTGCAGCGCCTCCTCGCGGATGTCCTTGAGCAGGATAGGCGTGCCCTTGACCGCCGACTGGTAGGCGATGCCGCCACCCATGATGCCGGCGCCGAGCACCGCGGCCAGGCGCACCGCGCGGGCGTCCCCGTCGAGGGCCTTGGCTTTGCGCTTGAGCTCCTGGTCGTTGAGGAACAACCCGACCAGGCTGCGCGCCACCTCGCTCTTCGCCAGCTTGACCAGACCCTGCGACTCGATCTCCAGCGCCTTGTCGCGGCCATGGCTGGCCGCCTTCTGCATGCTGCGGATCGCCTCCACCGGCGCCGGGTAGTGCGGCCCGGCCTGGCCGGCCACGTAGCCCTTGGCGCTCTCGAACACCAGCATCTGCTCGATCTGCGCCAGCCTGAGCTTCTCCAGCTTGGGCCGGCGGCGCGCCAGGTGGTCGAGCTCGCCGTCGGCGGCCCGCCGGCACAGGTCCAGCGCCGCCTCGCGCAGCCGCTCCGGAGCGACCACGGCATCCACCACGCCGACCTTCAGCGCGGTCGCCGCGTCGTGCTCCTTGCCGCCGCAGATCCATTCGATGGCGTTGTCGGCGCCGACCAGCCGCGGCAGGCGCACGGTGCCGCCCCAGCCGGGATGGATGCCCAGCTTCACTTCCGGCAGGCCGATCGTGGCGCCCTCGGCCATCACCCGGAAGTCCGCCGCCAGGCACATCTCCAGGCCGCCGCCGAGGGCGACGCCGTTGATCGCCACCACCGTGGGCACCGGCAGGTCCTCGAAGGCGCTGAAGATGCGGTTGGTGTCGAGGTTGGCGGCCAGCAGCTCGTCCTCGGGCAAGGCGAACAGGCCGAGGAACTCGCCGACGTCGGCGCCGACGATGAAGCCGTCCTTCGCGCTGCTGACCAGCACCGCGCGCAAACCCGCCTCGCCGCGCAGGGCGTCCACCGCCTCGCGCAGCTCGCCGAGGGTCAGGCGGTTGAACTTGTTGACCGACTCGCCGGCGAGGTCGAAACGCAGTTCGGCGATGCCGTCGCCGAGCGCCTCGACTCCGATGGCCTTGCCCTGATAAATCATCGTCCGATCTCCATGCGATGGAAGCTTGAGCCAGCGCCGCGTTCCGGCCGGCAGCCCGGCGGCCTCCAGCAAGGATAGCCGCCGGCCCCGCGCCGGCGTTCATACAGGCGTTCGATCCCTGACCACACCCTCGAAGAATTCGCCAGTCTTGTCAATCGGCCTTGGGCAGGCCCGGGCGGAACGTGAAACGGGCGGAACTGACGGATGTCATGACCGCAGCGCGGAGTTGCTGCATGATGGGCGTGCAGGCTGGCCGCAAGCGGCGCCTGAGCCATACTGGATGCATTCCCTGCACGGAGAACCGAAATGAATTATCAACACCTGCTGGTTGCTGTCGACATGACCGACGATTGCCATACCGTGATCGAGCGCGCCGTCGAACTGGCCAAGTGCTGCAATTCGCGCCTGTCGCTGGTCCACGTGGTCGAGCCCATGTCCATGGCCTTCGGCGGCGACGTGCCGATGGATCTCTCGGCGCTGCAGGAGCAGCAGATCGATCAGGCGCGCAAGCAGCTGGAATCCTTCTCCGCCAGCCACCCGGAACTGACCAAGGACAACAGCCACCTGGCCTTCGGCCAGCCGCGCCAGGAGATCCACCGCCTGGCCAGCGAGCAGGGCTGCGACCTGATCGTGGTCGGCAGCCACGGCCGCCACGGCCTGGCCCTGCTGCTCGGCTCCACCTCCAACGACGTGCTGCACGGCGCGCCCTGCGACGTGCTGGCGGTGCACCTGAAGAAGGCGTGAGCAGGACGATCAGCGTCGCGCCGGGCCTTGCACCCGGCGCGAGCCGGTCGATCAGAACAGCCCCAGGTCGGCGCCGCCGTTCATCACCAGCGGACGGATCTTGCTGAGCTGGGCTTCCAGCGAATAGGACACGCTGGAGGACATGGAGAAGAAGCTGAGGAAGGCCTTGAGGTTGGAGTCGCCCTCGCAGGTGTCGTGGATGCGCTGCCAGAAGGCCTGATTGACCAGCTGCAGTTGCTGGTAATGGCGGATCAACCCCTTGAGCTCCCAGTCGGCATGCCGCCCTTCGCGCATGTTGTAGTACTGGCGCATCAGGTACAGCGACACGGTGCGCAGGATGAATTCCTGGTTGCTGGCGAACGGCAGATGCTGCTGGGCCATGGGCTTGAGGCGGCAGAGCATCGGGCAGGCGCTGGTGGCCATCAGCACGCCGAGCAGCGAACGCAGCGCCCCTTCCAGGCTGACTTCCTTGCAGTACTCCCGCTCGGTGGTGATCACCCGCACCTGGGCCTTCTTGAACGCCGGCAGGCCACGGAAGTCCTCGATCACGCGATGCAGGTCGACCGCCGCCGGACAGTAGGTGTGGAGCACCTCGTTGAGCGGGCAGTTGCTGCACTTCTCGTGATCCAGCCGTGTCCAGCGCGGCGCCTCGGCCACCTGCGCCGGGTCGTAGCTGCGATCGAGCTCAACCCGGTAGTTGAACTCGTGATTGTCGTCCAGGGTAATCCTGTACTCGATGGTCATTCCCTACTCCGTGTCCGTTGCCAGGTACATCAACCTTCCAGCTCGGCCCAGCGCTCCAGCAGGCGATCCAGCTCGTGCTGGAGATGCTCCAGCCGGGCCAGGGCCGCATGGGTCTGCTCCTGGGGCCGCAAATAGAAATCGGGATTGGCGGTCTCTTCCTGCAGGGCGGCCTGCTCGCTCTCCAATGCCTCGATCTGTGCCGGCAGCGCGTCCAGCTCGCGCTGCTCCTTGTAGCTCAGCTTCCTGCGGGCGGCGGCCACCGGGGGCGCCGCCTTCTCGACCGGCGCCGGCTTGCTCTCCGCCTGCGGCTTGCCCTCCGCCTCCTTGCCGACGCCGAGCAGGCGCGGCGAACCGCCCTGGCGCAGCCAGTCCTGATAACCACCGACGTACTCGCGCACCCGGCCCTCGCCCTCGAACACCAGCGTGCTGGTCACCACGTTGTCGAGGAAGGCACGGTCGTGACTGACCATCAGCACGGTGCCGGGGAAGCCGAGCAGCACTTCCTCGAGCAGCTCGAGGGTTTCCACGTCCAGGTCGTTGGTCGGCTCGTCCAGCACCAGCAGGTTGGCCGGCTTGCTGAACAGCTTGGCCAGCAAGAGTCGTGCCCGCTCGCCGCCGGACAGCGCCTTGACCGGCGAGCGCGCGCGCTGCGGGCTGAACAGGAAGTCGCCGAGGTAGCTGAGCACATGGCGGTTCTGGCCGTCGATGGTAATGAACTCGCGGCCCTCGGCAATGTTGTCGATCACTGTTTTCTCAGGTTCGAGCTGATGACGCAGCTGGTCGAAGTAGGCCACCTCCAGCTTGGTGCCGATCTTGATGCTGCCGGCGGTCGGCTGCAGTTCGCCGAGCAGCAGCTTGAGCAGGGTGGTCTTGCCGGTGCCGTTGGCGCCGAGCAGGCCGATGCGGTCGCCGCGCTGCAGGACCATGGAGAAGTCGCGGATCAGCGGCTCGCCGCCGGGATGGGCGAAGTCGACGTGCTCGGCGACTATCACCTGCTTGCCGGACTTGTCCGCGGTCTCCAGCTGGATGCTGGCCTTGCCCTGGCGCTCGCGACGCTCGGCGCGCTCGTTGCGCATCTCCTTGAGCGCGCGCACGCGGCCCTCGTTGCGGGTCCGCCGCGCCTTGATGCCCTGGCGGATCCACACCTCTTCCTGGGCCAGGCGCTTGTCGAACAGCGCGTTGGCCGCCTCCTCGGCCGCCAGCTGCTGCTCCTTGTGCACCAGGAAGCTGGCATAGTCGCCGTTCCAGTCGATCAGGTGGCCGCGGTCCAGCTCGAGGATGCGGGTGGCCAGGCTCTGCAGGAAGGCGCGATCGTGGGTGATGAACAGCACCGCGCCGTTGAAACCGAGCAGCGCCTCCTCCAGCCAGGCGATGGCGCCGATGTCCAGGTGGTTGGTCGGCTCGTCGAGCAGCAGCAGGTCCGGCTCGGCGACCAGCGCCTGGGCCAGCAGCACGCGGCGGCGCCAGCCGCCCGACAGCTCGGCCAGGGTCTTGTCGGCCGGCAGCTGCAGGCGGCTCAGGGTGTTCTCCACCAGCTGCTGCAGGCGCCAGCCGTCACGGGCCTCCAGCGCCTGCTGGACGCGCGACAGCTCGGCGAGATCGTCGTCGCCGTGGATGTGCTGGGACAGGTGGTGGTAGCGGGCGAGCAGCTCGCCGACCTCGGCCAGGCCCTCGGCGACCACGTCGTAGACGCTGCGCTCGTCGGCCGCCGGCAGCTCCTGGGGCAACTCGCCGATGCGCAGGGTCGGCGCACGCCAGATCTCGCCGTCGTCCGGACGCTGCTCGCCCTTGACCAGCTTGAGCAGGCTGGACTTGCCGGTGCCGTTGCGACCGATGATGCATACCCGTTCGCCCCGTGCGATCTGCCACGACACCCCGTCCAGCAACGGTGTGGCACCGTAGGCAAGGGACACGTCGGTGAACTTGAGCAGGGTCATGGGCACAGCCTCCACAGGAATGGCCGCGCATTCTACTCCTACTCGCCCTTTGCCCACACGGGGCATGGTGTTTTTCCTACACGGCCCGGGGAATTCCCTCCCCACGGCGTGTTTCCGCCCGGCCGGCGCTAGGAGTGCCGGCCGGGCCGCGCTAAGCTTGTCCCCATCGCCCCATCCTGCCCGAAGTACCGGATTTGCCATGCGCGCCCGCCCGTTCGTCCTGCTCGTCTGCCTGCTGGCCAGTCTCGGCCTGCCCCCCTCCTTCGCCCACGCCGCGTCCCTCGCGCAGCAGCGCGCCATGTACGACGAGGCCAAGCGCGCGCTGGACAAGAACGATCCGGGCCCCTACCTGCGCTACCGCCAGGCCCTGCGGGACTACCCGCTGGAACCGCACCTGGCCTACGACGAGCTGACCCTGCGCCTGAAGAGCGCCAGCAACCGCGAGATCGAGACCTTCCTCGCCGAGCACGGCGATCTGCCGCAGATCGGCTGGATGAAGCTGCGCTGGCTGCGCTGGCTGGCCGAGCGTGGCGAATGGCAGACCTTCATCAAGCATTACTCGCCGGCGCTGGAGTTCGCCGAACTGGACTGCCTGATGGGCGAGTACCTGTTCCGCCACGGCAAGGCCGCCGATGGCGCCATCGTCGCCAGGCGCCTGTGGCTGGTCGGCAAGTCGCAGCCCAACACCTGCGACCGCCTGTTCGACCTGTGGCGCGCCCAGGGGGGACTGACCGAGGAACTGCGCTGGCAGCGCCTGAAGCTGGCCGCCCAGGAACGCAACTACGGCCTGGCCGGCCACCTGCAGAAGACCCTCGGCAGCCTCGCCGCCCAGGGCCAGCTGCTGATCGACGTGGCGCAGAAGCCCGAGCTGCTGGCGCAGCGCCAGCGCTTCGCCGGCAACGACCGCCATACCGCCGACGCGGTCGGCCTCGGCCTGCGCCGGCTGGCGCGGCAGAACCCGGAGCAGGCGCTGGCCCTGCTCGAGGACTACAGCCGCCAGCTGCCGTTCTCCAGCGAGGAGAAGGTGGCCATCGCCCGCGAGATCGGCCTGACTCTGGCGCGGCGCTTCGATTCGCGCGCGTTGCGGGTGATGAGCCAGTACGACCCCGAACTGCGCGACGACACCGTCAGCGAATGGCGCGCCCGCCTGCTGCTGCGCCTCGGCCGCTGGGCCGACGCCCACCAGCTGACCCGGCAGATGCCCGGCGATCTGGCCGGCACCAGCCGCTGGCGCTACTGGCAGGCGCGCAGCCTGCAACTGGCCCAGCCCAACAGCAAGGACCCGATCCGCCTGTACCTGCCGGTGGCCGGCGAGCGCGACTTCTACGGCTTCCTCTCCGCCGACCGGATCAACGCGCCCTACCAGCTCAACCACAAGCCGATGGCCATCGACCCCAGGGTGATGCAGAAGGTGCGCAACACCGCCGGCATCCGTCGCGCCCTCGAGTTCCATGCCCGCGGGCAGATCGGCGACGGTCGCCGCGAGTGGTACCACGTCGCCCGCCTGTTCAGCCGCGAGGAGCTGGTGGCGCAGGCGCGCCTCGGCTACGAGATGGAGTGGTACTTCCCGGCGATCCGCTCGATCAGCATGGCGCAGTACTGGGACGACCTCGACGTGCGCTTCCCCATGGCCCACCAGGGCACCCTGACCCGCGAGGCGCGCAGCCGCGGCCTGCATTCGAGCTGGGTGTTCGCCATCACCCGCCAGGAAAGCGGCTTCATGGCCGACGCCCGCTCCCACGTGGGCGCCATGGGCCTGATGCAGCTGATGCCGGCCACCGCCAAGGAAACCGCGCGACGCTTCGGCATCCCGCTGCGCTCGCCGCAGCAGGCGCTCAACCCCGACGTCAACATCCAGCTCGGCGCCGCCTACCTCAGCCAGGTCTACGGCCAGTTCGGCGGCAACCGCATCCTCGCCTCGGCCGCCTACAACGCCGGCCCGGGCCGGGTGCGCCAGTGGCTGAGCGGCAACGAGAGGATGCCGTTCGACATCTGGATCGAGACCATCCCCTTCGACGAGACCCGCCAGTACGTGCAGAACGTGCTGTCCTACTCGGTGATCTACGGCGAGAAGCTCGGCGCTCCGCAGAAGCTGGTGGAATGGCACGAGCGCGAGCTGGGGCCGCAGTGAGGCGAACCCGGCGCACAAATGCAGGGGGGATTAGCCGCACCGCGGCGTAACCCGCCAAGGATGCCAGCAGGCATCCCTTCACAGCATGGCGACCGCTGGGACCGCGCCAGGGGGCATGCCTCGCGTAGGGTGCGTCATGCGCACCAACAGCAGCGATCGGGGGATGGTGCGCGCGGCGCACCCTGCGAACGCCGTCAGTCCAGCAGGGTCACCGGCATGCCCACCTCCAGCACGCCGGTGCCGCGCTGGATCAGGTTCTGGCCGAAGTACACGCCGTCGGCGTCGCGCCGGTAGCTGGCCAGGGTGCGCAGCGGCTCGCCGTCGCCCGAGCGCTCGCCGCTGTGCGGATCGAGGGTGGGGATGGCGCAGCGCGAACACGGCTTGACCCGCTCGAACTCCACGGTGCCGATGCGCAGGCGCCCCCAGCCGTCCTCGGCGTAGGGCGCGGCGCCCTCGATCACCAGGTTGGGGCGGAAGCGCAGCATCTCCAGCGGCCGGCCGACCCGCGCCGACAGGTCGTCCAGCGAGCCCTGACTGATCAGCAGCAGCGGGAAACCGTCGGCGAAGCCCACCTTGTCGCCCGGTTGCGCATAGGCGGTGTCCACCTGGCGGGCGCGGCTGGCCGGCACGTGCACCAGCCGGCAATCGCGAGCGAGGCAGGCGCTCAGCCAGGTGGCGGCCGCGTCGCCGGCATCCGGCGCCTCGAGGCTGTCGCGCCACACCGTCACCTCGCGCAGCGCCAGGTCGGCCGGCGGCACCGTCACCCGCAGCGGCGCCCGCTCCGGGGCGCTCAGCTCCAGGGTCTCGCCATCCCGCCAGCGCGCGCCGATCCGCGCCATGCCGGGGAGCTGGCGCTGGGTCAGGAAGCGGCCGCTCGCGCTGTCCACCACCATCCAGCGGCGGTCGCCGGCCAGGCCGAGATCGTCGACCTCGGCACGCTGCAGCAGCTCGCCGCCGAGGGATTTGACCGGGAAACGGTAGAGCGCGGAGAGTCGCAGCATGATCGCCATCCATTCGGGGAAAGGCGCTTTATAAGGCGCCGGCGCCGCCCCCACAAGGCGCCACCCGGTAATGGATCAGGTTGTGGAACATTACTACGCAGGGCAAAGGCGTCTAGATCGCAGGTTTCAGGCACACCAAGCCACAAGACCCACAACTTCTATCCCTTTTTTATCCTGATCGCCGAAAAATGCCCCCGCCGGAAAGGGGGCTTCGTCCTTCGCCCCACCTCGAAACCCCGTTGACCTTTCCACAGCATGTCGACCGCCAGCACCACCAGTGCGCGCCAGCCACCTGTGCCAGCGCCAGGCGCAGCCAGCCGGCATGACCAGCAGCCAGCAGCCGCGGGAACTGGCCAGCGCAGAAAGTCGACCGGGGCGGGGGTGGGCGTCCCCTCGCGGCCGTCACTCTGTACGTATACAGGGTCTGAAACCCCAGCCCTTAATTTTCAAAACTCAGTACGTGACATTCCACTCCCCGCCGCAAACCCGCGAGCTAGAGCGGTTCCACGCTAAAACCTGTGCACATAAAACTAAAACCGCACCCCATAAAAATAAAACCTGTGCACATAGCCCCATAAAAATCCCCCATAAAAATTTCAGCAAGCCCACTGCGTGACACAAAATTTTTTATCATTTCACACAGTGTAACGCCTGTGTTTACCGTTCGTCGGGAACACATAGCCAACCCCTATTGCACCGGGTCGCTCGATAGTATTCTGGCATCAGCACAGAACCAGCGGAGGCCCGCCGCCATGCACCCCGACCACGTCACCGCCGCACAGCTCGCCGAGCTGGCCCGCCTCGACACCAGCGTCCTCTACCGCCGCCGCCAGAACCTGCCGCTCGGCTCTGTGCTTCACGACCACCGCAATGGCCGCCCGCCCCTGTGCTGGTCGCTCGACGATCTGGCCGACTTTCTGGCCGACCGCACCGGGCATCTGTCCGACATCGAATGCCGGCTTCGCGTCGCGCTCACCGGAGACCGCCACCATGTATAGGTTGACGTTCACCACCGACGACCAGGGCGGCATCGTCCCGACTATCCAGATCCGCACCACCTGCCGCCGGCCCGTGGCGGTCGACAGCCAGGGCTGGGAACTTGCCGACGCCCCAGGCCCGCATGCTGTGCATGCCGTCCGATTCGACCGAGTCCACTACCGCGCCCAGCGCGAGGAGCTGCAGCCATGACCCCGTTCGCCGATCTTGCCGCCGCCGTCGAGAAGCGCAGCGCCGCCGTCCAGCGCCTGCTGTTCGCCCTTGTCGAGCCCGAGCTGTACGCCCAGGCCACCGCCCGCCGCATGATGCTGCGCGCCGCGACGGCCCGGCTGAACGCGCTCGGCGTCACCGTTCATTGAGGAGTTCGCCATGGCCTTCGCCGACCTTTTCCGCAACTTGAGCCAGCGGCTCCCGACCGCCATGAACGACCCGATGCTGCAGCTGGGCCTGCAACTCATGCAGGCCGGCGGCCCGCAGGCACAGCAGATGTCCACCGGCCAGCGACTGGCAGCCGCCGCTCAAGGCTTCCAAGCCCAGCAAGCGCAGCAGCAACAGCTCGACCACGCGGCTGTGCTGAACCGCCTGCGCGAAATCCAAGCCAGCCAATCCGAGCGCGAAATCAAGAGCGCCGAGCAGCTGCAGCAGCGCATGGCCGACCCGGCATTCCTGGCGTCGCTTCCCGAGTTCAGCCGCAAGATGGCCGAGGCCGGTGCGACCCCCGCACAGCTGTGGCAAGTCTTCGAGGGCGAGCAGCGGCTGGCCCAGGCCCGCGAGCAGGGCGAGGCGTTGCAGGCGTACAGGCAGCAGCAGCTAGGCATCCAGCAGCAGCGAGCCGACGCTTATGTGGGCAGGCAGCACCAGCTCGCCGCCGGCGGTGGCACCGGGCCGGCTGTGCATGGTCCGAAAGTCCCGACGCCACGCCAGACCGTGGATATGCCGCTCGACGGCAACATGGTGCAGCGGATGATGTTCAACCCGCAGACCGGCCAGTACGAACCGTTCGGCGCCCCCTTCAAGCGCGGCGCGCAGGGCAACAACCTGCTCGGCGCCCTCGGGATCGGCGAAGACGGGCAGCCGGTGCCGGACGCTGGCCAGCAGGCGGGCGAACAGCCCAAGCCGTGGTCTGACCTTCCCACCGGCTCCCGCGCCGCACCGCAGGCTCCCGCCGTGCAGCAGGTGCCTGTCGATGTCGAGTTCAACGCCAACGGCGTTCCGGTCCCGACCGGCCACCGTCCTGTGCAACAGCCCGCCCCGATTGCCGCGGGTGGTGGTGGCATGGCCAGAGCCCAGGACGACAAGGCAGCAGCCTTCGCCGCCGATCTTGCCCAGGCACAGCGACTGCTGCAGGCCAACCCGCAACTCCGCGAGGAGATTGATCGGCGCCTGCGCGTCAAATACGGACGGGGGCTGTGATGGACGGGCTATTCGACGATCTGGAGCAGGCCGCGCCGCAGCAGGCACCGGCTGGCGGGCTGTTCGATGATCTGGAAGCAGAGGTGGCAAATCCGCAACGCGTTGCGGGTTCGCCCCATGCCGGCATCAACGCTGCCCTGCCGGATGGCCTGCGCCAGCTGGCGGACAAGGCCGACGACTTCGGCGTGTCCCTGTCGAAAGGCATGGTCGGCGCGGCCGAATCGGTGGTGGGCCTCGGCAACATCGCCAGCGGTGGCGCCCTCGGCAACTGGCTGCAGGCGCAGTTCGGCTTCGACCCGGCCAAGCGCCGCGCCAAGCTGGAAGCCGAGGCCACGCCCGAATACCAGCAAGCACAACAAGCTGTGCGGCAGGCTCAGGGCT
This sequence comes from Pseudomonas sp. OF001, assembly GCF_904426495.1. NCBI lineage: Bacteria > Pseudomonadati > Pseudomonadota > Gammaproteobacteria > Pseudomonadales > Pseudomonadaceae > Pseudomonas > Pseudomonas sp. OF001. Next base: position 308,118 of record NZ_CAJGBM010000012.1, on the reverse strand, counting down.
TCGGCGACACGCTTCGGCAGATCGTGCGGAATCCGTCGACCATCCCCCATGCCGTCGTGGAGTCGCTGCCCAGCATGGCGCTGGGTGGCGTAGTCGGTCGAGGTGTCGGCGCCGGTGCGCAACTACTCGGGCGCTCGGCTGGGGTGCTGGCGCCTGCCATCGGCGAGGGTGTGGTCTCTGCTGGACAGGCCGCGGAGAACATCCGCCAGCAGACCGGCGACCTGTCGGCCGGGGGGGCAGCAGCCGCTGTCGGGACCGGCGCCCTGACTGGCCTGCTGGGAGCCGCTGGCGCAGCTGCTGGCCGCGCGCTTGGCGTGGCCGATGTGGATGCCCTGCTGTCCGGTCAGAACGGCGCCAGCGTCGCCAGCGGCCTCGTCAACCGTGTGCTGAAAGGTGCCGGTCTGGAGTCGCTGGAAGAAATGAGCCAGTCCAGCCAAGAGCAGGTTCTGCAGAACCTGGCGACGGGCAAGCCGCTGATGCAGGGTGTCGGCCAGTCCGCCGCCCTCGGTGGTGTGGTGGGCGCGGCTACTGGCGGCGCCGCTGGTGTGCGACAGCCCCGCGTGGGCGAGCTGATCGACCAGCGCGCCACCGAAGCCGCGAAGATGTCCGGGCCGTTCGCCGAGGTGCATCGGCAGGTCAAGGCGAACGAGGCCGCCCTGCAGGGCGCGCAGCCGGGTGCACAAGGGCCGCAAGCGCCGGGCGCTACTGTGCCCCCTGCGCCAGCCACACCCGCACAGCCTGTGCCGTTCGCTGGCAGCGCCGACATTGCCCCGCTGCTTGACCGGCTCCGCGTCGAAGGCGACCAGCGCCAACAGACACTCGACCTGCTGACGCCTGCCGAGCAGGAAATTCAGGCCCGACGCCGCGGGACCGTCAGCCTTGAAGAACAGCGCCGACTCGCCAACATGATTGGTCTAGACGGCGCGGAACAGCTCGCCTTTACCCGCAAGCTAGGGCAGACCTGGAACGCAGAGGAAACCCACGCAGCCATCGACCTTGTGCACAAGGAAATCGAGTCGGTGATGCTGCGGCAGGAAGCCATCATTTCCGGCCGCGCGGGGGACGCCGACAAGGCCGCATTCGTGGACCATGTGCGCCAGCTGCAGACGCTGTTCGGTGAACTGGCGGGCGCACGCGCCGAGTCAGGCCGCGCACTGGCAGCCTACCGCAGCCGCATGAACACGATGGCCAACGCACAGGCTGTGCTCGACCAGATCGGTGGCGCGCAGTCCGCCGAGGCTCTGGCGCTGGCGCTGCAGAAAGCGCAGCAGGCAGGCGGATGGGCCAATGTCGGGAAGGTGCTTCGCAAGGGCGAAGGCTTCTGGCAGAAGCTGTTCGGCGACTACCTGCGCGCCGCCTGGCTCAGTCGCCCGAGCACGCACGTCGTCAACATGGTGGGCAACACCGCTGTGCTGGCGAATGAAATCATCGAGCGCAGCATTGCGGCCGGCATCGCCGCCGGCAAACGCGCGGTTGGCGCCCGCGGGCAGACGGTATTCGCCGAGCCGCTGGCCATGTTGATCGGTGCACTCAAGGCGCAGAAGCCAGCCATCGAAGCCGCCGGCAAGGCGTTCATCACGGGTGAATCCCCGCTGCTGGGCGGCAGTGCCAAGCGCGAAGCCGGGCACACCTTGCGCAACCTGCAGGACTTGACGGCCTTCGATCCCAGGTATCAGGACAAGGCAGCCGTAGCTGGACGCATCGCCGACACCGCCGCGCTCTTGCCTTTCAGGTTTCTGACCGCCGCGGACGCCTTCTTTGCGGCTGCGAACTACGGCGCGGAGCTTCGCGCCCTCGCTGCGCGTCAGGCCCGCGCGGAGAAGGCCGCCGGCACACTGCCCCAGGGCACAAGGCTTTCCGCCAGAGTCGAGGAGCTGGCAGCCAACCCGACCCCGGAAATGATCGAGCAGGCCGGCGATGCCAGCCGTGTGCGGACGTTCAACAGCAAGGCGGGGCCGATTGCACAGGCGGTGATGATCGCCAAGCAGGGCGCACCGTGGCTCAACGTGGTCGCGCCATTCGTGAGGACGCCCAGCCTGATCATCAAGTACGCACTGGCCCGCACTCCGGTGGCGCCCGTGCTGTCGGATGTGCGCGAAGACTTCAAGGCAGGCGGCGCCCGAGCAGAGTCTGCCGCCGCTCGCATCGCTTGGGGAACGACCGTCATGGCCGCCGCCGGCATGCTCGCACAGGCGGGCTACCTCACAGGTGCCGGGCCGGAAAACGAACGCGAGAAAAAGGCGCTCATGGCGACCGGCTGGCGCCCGTACAGCGTGAAGCTGCCGGACGGCTCCCATGTGTCGTACAGCCGGGCCGACCCATTCGCATCGTTGATCGGCTTCGGCGCGGACCTCGCAACCGGCAAGCTCGGCCGGGAAGGCACAACCGCGACGGACGCTGTCGGCGAGGTGCTGGCCAGCGCGGCGAACAACATCACCTCGAAAACGTGGTTGACCGGCATCGCCGACCTGCTGGGCTTCCTCGAAAACCCGCGCCAGAACGCACAGTGGTACGTCTCCAAGACGCTGGGATCGCTTGTGCAGCCATACGCCATCCTCGCGGGCGCCGCCGGCGCCGATGACGGAGTGATGCGCCAGCCGTCCGGTGTGCTGGAGGGGATCGCCAACCGCACCCCCGGCCTGCGTGACGACCTGCTACCCCGCCTGGACGGTTGGGGCCGCGAGGTGCCCAACCCGTCGACCGGCCTCGGCGCCCTGTTCAATCCGGCACCGGCAAGCCAACCGACCGACGACCCCGTGGTGGCCGAAGCCAGCGCGCTCGGCTGGGCGCCCCCGACCCTCGGGAAATCGCTCACTGTGCGCGGCCAGAAAATCGACCTCACCCCCGAGCAGCACCACGAATACCGCCGCCTGGCCGGACGCCTGATGCACCTCGCCGCGCGCAAGGCGATGGCACAGCGAGGGTGGCACCGACTGGGCGCAGAGCAGCGCGTCGACGCCTTGAACGCGCTGCAACGCAAGGCACAGCAGGCAGCGCGCATGGCTGTGCTGCCGTGGCTTACGACCGGCAACCGCACCGCGCTGGACAAGCTCCACGCGCGCATCGACCAGCAGGAGGGCAACACCCGATGAACACAATCGACGAGCTGCACGCCGAGGCGGCGCAGCTGCAGCAGAGCATCCGCGAGTTGGAGCAGGCCGAGGCGCTGATCCGCCGCGAACTGCCCAAGGCGCGGCAGTCACTGGCCGCCGTGCAGGGCAGGCTGCAGCAGCTGCACATGCGCGACCACGCACAGCGCCGTGCTGCGCGGCAGGCGGAAATCGACCAGCTCAACCAGCAACTGTCGGAGGCGAAATCATGATCGACGAACTTGAACAGGCGCGCCGCGAAGTCGCGCTGTGCAACATCGACACCACACGCGGCCGGATCGAGCCAGCAGGCGCCGGCTACATCGTGGTACTCGACGCCCCGGTGGTCGACATCGCTGCGCACATCGAGGGCGACATCCCGCGGCGCATCACCTGCCGCACAGCGTGGCAGGCCGAGGTGCAGATGCTGACCTGGCTCAAGCGGATACAGCAGGCCGAGCGCAAGCAGGTGCGTATGGGCCGTTGGCACGATGGCGTCACCGAGCTGGTGAAACGCCCGCTCGACCAGAGCGAGGTCGCCGACTACCTCGCCGAGCTGGCGCATCGAAAGCAGGTCGACAAGCTGCGCGATGAGCTGGCCGAGGCACTTGCTCGCCGAGCCGACCGCCGCGCTCAAGAGCAAGCCGAGCAGGCGCTGATCGAACGCTACGGCAGGCCCGCTGTGCATGACCAGCAGAAGCGCGCCGGCCGCCCGCGCAAGACCGAACAGCCGTTGACCGGCGTAGCCACCGAGGAGTGACCCATGAGCGCCATCGACAACACCGCCGAACTCGAAAGCCTCGCCGCGGAGCTGACCACGCCTGTGCATGAGCGGGCGGTCGAGGAGGATCAGGACGACCTGAGCCGGTACGAGGAGTACCGCGCGCGGACTTCCCCCGAGGCACCGCCTGTGCAGCACGCCGAAGCCGAGGAAGACGCCGATGATGACGTACAGCCGGACATGACAGGCGAGAAGCGCGTTCCCCTCGCCGCGCTCCACAAGGAACGCCAGCGCCGCCAACAACTGCAGGCTCAGCTGCAGGCGCAGGCAGCCCAACAGCAGCAGCTGCAGCAGCAGTGGGCCGCGCTGGTCGCCCAGGTACAGGCCGCACAGGCGCAGGCACAGCAGCCCCCGCAGCAGCCGGTGCAGGCACAACAGCTACCGGACTTCGCCGAAGATCCCGAGGGTCACGTCAAGGCGCTGCAACAGCAGCTGCAGGCCGTGCAACAGCAGCAGCAGGCCAGCCAGCAGATGCAGGAAGTCGCCGCCCGCGAGAACCATGTGCGACAGGTGATCGCCGCCAACGCCCAGCAGATCGCCAGCGAGGTCGAGCCCGTCGAGGCCGCCTACCAGCAGGAAAACCCGGACTGGCCCGAAGCCTTCGACTTCATGCAGCGCCACGCCGACGAAGCGATCATGCAGCGATACCCCGGCATGCCTCGGCAGCAGGTCGAGCTTATCAAGACGCTCGCCATCGCGAAGCTGCATGAGGACTGCCGCCGCAACGGAACAAACCCGTGCGCGCTGGTACACGCCGAGGCCAGACGTCTCGGGTTCCAGGCACAGGCACGCGCAGTCGCACAGCCTGCAGGTGCGCCGCGGCTCGACAACCTGAGCCTGGCCGACGTGGCCAGCATGGACGACGCGGCGTTCGACGCGCTTTGGAAGGACATGCAGTGGTCCGGCTACGTCCAGCCGAAGGTGGGGTGAGCCATGCCGACCGCGACTTTCACCCTCGACGGCACCACCTTGCACGTCGAGGACGTGCACAGCGCCCGCACCGCCCGCGAGCGTTACGAACACCGCAACCGACCGGCGCGGCCCGGCGACATCGAGGCAATCCTGCGCTCGTTGCAGGCCGACATCGAGCTAGGCGGCAGCGAGGAGGTGCGCCGCTATCGTCGGGCAGTCCTGCGGGGATTTCGCGCCGCGCTGTGGGCGGTGCTCGACAAGCCGGGCGTTGCCGAACTGGCCGCGGCATTGCGGGCAGAAATCTTTCGGAGGTCGGCATGAGCGAACTTATCCCGCGGCGACTGCCGGACGAGGTCGATCCCGCCGTCGCTGCTGCACGTAGGGCACGGCGCGACTCGGCGGAAGCGAAGGCCGCACGCGAGCGCGAGAAGCTGGAGAACCAGCGCGCCAGGCTTGCCAAGGCCGATGAAATCCTGAACGAGCTGGCGCGGGTGGCGTTGAGTATGAACGTCGACCTCGATTCCCGGTTGAAGGCCGCGAACATTTTCTTGGATCGCGTGGTGCCGCGGCAAAAGGCGATCGAGTTCGCGGGCGAGGTCGGTGTGCAGGTCGAGCACCGCGCTTACATCGCGCCGGCCGAACGGATCATGTCGCTCAGCTTCGACGAAGTGTTGAGCGAGACCCGAAGAAGGCTCGAACACTACGATGCCCAACAGGCACAGGTGGTGCCCGGCGAGCGGGTACTGATCGAACAGGGGAATGATGATGGCGAATGATGACGAGGTTCGCGCCCTGCGCGCGATGGTGGAAGATGCGGCGATCCCGGTCGAGTACCGCCAGCAGGCCGCCGCCAGGCTCGCCGAGCTATGCCCATCACCCGAGGATGGCATCGTGCAGTTCCTCAGTGTGATCGGCCCGGAGGCGGTGGCCGCCATCGCCTCGTTCTGGCGACCGGACGAGGACGAGGACGAGTAGGGGCACGTCCTTGTGCACGGGGCGCGGCTTCTGCGCGTGCCGCGGTTGGGCGTCATGCGTCGGTTTTTGTGCGGGCCTCATAATCGCACCAGTTGATGGCGACGCCGGCCGCTGTGCTTTTTGTTTTTGACATGCACTGCTGGAATGCCACCCGGTAAGACTCGACCGCATCCCGCGCCACAACGTGCCGGTAGTTCTCGACGCTGGTCTGGATAGCGAACCCCACCAGCGCCACCAGGGCGAGCGAGGCGGCGCACATGGACAGGCTGCGTGCTGCGTTCATTGGTCGAACTCCATGCCGTCGATGGTGCGGCGCCCGAAAAGCTCGGTGCCATTGGGGTGGTGTGCCCAAAACGTGAGCGTCTGGTGCGGCACCAGCAGGATGGCATCCCCGGCGAATTGGAAATCCAGTTTCTCCGCGCCGAACGGGGCGCCACCGTGGACATCGAAGGTGTGCCGCAAGGCCCTGCTCCATGCCTCCTTGGCGCCAGGGGTCCGGCGGTTCCACACATCGACGGCGTGGCCGAAGTTGCCAACACGGAAGCACTGCGCTGGCGCTACGCTGCACACGATCTGTTCCTCGCCCAGCATGGCGAAGTATTTGGACAGGCCGCGCAGGTGCGTCAGTGTGCGGTCCGATGGCACAGCGGCCCTAACCACGTCGGATCGCCGGTGCTGCACAGTGCCGCGGTTGCCGGTCAGTATGAATTGCATGTCAGTTACCCCCGGTCAGGATGTGGAGTTCGCCCGCGCGCTCGGCGGAACGCATGATTCGATCGGCGTATATCAGGAACCTGTCGGACATCGGATCGTCGCCGGCTGACAGGCAGTCATCGGTGGCCAGTGCCAGCAACGTCAGCAGGTGGCGCGGCGGCATCCTCGAAAGGATGTCGCTGATCCAGTCGAGGTCGAGGATCGCCACGCCAGGATCGTTGCGCAGCTGTGCCAGCACCGCGCTGCCGGCTGGGAGCATGACGGTCTCCCCGGAGGCACAGCGGGCCTTCGCTCTGGCCGTTGCGGCGGCCGTGAAGTCGTGGACGCTCATGCTGCACCCCCTGCCAGTTTGGCGGCGGCAGGAACCAGGAAAGGCCGGTCGCGCTCGCCCTTTGCATATTTCTGGCAACTGGTGAACCCCGCCTTGTCCGTGGCGATGAATTCCAGCCACATGTCCTGATGCCGCCAGCACCACCCGGCAGTCGTATTCCCCGAGCTGATTTTCACGGCCCCCAAGTCCTGCAGCACCTTCGGAAGTGTCTTGTGATTCGGTTTGAGCGTGCCGAAGTTGGCCGGGTACAGCGTGGCCAGCTGCTCCACCAACGCTTCGACCCGGCCCATGTCCCTGTCGAATGGCGCGCGGCCCTGCTCGACCAGTTCGGAGATGAAGGCGAACAATGCGCCCTTGGCGTCCCGCTGGGTCATCCTGCAGGCTGCGGTTTGCGGCACCGGGGCGCTGGCGTCCCAGTCGGCCGGGAAGACCCACTGCGCAAACGCGCCAGCAACCAGCGCCGGGCCAGGCCCTTCGATCCATTGCGCCAGCTGCCGGTAGTAGGCCGGCTCCCGCGGGTGCGACTCGCAGCGCAACACCAGAATGCGGCCATCGTTCTCCATCAACGGCAAGGCGTCTGCGTTGTTGGTGGTCAGGATGAAATGCAGGTGGTTCTCGACTTCCTTGGCAGCCTTGCCCTTGCCCTCGAAGTCCATCCGCCGTTCGGACACCAGCGACTTGAACCGCTCGTAGCCGTCCATCTTGTCGGACCTGGCCAGCTCGTTGAGAACAGCGATGCGCTTGTGCTCGAAACTGTCCATGAATTTGTCGTGCAGGCGCAGGCCATCCACCGACTTGACCAGCGACGGGCCGAACACCCGCGCCAGCAGCTCGGCGATCATGGACTTACCGACCCGGCCAAACCGGCTGTACATCATGATCGCCGACGGGATCTTGTAGCCCGGCTCGCGCCACAGCCAGGCCATCCAGTTGAGGGTGAACATGACGCCTTCCTTGTCGTTGTCGGAGACGAACATCAAGTGGTCGATCAGCGGGCGAATGCTGTCAAGCGTCGCCGACATGTCCGGCTGTGCCATTTCCAGTTTTCGCACATGCCACAGGTTGAACACGTCCCGGTCGTCGTCCCCCTCGTCGGCCTTGGTCGGGTGCATCACCACCCGCCGAACTGCTCGCTTGCTGGCATCGCTCCACAACCACCAGCAGGCCCCGCTGCTCATGCGCCGCTGGCCACCCTCGGCGTCGACCAGCGCCACCTCGCCGTACTTGCCGGTGCAGAATTGGATGAACATTTCCTTGCCCATCACATCGCCGGACGCGATGTGGTACGCACAGGTGCCACCACCAGAGGCTGGCGCCAGAATGAACTCACTGGAAATTTTCAGCAGCGTTGGAATCGAAGTCGGAAGGATGTTCATTGCGACGCCCTCCCTGCGGTGCGGAGAATCGAGGCGATCCCCTGTGCACAGGCGTGGCGACGGGCGGCCACGGTTTGCCGGTTACTGCTGGTCGAGGGTGTGTTACAGTGTTTCATAGCGTGTACCCGCATGTTGGTGGTTGAGTGGCCGTCACCCTCGTTACCCCACTTGCTGCGTACTTCAGGCCGCCTGATCGGGTGGCCTTTTCTTTGGCTGGTCGGTTTGCCCTATCAGCCGCCCGCCTCCATGTCTCCGCGCCCGGTCATGGGTCTGGTCAACGTGGCTGAGCATGGTCAGGCCCCCAGGTCTGCGGCTTGTCCAGAGACGAAACGTCGTTCCCACGCCACGATGGGTGCTCGCCGGTACTCGCGCACAGCAGGCGCTCGACCTCCTCCCCGTCCACGACCCCTCGATCCTGCAGCACGCTGGCGAGTACCTGCACGACGGGCCAGTAGTGGCGCATCAGCTCCCGGCAGCGGGCGATGGCCAGGCGCTCGGCTTCGGGCCGGTCATCATCCGGCAGCAGCGCCAACAGCTCGCTAGCGTGCTGCCAGTCGCTACGACCGCCGGCGTACAGTACCCATTCCAGGTCGACGCCGCGATGAAGGGCTTCGGCTACCGGACCACTGAAGGCGTGGAGCAGGTCACGGGCGACCATCTCCTGCAGCCCGTCGTACATGCCGTGGAGGCGGCACTCCCGGATCAGCGACGGCGAGCCGATGAAGTCGGTAGCCTCCACGATGCCGCCGGGGTTGCTTTCGCGGCCTCTCCGGTCGACCCACGGGCCGGCGATGATTTCCGCCTTGGTGCGTACCGCGACGCTGTGGATGCCTTGCCCGTTCCACCAGTAGGCAAGCGCATGGCCGGCTTCGTGCACAGCGACCCAGCGGTGCCGCGCGTTGTGACATTGGTTTTTCATGGTCAGGCCCCCAGGTCTGCGGCTTCGGTTCTCCGCGCCTTGCGCGGTGCCCAGGTCACGCGATGGTTCTCGATGCGGTCACGCACCCAGGCTTCCACTTCTTCGCGCAGCCAGCGGATATGCAGACCGCCGAGCTTCACCGGGGCCGGGTACTTGCCGGCGGCGACGTATTCGCGGCGGGTAGCCCGCGACAGCTGGTCGATTGCGGTCAGCTCGTCGCCCTCGCCGATCCAACGCGAAACCGGCTGGCTGGTGCACAGGGTGTTGCTTGCGTTCTTGGGTTTGCGGTTTGTGGCCATGTTTGCGTCCCCCGTCTTGCGGTGTATGAAGGCGTCTGCCCGTGGAACCAACATACTTGGGCATTTTTCAGCCGTCAGGAGGAAAACAGGGGGCGGTGGCGACTTCCCTTGTGCATAAAGCTGTGAACAAACTCGCACAGGGCACAGCGTGCCAACGTCTCGACCACTCGTCGGCGGCAGGTATCGGCCACCCGGCGCCAGGGGGCAGGGCCTATGGCCGCAGGGGGCCGGGATGGTGCTGGGCCGGGTGGCCTCGGGGCACAAGGCCTACGGCGCTGTGGCAGCGACGGCAGTGGATCAACAGGGGGCTGATTCGGGGGCCGGAAGGCCGTCCGCGGGCAGGTCTGCGGTTTGTACCAGACGGCGCGAAATCCCATGAAAAGTACAATTCGAGCCCGTGGGGATGTACCCAACAGAACCCCACAGAACCCCACAGGCGGGCACCCTGCAGGCCGTTTTAAGGTTTTTAACGCGTTTTAAGCCAGTTTTAACCTGTTTTAACGCCTGCGAACGGTAAATTTAACGGCGGATTGATAAATTTAGCCTGCGATTTTGGAATAAAGAATGCGGTTTTTGTGCTTGGTTCTGAGGTCTGAGGTCTCTGCTGTGTGGGTGAACCGCACAGGTGTGGGGTTCCCACCAACGAACTGCACAGGGCTGAAAGCCGCATGGCACAAGGGGTTTGGGGTAGTTACTGTGTAGTTGTGTAGTTTATATATATAAAAGGGGGTATAGATAGGTAAGAATATCCCCCAGCTGTGCAACATAGCCGGGCGAGTGGGAGAAACTACACAACACCACAGTGACCCCCGGCCGTGCCCATGAAAAGTACACCCACGCCTTCGGCCGCTGTGCGCTCGTCCCGTCACCACCCCACCGACCGCAGCCACTCAGCCCACTGTGCTATGGCGGCGTCCTTCTCGTCCTGCAGGCCGGTCTGATCGTAGGCCCGCCCGTGCGCCGCCTTCGTACGGTGGCCAAGGCAGCGTTCCAGCACTTCGCCGTCGATCCCCAGCTTCTCCCGCGCCAATGACCTGAAGGTCGAGCGCAAACCGTGTATGTGCACGCCCTCGATGTCCATGCGGCCCAGCGCCACAAGCAAGGTGGTCCCGCCGATGTGCTTCGTCGAGTTCCGCGGCGCCTTGAACACCCACCCCGAGCTGCCCAGCTCGCGTAGCTCGGCGACGACCGCCGCCGGTATGGTCAAGGTCTGCTGGTCGCCGGTCTTGGGCTGGATGAAGCGCCAGACGGCTGAGCCGTTCGGTTTCAGCTCCAGATCATCCCACCGCATGCTCACCAGCTCACCAGAACGCACAGGAAGCACCATCAGGGCGCGCAGGGCCGTGGCCACTGTGCGAGTACCCCTGTAGTGCTTGATCGCCTTCAGGAAGTCCCGCAGGGCCTCCACAGCGCCTTCCAGCGACCCGAAGGTGGTTGGCGTGAAGCCAGCCCGGTGCGTGGCCTTGCCAGCTGAGAACGCAGGCTTGCGGCCGGCGAGCGGCGACGTGAAGTCGTCATGCTCATGCTCGAACAGCGCCAGCGCCCGCACCAGTGCATTCCAGACCCGATGTGCAGTGGTCGGCCGGTTGCGCAGCTTGTTGACCAGTTGAGACGCCAGCGCGCGGGTGAATTCTCGCACCGGCAGATCGGGACACTCGTCCAGAACGTGCTTTTCGAGCGCCTTCGTCATGTATTTGCGTGTCGCATCCGTCCAGCCTTCCAGCACCATGTGGTCGATCCACCGACCCACCACGATGGACAGGGTGTCATCCTGTGCGACCCTGGCTGCGGCCCTGGCGGCCTTCTTCGCCCTGGCAGGGTCTATGCCGCTATCCAGCAAATCGCGCGCCTCCCTGGCCTTCCTGCGGGCATCCTCGGGGCTCAAATCAGGGTATCGACCCAGCGACATGCGTTTTTCGGCGCCGTCGAAGTAGAACTTCAACCTCCAAGCGCCCTGCCCCTTCGCCACCGACGTGGCGGTCAGCTCAAGGAACAGCCCGTCGCCGTCGAACACGCGCCTTGTGCCCGCGCCCTGCTCCTTCATCGCCTTGCTGATCGCCGTCTTGCTGAGCTTGCCCATTGCCGATTTATCCCCGCGCGCTGTTCAATTCCATCCCCAGTCTATCCCCGACAAGCCAGACACCGCTACACACCACCGGACACAATCGGACAACCGGACGCGCATGGGCTACGCTGCAGGCCGCGCAGATCAAGGGCATCAGCCAGAAGCCACGCCACCCACAGCGACGCTACTTTCCTCTGTAGGTTATCAGGTTGTGGAACAGCAGCGGTGCGCTGCCGCCGTTGCGATAGGCATGCGGCCGGTCGGCGGCGAAGCGCAGGCCCTCGCCGCAGGCGACGCTCTGCCAGATGCCGTCGACGCAGATCTCCAGCGTGCCATTGAGCGGGATCACATGCTCGGTGACTCCGGCGGCATGCGGCACCGACTGGTGGCAGGCGCCCGGCTGCAGCTCGACGACCAGAAACTCGCTGCCCAGCGCCGGATCGAAGGGAAACAGCGTGCGCACCTGGATGCTGCCGTCATCCGTCGGCCAGTCGCCACCGACGCTGCTGCGCAGCAGCGCCCCGTCGTCGGCCGGCGTCTCCTCGAGCAGGCCGGAAAACGAGACGTGGAAGCCGGCGGCGATCTTCCACAGCGTGGCCACCGTCGGGCTCGACTCGCCGCGCTCGATCTGGCCGAGCATCGCCTTGCTCACCCCGGTGGCCTGTGCCGCCCGGTCCAGACTCCAGCCCTGCGCCTGGCGCAGCGCGCGCAGCCGCGCGGCGATCCGCTGGTTGATATCCGTCATCACGCTCCTCCGCCTTGTGCGCTATAGCGCACAAGGGGTAACTTGTCCGCATCGTGCGCAATAACGCACAAAGTCGCCCATCCCTCAAGTCCGAGGATCGCCCATGTCCCATTTACCGGCCCCCAGCCATGTCAGCGCCGGCCTGATCGCCGTGCTGGTCGGCTTCACCAGTTCGGCGGTGATCATCTTCCAGGCCGCCGCCGCGGCCGGCGCCGACGCCGCCCAGGTCAGCTCCTGGCTGTGGGCGCTGTGCCTGGGCTGCGGCCTGACCAGCATCGGCCTGTCGCTGCGCTACCGCGCGCCGGTGCTCACTGCCTGGTCGACCCCCGGCGCCGCCCTGCTGGCCGGCAGCCTGGGCGGCTTGGGCATGGGCGAGGCGGTCGGCGCCTTCCTGTTCAGCGCCGCGCTGATCACCCTGAGCGGCGTCACCGGGCTGTTCGCCCGGCTGATGCAGCGCATCCCCCAGGCGCTGGCGGCCGCCATGCTGGCCGGCGTGCTGCTGCGTTTCGGTCTCGAGCTGTTCGGCGCCTTCGAGCAGCAGGCGCTGCTGGTCGGCAGCCTGTTCCTCGCCTACCTCGCCGGCAAGCGCCTGCTGCCGCGCTACACGATCCTGCTGGTGCTGCTGCTCGGCATCGGCCTGGCCTGGCGGCTCGGCCTGCTGCACTGGCAGGCGGTCGAGCTGGCCGTGGCGGTGCCGCAGTTCGTCCGCCCCGAGTTCTCCTGGGCGGCGCTGGTCGGCGTCGGCATCCCGCTGTTCGTGGTGACCATGGCCTCGCAGAACCTGCCCGGCGTGGCGGTGCTGCGCACCGCGGGCTACGAACGGGTGCCGGTATCGCCGCTGATCGCCTGGACCGGGCTGGCCAGCCTGCTGCTCGCCCCCTTCGGCGGCTTCGCCATCAATCTGGCGGCGATCACCGCGGCGATCTGCGCCGGCCCCGAGGCCGGCCAGGAACCGCAGCGGCGCTACTGGGCGGCGCTCTGCGCCGGCAGTTTCTACCTGTTGATCGGCCTGTTCGGCGCCACCGTGGCCAGCCTGTTCGCCGCCTTCCCGCAGGCCTTGATCCTCGCCATCGCCGGCCTGGCGCTGCTGGTCACCCTGAGCAACAGCCTGGCCGGCGCGCTGCAGGACGTGCGCCAGCGCGAGCCGGCGTTGATCACCTTCCTGGTCACCGCCTCGGGACTCAGCCTGTTCGGCGTCGGTGCGGCGTTCTGGGGGCTGGTCGCCGGCGGGCTGGCCAGCGTGGTGCTCAATGGCCGCCTGAGTCGCCCTGCTCGGGGCACCGAACCGTAGGGTGCGCCATGCGCACCACTGCCTGAATGGTGCGCACGGCGCACCCTACCGAACACTGCGGCGGCTCACCCTACAGCGCCAGCAACCGCTCGCGCAGTTTCTGGATCTCGTCGCGCAACTGCGCGGCGGCCTCGAACTCGAGGTCGCGGGCCAGCTCGTACATCTTCTCCTCCAGCTGGCGGATGCGCTTGGTGATCTCGCTCGGCGAGTTGAGCTGCGCCTCGTAGCGGGCGCTCTCCTCCGCCGCCTTGGCCGCCGCGCCGCGCTTGCGGCTGCGCGCACCGGGCACCACGGCGCCCTCGAGGATGTCCTGCACGTCCTTCTTGACGCCCTGCGGCACGATGCCGTGTTTCTCGTTGAAGGCGATCTGCCTGGCCCGGCGCCGTTCGGTCTCATCGATGGCGCGCTGCATCGAACCGGTCACCTGGTCGGCGTAGAGGATCGCCCGACCGTTGAGGTTGCGCGCGGCGCGGCCGATGGTCTGGATCAACGAGCGCTCGCTGCGCAGAAAGCCTTCCTTGTCGGCGTCGAGGATCGCCACCAGCGCCACCTCGGGCATGTCCAGGCCCTCGCGCAGCAGGTTGATGCCGACCAGCACGTCGAAGGCGCCGGTGCGCAGGTCGCGGATGATCTCCACGCGCTCGACGGTGTCGATGTCCGAGTGCAGGTAGCGCACCCTGACGTCGTGGTCGCTGAGGTAGTCGGTGAGGTCCTCGGCCATACGCTTGGTCAGGGTGGTGACCAGCACGCGCTCGCCGGCGGCCACGCACTTGCGGATCTCCGAGAGCAGGTCGTCGACCTGGGTGGTCGCCGGGCGCACCTCGAGCTGCGGGTCGACCAGCCCGGTGGGGCGCACCACCTGCTCGATCACCCGTCCGGCGTGCTCGGCCTCGTAGGGGCCGGGAGTGGCGGAGACGAAGATGGTCTGCGGGCTGGCAGCCTCCCACTCCTCGAACTTCATCGGCCGGTTGTCCAGCGCCGAGGGCAGGCGGAAGCCGTATTCCACCAGGGTCTCCTTGCGCGAACGATCGCCCTTGTACATCGCGCCGACCTGCGGCACGGTGACGTGCGACTCGTCGATCACCAGCAGCGCATCGTCCGGCAGGTAGTCGTAGAGGGTCGGCGGCGGCGCGCCGGGATCGCGCCCGGACAGGTAGCGCGAGTAGTTTTCGATGCCGTTGCAGTAGCCCAGCTCGAGGATCATCTCCAGGTCGAAGCGGGTGCGCTGCTCCAGGCGCTGCGCCTCGACCAGCTTGTCATGCGCGCGCAGGTACTCCAGGCGCTGCCTGAGTTCGACCTTGATCTGCTCCACCGCCTCCAGCAGCGTCTCGCGCGGGGTGACGTAGTGGCTCTTGGGGTAGAAGGTGAAGCGCGGCAGCTTGCGGATCACCTCGCCGGTCAGCGGGTCGAAGGCCGCCAGGCTTTCCACCTCGTCGTCGAACAGCTCGATGCGGATCGCCTCCAGCTCCGATTCGGCCGGGTAGATGTCGATCACGTCGCCGCGCACGCGGAAGGTGGCGCGGGCGAAGTCCATGTCGTTGCGGGTGTACTGCAGCTCGGCGAGGCGGCGCAGCAGTTCGCGCTGGTCGAGCCGGTCGCCGCGGTCGACGTGCAGGACCATCTTCAGGTACGACTCGGGATCGCCGAGGCCGTAGATCGACGACACGGTGGCGACGATGATCGCGTCCGGCCGCTCCAGCAGCGCCTTGGTCGCCGACAGGCGCATCTGCTCGATGTGGTCGTTGATCGAGGCGTCCTTCTCGATGTAGGTATCCGAGGACGGCACGTAGGCTTCGGGCTGGTAGTAGTCGTAGTAGGAGACGAAGTACTCCACCGCGTTGCCGGGGAAGAAGCTCCTGAACTCGCCGTACAGCTGCGCGGCCAGGGTCTTGTTGGGGGCGAGGACCAGCGTCGGCCGCTGCACCCTGGCGATCACGTTGGCGATGCTGAAGGTCTTGCCCGAGCCGGTCACGCCGAGCAGGGTCTGGTGCGACAGCCCGGCCTCGAGGCCCTCGACCATCTGGCGGATCGCCTCCGGCTGGTCGCCGGCGGGTTTGAAGCGGGTGACAAGCTTGAACCTGGACATGTGCGTACCCTGAAAGGACAAACTCCCGCGGCAACGACCACGGCTGACAGTGCTCCGCCAGCAGCGACCATATGTCGCACCAACGGCCGTTTTCGCCGCACCTGCGTATCGCCGCACCGGGATGGTGCTGTCTATAATATCGCCCCGTCTGCGCAACCCCCTAGCCCAGTGATGGCTGGGCGTTGCATCCGCCCGTCACCCTCATACTCACAGAGCTGCCGCACATGAGTCTGTTCTCTGCCGTCGAAATGGCGCCCCGCGACCCCATCCTGGGCCTCAACGAAGCCTTCAACGCCGACACCCGCCCGGGCAAGATCAACCTGGGCGTAGGCGTGTACTTCACCGAAGAAGGTCGCATTCCGCTGCTGCGCGCCGTGATCGAGGCCGAGAAGGCCCGCCTGGAAGCCCGCGCGCCGCGCGGCTACCTGCCGATCGAGGGCATCGCCGCCTACGACAGCGCCGTGCAGAAGCTGCTGTTCGGCGAGGACTCGCCGCTGCTGGCCGAAGGCCGCGTGGTCACCACCCAGTCCCTCGGCGGCACCGGCGCGCTGAAGACCGGCGCCGACTTCCTCAAGCGCCTGCTGCCGGACGCCGTGGTGGCGATCAGCAACCCGAGCTGGGAGAACCACCGCGCGCTGTTCGAATCCGCCGGCTTCCCGGTGCAGAACTACAGCTACTACGACGCCGCTACCCAGGGCGTGAACCTGGCCGGCATGCTCGCCGACCTGCGCGCCCTGCCGGCGCAGTCGATCGTCGTGCTGCACGCCTGCTGCCACAACCCGACCGGCGTCGACCTGTCTTCCGCCGACTGGAAGCAGGTGCTGGAAGTGGTCCGCGAGCGCAACCACGTGCCGTTCCTCGACATCGCCTACCAGGGCTTCGGCGACGGCATCGCCGAGGACGCCGAGGCGGTGCGCCTGTTCGCCGACTCCGGCCTGCAGTTCTTCGTCTCCAGCTCGTTCTCCAAGTCGTTCTCGCTGTACGGCGAGCGCGTCGGCGCGCTGTCCATCGTCACCGCGTCGAAGGAAGAAGCCGGCCGCGTGCTGTCGCAGGTCAAGCGCGTGATCCGCACCAACTATTCCAACCCGCCGACCCACGGCGCCAGCGTGGTCGCCGCGGTGCTCAACAGCCCCGAACTGCGCGCCATGTGGGAAGAGGAACTGGGCGAGATGCGCAGCCGCATCAAGCAGCTGCGCAACGGCATGGTCGAGCAGCTGGCCGCCCTCGGCGCCAAGCGCGACTTCGGCTTCGTCGCCCGCCAGCGCGGCATGTTCTCCTACTCCGGCCTGACCGGCGAGCAGGTCGAGCGCCTGAAGAACGAGTTCGGCATCTACGCCGTCGGCACCGGCCGCATCTGCGTCGCCGCGCTGAACAGCAAGAACCTCGAAGTGGTCACCCGCGCCATCGTCGAGGTGCTCTGATCCGCAAGGCGAAGTCGACACCGCAAGGGTGTTGACTTCGCCTTAGAAATCAGTAAGATACGCCTCGTTGTTCCGCGATAGCTCAGTCGGTAGAGCAAATGACTGTTAATCATTGGGTCCCTGGTTCGAGTCCAGGTCGCGGAGCCAGATTCGAAAGCCCTTGGTGAAAGCCAAGGGCTTTTTTTATCGCCCGGCGACTCACTCTTCCAGGCCAAGGGTCCGTCGCCAGTCGCGCGCGAAGCGCGCCTGCAGTCCCAGGCGGTCGATCCGCCAGCGGGCCGGCCAGGGCTCCAGGGGCTCCACCCGCACCAGCAGGACGCGCGCCGCCGCGCCGAACGGCGGCTGCAGCTCGGCCGGCATCGGTACGGCATCGTGCGCCTCGCCGCGTACCCGCGCCGCCCGCGTCGAACCGTCGGGAAGGTACAGGGTCAGCGCCTGCCCGGCCCGGCCGTAGCCGGCCTGCCGCGCCGGCAGGTACACCCACACCTGCACGTCCTGCCGGCGCTCCAGGCTCAGCAGCAGCAGCCCCGGAGCGACCCCCTCTCCCGCCGCCACCGCCACGTCGAGCACCCGCCCGGCTTCGGGCGCGCGCACCTCGAGGGCCGCCAGGCGCCGTTCGAGCCACTGCCGCTCCAGCCGGCGCTGGACCGCCTCCGCCGGCTCGACGCGCAGCTGGCGCTGCTCGAACTGCAGCAGCTCATGGCGGCGTGTCGCCAGGACGCTCTCGGCCTGCAGCAGCTCGCCGCGGGTCGCGGCATCGAGGGCGAACAGGCGACGCAGCTCGGCCAGACGCCGTTCGGCCGCCCCCTGCGCTTCCTGCAATACCTGCCGCTCGCGCTGCGGCAAGCCATGGGCATCCGACGGCGCCTGGTCCGGCTCGGCCAGCAGCGCCAGGCGCTCGCGCCACTGCGGATTGTCCAGCCGCAGCAGCGGCGCGCCGGCTTCCACCGTCTGCCCCGGGACGACCAGCACCTCGCGGACCTGTGCGCTGTCGAAGGCGCGCAGTTGCAGGATCGGCACCAGCAGGCGCGCCGGCGCCTCCACGCGCAGCGTCGACCACAGCCAGCGCCCGCCCAGCCACAGCAGCGGACTGGCCACCAGCAGCAGGATCAGGTACCAGCGCAGGCGGAAGGCCAGGCGCCTGCCCGGCGCATAGAGCACCCGCAGCCCCTGGTCCTCGGTCGGCCGGCTTTCCTTGGGGCTGTCGAAACGGATCTTCATCGGCGGCGCCTCAACGGGGATAGTGTGGCCAGGCCTGCCAGTCGACGCCGCCCAGCGCCGTGCCCTGCAGCCGCGTCTGCCAGCGGCGGACCTGCTCCTGCAGCTCGCCGCGGCTGCGCCCGGCCAGGCTTTCGCTCGCCGGCAGCTGCGGCTCGACGCTCTGCGCCAGACGAAAGCGCAGCGCCGGCCAGCGCCGGGCGATATCTTCCGCCAGGGCGGCGCTGCGCCCGGTGTCGGCGGTGTAGATCATCAGGCTGACCTGGCGGACGCCCAGCCCCGGCAGCGCACAGGGCACGCAAGGCGTGCCGGGGTCGGCGGCGAACCAGCGGTGGTGGCTGGACAGCTCCACCGGCCAGGGACTGCTGCGCACCGCCAGCGCCAGGGTATCCAGCCAGTCCTGCAGGCGCTGGCCGGGCACCGGCCAGCCGAGCTGCTCCACCTCCAGATCCAGATGCAGACCGGCGAAGGGCAGCCCGGCCAGGCGCGCCAGCAGCAGCCCCAGTTCGCTGCGCTGCCCGCTGCGCAGCCAGTCCGGTTCGCCGAGCAGCAGCAGCGGCTCCAGGCCGGCGGCGCGCGCCTCTGCCAGCAGCGCCCGCAGCTCGCCTTCGAGCGCGTCCAGGCGTGCGACCTGCGCCGCGCTCAACCCCAGGTACAGGCGCTGCATGCCGGCCTCGCGCAGGGCGCGCAGCTCGGCGGGCCGGCGCTGGCGATCGAGCAGCGCGCGGCTGTCCCAGACGTACACGCCCTGGCGCCAGTCGGCGCCCTCCTCCACGGCCTGCGCCCAGTGCTCGCGGGCAGTGCCGAGCAGCGGCGCGGCGGCGGCATCGTCGGCGAACAGACGCAACTCCGCCTCGGCCAGCCACAGCCCGTGCCAGGCCGCGACCTGTTGCAGGCTGGCCTCGTGCAGCTCCAGCTCGGCTTCCTGGCGGCGCGCCATGCCGGCCTCGCCCTCCAGAGCGTCGCGCAAGCGCCGCTCGACCGTACGGCGGCGGGCGACCTCCCGTTGCTCGCCCTGCCACTGCAGCGCCTCCAGCGCCAGCCGATGGCTGCGCAGGGCCTGCGCCAGGCTGCGGCGCAAGTCATGGCGCTCGGCCTCCAGCGCCGCCTCGGCGGCCCGGTAGCGCGCCTCGCCCTCGCGCTGCCGGGCATTGCCGTAGCCGAGCAGGTCCAGGGGCGCGGACACGTCCAGGCTGGCGACCCAGTCGCCGCCGGACTGCCGGGTGCCGCTGCGCCGCTCGAAATCGCGGCTCAGGCTGACGCTCGACTCCAGCAGCGCATACCAGGGCAGCTCGCGCTGGCGTCCCGCTTCGGCCAGCCGGCTGTGCCGCTCGGCCAGCTGCGGATGGCGCTCGAGCCCCTCGAGCCAGGCCGCCAGGGGCTGCGGCCGGCTGGCCAGCGACTCGGCCTGCGCCGTGCTCGCCGGCGCGAGCGCGCGCCCGTCCAGCACGCCCAGCCAGTCGAGCGCCTGCATCCGGGCGGCGTCCGCCGCGGCGCAGCGCCGTTGCAGGACGCGCCAGCGGCTGCGCAGCGCGTCGGCTTCGGCCGGCAGCATCCAGCCGGCCTGGCGGCGCGCCTGCAGGGCGTCCTGCGCCGCCGTCGCGGCGTCCGCCAGCGCATGGCACAGACGCTGCTCCTCCTGCGCCCGCCACCAGTCGGCATAGGCGCTGCGCACCTGCAGGCGCTGCCCGGCGCGCAGCAGGGCCAGGCGCAGACGCTGGCGCTCCTGCTCGTCCAGGCCGGACTGCACCTGCGCCAGCCGGCGGTGCAGGCTGCCGAGCAGCGGATGACGCACGCCGATGGCCAGGTTGCGCCCGTGATAGTCGTCGCGCCGCTCGCTGTCGTTCAGTTCATGGTAGCGGCCGGCGCTGGCCGCGCCGAACAGCTGCCAGCCGGCCTCGGCCCGGCGCTGCTCGACGACGGCCGCCTGCGCCGCCAGCTCGGCGACGAGCTGGCGCTCGGCGGGCGCAGGCGGCAAGCCGTTCAGCAGCTCGTCCAGCGCCAGCGGCGCGGCCTGCAGCGAAGCGGACAGGCACAGCGCCAGCGGCAGCAGCGGTATTCGTGCCATTCAGAACCTCTTGCCCCTCTTCAGCACCCACCAGGGCGCCATGCCGCTCTCCTCGTGACCGCGGCGCAGCATCTCGTTGAGTATGGCCACCGCGCTCCAGCAACGCATGAACAGCATGCACGGCGGGAACAGCAGGACCAGCGGGGCCAGCCGGAGGTCCTCGCGCAGCCGTTCGGAGACCGCCAGCAGCAGGACGGCGTAGAGCAGCAGGGTGACGCCCAGATAGACCAGGTAGATCAGCGCCCCGAGCAGCAGCAGGCGCGGCCAGGGCAGCAGCAGCGGACCGATCAGGCAGTAGCCGAGGATGATGAAGGGCAGCACCAGCTGGAAGAACAGGCCGGTGAACAGGGTGACCAGGAAGTTCGGCCAGCCGAGCTGGTGCGGCGCCAGGCTGTGGCGGTGCTTGCGGATGTACAGGAAGTACAGGTCGCCGTCCCAGCGCAGGCGCTGGCGCAGCAGCTGGCCGAGGCCGACCGGCACGTCGGTGTGGCCGATCGCGGCCGGCTCGAAGGGAATGCGCAGCGGCGCGCGGCCGAAATAGCTCTTGATGCGCAGGGTGATGTCCAGATCCTCGGCGGTGTGGGTATCCCAGCCGCCGATCTTGTCGAGGAAGCTGCGGCGGAAGGCGCCGAACGCGCCGGAGATGTTGTTCACCAGGTTCCATTCGCCGAGGCCGATCTTGGCCAGGTGGATGGACAGCAGGTACTCCAGCGCCTGCAGCGCCGTCACCCAGGAGGCGAACGGATTGCGCACCCGCAGGCTGCCGGCCACCGCCGGCACCCGGGGGTCGACGAAGTGGCGCACCATGGCCGCCACCATGTCGTTGTCGAAGGAAGTGTCGCCGTCCAGCGCCATGACGATCTCGCCGTGGCAGTAGGCCAGCCCGGCATTCAGCGAGGAGACCCGGCCGCCGCGCTGCCACTTGGCGATCGGCCGCAGGTGGCGGCGCGGATAGCGCCCGGGATCGACGCGGAAACTGCGGATCGCCTGCAGCGTGTCGCGGTTGACCGCGGCGCCGTCGACCACCGGGATCAGCTCGATCTCCCCCGGATAGACCTGCTCGCAGAGGCTCTGCAGGGTCCTGGCCACGTCCGCCCCCTCGCTGTAGCAGGTGACGATGCACGACACCACGGGCCGGTAGGGCGTGACCAGGGGCTGCCGCTCGCCCCGGCGGACGAACCAGCGCAGCACGCCGAGCACCACCAGCAGGTTCAGCGGCACCTCGAACAGCAGGAAGGCCGGCAGCAGGGCGAACAGCCCTCCCTCGCGACCCAGCTCGGCCAGCAGGCTCGCCAGCGCCTCCATCGCTCACTCCAGCTCGCCGGCCAGGCGCGCCAGCAGCAGGGGGCCGTCCTCCTGCTCGAGCAGGTCCTGCGGCGCGCTGAAACCCACCGTGCTCAGCGCGATGCCGTGGGCCGCGGCGTCGCCGAGCAGGCCGCTGGGGCGGGTCAGCCGCTGGCGCAGGCTGGCCAGCCCGGCGGCATCGGTGTGCGGCAGCAGCATCCAGAACAGCTCCTCGCTGGCGCGCGTACAGCGGTCGGTCTCGCGCACCATCTCCAGCAGGCGCTCGAGCAGACCGTCGATCAGCGCATGGGCGCGCAACTCGCCCAGCGTGCGCAGGTTGTGCAGGCGCATGCCCAGCACCGAGAACGGCGGCCCGCCGTAGCGCCGCACCAGCTCGATCTGCCAGCTCAGCAGCTCGGCGAACTCGCGGCCGCCGCGCAGGTTGAGGCGCAGCAGGGTCAGCTCCGTCCGCCCGGCCTCGCCCAGGCCCTGGCGGCAGTGCAGCCGGCCGGCGTCGGTCAGCCGGTAGTGGCGCACCTCGCGCACCCGCAGGCGCTCCGGCGCCTGCACCTGGCCGCAATCCAGGCAGCGCGCCTCGATCCGCGCATCGACGAAGAACGCCTGGCAGTGGCGACAGCCGTAGTTCTCCAGCGGCCGGTCGTAGTCGCTGCCGATGTGGCGCAGGCGGGTCAGGCAGTTCGGGCACAGCAGCAGCCCCTCCCTGACGAACAGCTCCTGCGGACCCACGTGCCCGCAGGTGAAGCAGTGCAGCGACGGCTGGCGGGCGATGTCGAGATCGCCGCACTCGGGACAGACGTCGACGTAGTTGAGACGCCCCGAACCGCAGCGGTTGCACAGTCGCAGCCGGTCGACCAGCTCGCCGGCCTGCAGCCAGCCCTGCTGGGCCATCAGCTGCAGCCAGACGAAGTCGTTGACCGTCTCCTCCTCGGCCAGCACCTCCAGCAGCGGGTAGCGGTAGTGCCGGGCCACCGCGGTGTCGCGCAGGGCGCGGACCTCGCCGGCCGCGCGCAGCCACAGCCAGGCCAGCACCCGGCTGTCGAAGCGCTCGGGCGCCACGCCACGGTTGAACAGCGCGAAACGGCCGCGCCACAGCCGCCACTGGGCGACCAGGGCGTCGGCCTGCGCCGGTGGCGTGCCGTCGCCCAGCGCCAGGCACCAGTCGTCCTGGTCGCGGCAGCAGTAGATCGGCAGGAAGCGGCAGCCCTCGGCGCGGCGCAGCTGCTGCAGCGCCTGCCCGGCCTGCGCGCCGGGCTGGTCGAGCAGCAGGACGTCCCACGGACCGGCGGCCAGCAGCGCGCCGAGATCATGGAAGACGTGAAGCTGCGGATAGGGCTGCTCCCGGGCACCGGGCGCCGCCAGCACCGCGATGCGGGGAGTGGTCGCCGACATGCCGGGCTCCGCGGTGGCCGCGTGCGGGTGTTGTCAGCGTAGACCAGCTGTCAGGCGGAGGGATGCCGGCCCGCAGCGTGGCCAATCTGGCCTAAGGTTGTAGCTACGCCGATGCACCGCCCGAGGAGGAAGCAGGACCATGACTATCCGTACGCTCAAGCAGGCCCGGAGTCACACCGGCGAGGCGCAGGACGAATGGGAGCAGATCACCGATGGCCGCATCGTGGTCAGCTACAACACCGTGCGTGCCAACGCCGACGTCAGCTGGCGCCCCTATGCCAAGGAGGACGACTGGCAGGATCTGCCCTATGTGTCGGCCGACCTGCCCGCCGGCGACGAGAAGATCATCGCGTTCGTGCTGGACTATCTCGACCTCAACGAGGAGGACTGAGCGCCGGGCCGTCCGACGGCGGCGTCGCGAAGGCCTGCGCCAGCAGCCGGGGCAGCAGCTCGCCCGCCGCCGCGCGCAGGCAGAGGGGCGGTCGCTCCCCGACAGGGACGGATGTCGCCACCCGTCCCCGCGCAGCTCAGCCGAACAGCCGGGCGAAGAAGCTCTTCGGCCGCGGCTTGAGCGACGCCGCCAGGGCGACCTTGACGGTCTCGGCGTAGTCGGCGTCGTCGCGCTTGATGTGGTTGATCAGCCAGGCGCGCAGGGTGGTGAGCAGGTGGCGGGAGACATCCTCGCCCAGTTCGAAGCGGTACTGGAAGTCCTCGATTTTGCGGCAGAACAGCTCGTGGACCTTCTTGTGGGCATGATGGAAGGGATAGCCGGCCTGCTCCTGCAGGTCCTCCTCGAAGGCGAAGTGCGACATGGTGTACTCGACCAGCTGCTCCAGCACCTCGCCGACCTCCGCGCGGCTCTGCCTGTCGATGGCCTGGTGCAGGTCGTTGATGTACTCGACGATGCGCCACACACACAAAGAGCCTGATTTTGCTGGAGTTATGGGAGATTAGAGGGGTCGGCAGCAGGATGCTTGTACGCTGGTTTGTACACGAATCGCAATGTACCCGGTTCCAGCGCCCCTCCTACCCTTGATTCTACCCTTAGCGGCAGACTTCCGCGAATAGACCCACATACCCCTAAACCCCTATTTACTTACCCGAATCAACCGCTTAGCATTGCCACATCAGAAGCAGTAGCAAAATGGAACCACACCGAATGAGCGCCAACCTGTTCAACGGCCTGGGCAATCCTGTCCGCCTCCAGATCATCAACACTCTCCACTCCGCCGGCCGCCTCAGCGTCAACGAGGTCACCGAGCGCATCGGAATCTCGCAGTCGAACACCTCCCGCCACCTGCTGATCCTCAAGGAGGCCGGCGCCGTGGAGGTCGAGTGCAAAGAGAACAAGCGCCTGTACAGCCTTCGACCGGGCGTCATCCGGCTGTTGACAGTGGCCTCGGAGGTGTGCGGAGAAGCTTGACCATTGGCGACAGTTATCGCAGTCTGATCTCCGGACAAAAAGAAGCCCCGCGATTGCGGGGCGAACACAGAAGGATTTAGCCCGACCACTGTACAAGTCGGGCTTTTTCTATGCAAGGAGATCCTATGCGATACCACATGGTCGCCCTATCCCTGCCTCGGGAGGGCTACTACCTCTGCCTGCACAAGCACGGCCGCCGTGAGCTGTGCCAGTGGACCGAGCAGGACAGAGAAACCCTGTCCCGCGTCAGAAAGCAGATCGAGGCCTTGTACACCGCCGGCCCGGTTGGCACCCCATTCAGCAGGCCGGAGGTGGAGCTGCTCTACATCGACGGCATCACCCCTGACCAAGCTGTCAGTCGGGTACTCCCCTACTTCCTGGAGGCGACGCCTCCGAACCAGAAGCGCGTCTATTACCTAAACGCGAAGGAGTCGGACGTCGAGGTGATCGGCCCAGCCGGAGTAGACGGCGACAAGCCGGGAGTCCGCATCATCACCGTGGCCAAGAACGCCGGCAAATTCTCCCCCTCCCCCTCGCTCTTGCAGGCTATCGACGGCGCCGACCTCGACACCCTGGAGGGCCGCTCGAGCCGGCTACTAGCAGAGGCCGCAGCATGGTCGAAAGCCGCCCCTGTTACCGAGGGAAGCACCAAGAACCTGGTAGTCCCGGTGGAGCGCCGGGTGAAGCTGTCAAGAATGGGCCGCGACGAGGTTGTAACCGAAATACCCGAAGTGTGGGCTTAGTCCCACACTTGAGTAAATAAATAACTGCATATTGACGGTTGTTGTACTACATGACTACCATCTGAATACTTCCACCACTGATGGGGTATCGAAATGGTAGCTCTGACCGCGTCGAACCATGCTGTATCCGTCCGAGCTGCTGAGCTCCTCTCTACCCAGAAGAAGAAGTTCAGCATCGACCTTCCCGCCGGAGTGCACCAGCAGCTGAAGATGATCGCAGCTGCTCACAACACCACCGTGCGGGACCTTCTCCTTGACGGAATCATCAACTACACCTTCCCGAAGTACATGACCCCTGTGCCCGGGAGCAAGGAGTCCTGATGGAAGAACTGCTGCCACGCCTGCGCATCATGTCGCAGGCAGCCGGCGATAGTGGAACACCTGAGCAGCGCGAGACAACCCTCCGCCGGTTCATCGAAGACCTCGGACTTTCTGTCCACCCCCGGCTGCTCAAGGCGCAACCTGAGCACGTAGTCCGCGTCCTCTACATCCAGTGGTGCAAGCACATCACTGCCGGCGTTGACCGCGAAAATCTCCTCGACTGGATGGCCGTGGCCATCGTCAACCCGCTCGGAACGCCGATGCGGAAAGCGCCTGAACAACAGCCTACCAACGTGGTATCGCTATTCGGATAGGAGGCCACCGTGCTCGACATCGACGACAAGGTTTACCGGTACACGATGGACTTCAGCGTCCAGGCCGGCATCGAAACCGACCCGCCGGCCTTGCGAGAAGGCATCCGCCGGCACATGGCCTCTGCCCGCACTGTCGTCACCACCGAAACTCTCGAAAGAATCGGGCATGTACACCTGTCCGTGATGATCAACACCGCTGCCAGGTTCGGGCTGTCCCTGGGCGAGGTGATGATGGAGGCTATCCGCAATGGAAGCCAACCGGTAGCATCTCTCTGTGCCGCCGTCTCCTCCCGCAAGAACGGCGCCCGCCGCAAACAGCAAAAACCCGACCTGCGTCTCGTCTGACCGGCCTGCGTTGACTATCAGGCCGGTCGGCCTTAGCATCGCAACCCACATTTATATAAACCAATAACATCACACGCCACAGAAGGGCATTCCATGAAACTCAATAGCGATCAGCAGTTCGCCGTCGACTCTGTAGTTGACGGCTTCCTCGAGAAGAACCTCCCCGGACTCACCATCCTCGGCGAGGGTGGAACGGGCAAGACCACCAGCGTCATGGCTGCCGTGCAGCGTCTGCTCGACGCCGGCCTGAAGGTGCTGATGACGGCGCCGACCAACAAGGCGGTCAAGCAGCTCGAGAAGTCGGCCCGATCCTTCGGCCTGAGCATGAACGACGTGGCCTTCCAGACCCTGCACAGTGCGCTGGGCCTGGCCATGCTGCCCAACGAGGAGAACAAGATCGCGGTCAAGTCCGGCAAGGGCGTCCTGATGCTGTTCGACGTCATCGTGGTCGACGAGGCCTCGATGCTCAGCCAGCGCGCCCTGTTCGACCACCTGCTCCCGCAGTCCGAGGAGCACGAGGTCAAGATCCTGTTCATGGGCGACGACATGCAGCTGCCGCCGGTGAAGGAACAGAAGTCCCGCGCCTTCGAGGTGTTCGACAAGGTCCGCCTGACCAAGGTCGAACGCCAGGCCGGCGACAGCGGCATCCTCACCCTCAACGCCCCGCTCCGCGAAGCCATCAGGAACGGCACCCGATTCATGGCGCCCGACGAGTACGGACAGGGCGTAGAGGTGGTGCTCGCCGCCAACTTCCTGAAGTACGTCGTCAGCCAGTTTGACGCTGACACCGACCTGGACCAGCAGCGTGTACTGGCCTGGCGCAACAGCCGGGTGGACGAGATCAACAATGCCATCCGCCGCAAGATTTTCGGGAAGGACGCAGCCCGGTTCGAGGTCGGCGAGCGTGTCGTGACGGGTGGGCCGATCCGCAGTGGTGACGTCGCACTGCTCAGCACCGACGAGGAGTGCATCGTCAAGCAGGTCAGCGAGGGCACCGTCGAGGACGAGGAGACTGGCGAGCTGTACAAGACCCACATGCTGGTCTTGAACCCGATCCACGCCGAGATCAGGCAGGTGATCACCCACGTCATCCACGACCAGGAGCTTGACCGCTACTGGGGCCGCCTCAACGAACTTGCCGGCCTGGCCAAGAAGTTCCCGGCCGAGGCCCGCGGCTACTGGGCCATGTACCACCGCTTCAAGGACCTGTTCTCCAACATCCGCTACTGCTACTGCCTGACCGTACACCGTAGTCAGGGGAGCACCTACCGCCGTGCGTTCGTCGACCTCAACGACATCCTGGCCAACAACATCCGCACCGAGCGGCAGAGCCTGATTTACGTGGCCTTCAGCCGCCCCAGCGAGGAGCTGGTGATCAACAAGCGGAGGTTCGTGGCGTGAGGACACTCGCTGAGATCGTGGAGGACGTCCAGGGCGGCGGCACCCCAGACGAGGAGGAGCTGCGCTACGCAGTGTCCGTCCTGGGCTCCCTTGTCCACGCAGGGGGCTCCGCCCTCCTGCGGGTGGCGGAGCTCAATCCTACTGATCCAGTCCAGGAGTTCTCCGACCACGTAGCCCGTATCGGAGCCGCCTGGAGATCCCAGCCGAAGCAATGGCTCGGCTGGGACAGCGACCCTGCCAACCCCGAATACCAAGAACGCCGCCGCGCCGCGACAGAACACGCCAGGCGCACGCTGCACTGAAAGGAGAACGAAGAATGTCCGCCGTCGAAATTGTGGAAGGCACCGCGCCGGCCCCTCATAACCGGATCGACTACGCCGAGATTGTGGACGTCTTTAACAAGACCTACGTCGGCGGAAAGTTCCGCATCCCCAAGGTCTACAACGTAACCCTGTTCCGCAACAACCTGCTGCGCCGAGGCCTGACCGCTGACGACATTTCCGTCTATCAGCGAGGGGACCACTGCTACATCCAGAGGCTGTCCGACGCCGTGATGAACTGAGGAGGAAGCCATGTACCACTTCCTGCAGTTCAACCCGAACAAGAAGGAGGCATGGAAGCTCTATGCAGAGTCCCAGCTGCACGAGCTGCCCCAGGCGCCGGCGTTCATCACCGTCCTGTCCGTCGACAAGGACCCGGAGGACGTGGCCGAGCAAGGGGAAGACCCGCTCGAACACGTCAAGTACTTCGGGCCGATGTACTTCGACTTCGACGGCACTGACCTCGACGAGGTACTCGACGATGTCAGGTCGACGCTGGATCGCCTGACCAAGCACCTGGAGATCCCGAAAACATTCATCCACTGCTGGCTGTCCGGCCAGAAGGGCGTGCACATCACCGTGCCGCCGCAGGTGTTCGGCATCAAGACGCCGACCAAGCTCCTGCCGTGGATCTGGCAGGGTGTTGCAGAGAACTTCGAGGCGGCCACCCTTGACCGCAGCGTCTACTCCTGCGGCCGAGGCCGCATGTGGCGCTGCGAGGGTGTTGCCCGCCCGAACACCGGCACGTTCAAGGTCGGTGTGACCTTCGACGAGCTGATGGAGATG
Organism: Pseudomonas sp. OF001; assembly: GCF_904426495.1. Lineage (NCBI taxonomy): Bacteria > Pseudomonadati > Pseudomonadota > Gammaproteobacteria > Pseudomonadales > Pseudomonadaceae > Pseudomonas > Pseudomonas sp. OF001. Next base: position 279,481 of record NZ_CAJGBM010000012.1, on the reverse strand, counting down.
GACTCGGACCTGTACGCCACCTTGGTGGCCGACCCGCGCCCTCCCCTGTCACAGCAGGCCCCTGCCAAGAGCCTGGTTTTCCCGAAGGCCGAGTCGGCAATGAAGGTCGCCAGGCAGAACGCATCGAAAAAGCTCCGGGCTATGAAAAGCGCCGCCACCATCCCGGCGGAGAAACTGCGCGCTCTTGAGGAAACTCCTGGCTGCATCGAGATCCTGATCAACGAAGGCGACTGCGCCGAGTCGAACTGGAACCAGGCAGCCATGCAGCTCGCCTCGTTCATCGCCGCTCGTTACAACCGCGACGAGTCGGCCGAGTACGAGAGCGAGCTGGTCACCCCGTTCGTGGTCAACGTCGACAGCAGTAGTCGGCCGACCGAGAAGGAGCGCCGCAAGCACGTCCACGACCAGCTAAACCGCGCCTTCGGCGGCCGGATGAAGTTCGCTCCCGGCGCACTGATCGCAACGATCGGCAAGCCGTGCGGCAACTGCATCATCTGCCGCGGTGACGTAGCCGACAAGCCGGTCGAGGACTCTGTAGCTGTCGAAGGGCTACCGATCGTGGTCCGGGCCAACAACTACTTCCAGGAGACTGATAACGGAGCAAGGCAGCTCAGTTCCGGCTACATCGACCCGCAGTCGATCGTCTACATCCTGGAGAAGGAGGAGGACTACCTCCGCCTCGGCCAAGAGGAAGCCATGCTCTGCACGGTCGTCACGCCGACCGGCAGCCACACCAACATCCGCGTCCCGAATGACGTCTGGCAGTCCACCAAGGGCATGCAGTCCCTGATGAACGGCTACGGCGGCAGCTTCCGTGGCAGCGACAAGGACCTGCAGGTGCTCAAGGAGTACATGACGGCCCTTGTCCTGAAAAAAGGAGTCAACAAAGTGATCCGTACCGAACAGTGCGGGCTGATGTTCTACCGGGAGCAGTCTGGGGCAGTCTCCCCGCACTACGTCGAGTACCGAGGCTCCTACGCCAGGTACGGCGTGGAGAGTCCGTTCAAGTACTTCGGCGACCCCAGCATCTCCACCAACCTGATCGCCGGCGACTACCCGGACGAAGGGGACACCGAGGTCGAGGAAGCCATCTACCACCTGTGCCGGATCAACGAGCCGCACTGGGCAGGAGCCATGGTCGGCTGGATGGTGGCCTGCCACTTCCGGGAGCACCTGCACCAAGAGTTCACCCAGTTCCCGCTGCTCAACATCAGCGGCAACGCCGGTTCCGGCAAGTCGTCCACAGCGTTCCTGCTCTGCAACCTCAACGGGATCGACTACACCACGGCCGACTTTATGAACGTCGAGGTGGCCACCATTTACCCGCTGATCAAGTTCATCAGCAGCTCTACCACGGTCCCGCGCCTGATCGAGGAAGTGAACCCGTCGATCATGTCGAACCAGGTGGCTCAGAAGGTGCTGGGCATCTTCAAGGCGGCCTGGAACCGCTCGCCGGTGCCTCGTGGCCACATCGCCAGCGGCAAGGGTGTGGCCGTCAGCCAGGACCGAGTCAGCAGCCCGGTGGTGTACACCAGCGAGCAGACCTCGATCGTCCCTTCCCTGCGCAACCGTACCGTCGAGGTGAAGCTCAGCTCGAAGGCGCTGATCAACAGCAGCATGAAGGACCACTTCAGGGCTGCCTACGAACGCCGGCCGGCGCTGCAGCGGTTGGCCAAGTCACTGGTGACCACTGCCCTGTCGACCAGCCCCAAGGACGTAGCAGCCGGCGTGCGAGCCTTGGCCGCAGAGGTTCCAGAGGCCATCGGTGAGCGCCCTCGCTACAGCTTCCAGGTCGTCCTGTACGGCCTGGAAATGCTGGCCAAGACGCTGGACGACAGCGGTCTCAAAGGCGCCGACGACGTGGCCATGATCTCCAAGGCGCTGAAGGAGTTCCTGCAGGACCACTCGGTCGACATGGAGCGCGAGAAGTCGATCTCCGAGGTGGACCGGGTACTCGCCAGCATGGATGAGATGGCCGGCGAAGACTCCGACCGCTCCGACTGCCTGCGCCCCGGCGACCACTACTGGAGGGCCGGCAAGTTCCTGTCGATCGTCCTCCAGAGCTGCATGCCGCGTTACTGCCGGTATGCCCGCAACATCGGCGACACCCCGGTCATTCGGGATGCCCGCCAGATGGCCAGCCTACTCCAGGGGGAGGTGTACTTCGACCGCAAGGAAGTGCACCCGCACCGCCCCGGCGTCGACGTGTTCGTCCTCGACCTGAGCAAGATGGCCAAGAAATCTTTCGCACTCACCAACTTCCAAGACGGCACGGAACCGGCCGAGGTTTAAGAAAATGCTCCAGCAAAACGCAGATGTACTCGACAACGCCACCGAGAACGAACTGAAAGCAACCGAGGCCGCCATCCAGGCGACCCTGGCCAAGTCCCAGCGAGCCCTGCCGGCGGTTGGCAGCTGTCACAACTGCTTCGAGCCGGTCGGTGCCGGCGAACGGTTCTGCGACGAGTTCTGCCGTGACGACTACGACCACCGCGCCCAGCGGAGACAGGCGAATGCACGCTAACCTGAGCGACCTGATGCTGGCCAATGGGGTTGTCAACTACCCAGCCTGGTTCCAGCAGATCGGCCTGCCGAACTGGCCGATGCCTCACCAGGCCGGAACGCTGAAGACCTACGCCAGGAAGATGCGCTACCTGGATGCCAGCGACCCCGGAACCGGAAAGACCTTCCCGGCGCAGACCCACGCCGTCCTGATGGCGGCGCTGGGCAACAAGGTCGTGTTCACCATGCCTCCGAAGCTGATCGGCCAGTTCCAGCAGGAGCTGCTCGATTTCTTCATAGGCATCGAGCACCACCTGAAGATCGACAACCTGGACGTGCCGGCGGCCAAGAAGGTCAAGATGATGGCCCAGTGGGACGCCGAGGGCTGGCCGGACATCTTGATCCTGTCCTACGACGTGTACCGGATGCTCAACGACAACTCGCCGATGAAGAAGGTAGGCGAGAACCTGTGGTTCAGGCAGGACGGATCGCCGTACTTCAAGGCCAAGGGCGAACCCTACGACCCGAAGGCACAGCCGTTCACCAAGGACGGCAGACCGATCAACCGCCGCGGCAACGCGACCAACAAGCACCGGTTCCGCTTGAAGAAGGCCGGCTACAACGTGCTGTTCTTCGACGAGGCCCATGCCCTGTGTGGCACCGAGTCGATCCTGTCGCAGTCCGTGGCCAACATGAGCAGCGAGCTGGGTGACGACGTGGCCATCTACCTGATGACAGGCACGCCGATCCCGACGCACCTGCACGACGTCTACGGCATCATCCGGCTGACCAACCCGGAGGCGTACTCCAACAAGGCAGCGTTCTACCGGCAGCATTGCCTGACCAGCCAGTTCACGATCAACAACGGCAAGAAAGAGGTCAAGGTCACCCAGATCACCGGGTACAAGAACGTCGAGAAGGTCCACAAGGCGTTGTACCAGAACGCTGTCCGGGTGCAGAAGCGCGACGTGCTGACCCTGCCTGACCCAGTGGTGTCGCAGGTGCGGGTGCGGCTGGCCGGCGCCCACCTGTCGCTCTACAAGAAGATCATCAACGACCGCTTCGCTGTGCTCGGCGACAGGGTTCTGGCCCCGGACAACCAGAGCGCGCTGCGCCACCTGGCCCTGCAGCTCATCAGCTGCCCGGACGAGTTCGACGACACCGGCAAGATCGGGCAGGACAACGAGCTGTCGGCCGCTGCCGACGCCATCATGGACTCGATCAACCCGGCGAACCACAAGGTGATCATCTTCGCCTACTACAAACGCACCATCGACTTCCTGGCCAAGCGGTACGCCCACTGGCAGCCGGCGGTCGTCTACGGCGAGTCGTCGTCGGGCCGCGGAGAGGTAGAGCGGTTCAAGAACGACCCGACCTGCCGGGTGGCGATCATCAACTGGAAGTCCGGCGGCGCCGGGCTCAACCTGCAGGTCGCCAGCCACATCATGTTCTACGAGTGCCCGACGTCGCCGGGGGACGCCAAGCAGGCGATTGCCCGCGCTGACCGCAAGGGCCAGCAGAACATCGTGAACGTCTACTTCATGCGAGTCCTGGGCACTCTGCTCGACCGCAACTTCAAGAACCTGCTCAAGAACGAGCAAGAGAACAACCTGGTGATTCGTGACCGGAAAGACCTTCTGCACGAGTACCTGCGTTGAGCTTGACACGGGCCTTTCTGACCCGTATAAAAGCAACCCTAAACCCACATTTATGGGTTTAGCGATATCCACACTGATAATGATGCTGTTCCCTAACTGATACCCAAGAGGAAAATCACCATGGCACTGGCCAAACCGCAAGTCGTTGAAACCGCCGCCGACACCATCACCGCCGAAGGTGTTGCCGAGACTCAAACCGCCCAGGTCGATGTAGTCGTCGATGAACCCGCCGCCGATCAGGCCGTTGCAGTAGCCAAGCAGGCTTCCGCTCCGACCGTCACCGAGCAGCGCACCAACGCGATGGCACAGTTCTCCCAGGAGCAGGCAGCCGCCGGCTTCGAGGGCCTGGACCTGACCGGCATGTCTTTCGACCGTGTCAAGCTGCACGAAGGCACCTTCAAGCTGGGCAGCGAAGACGCCGACATCGGCAACAGCTTCGACTGCGTGATCCACAGCACCCGCCGCCTGTTCGTGGTTCGTCAGTCCGACGACCAGGATGCCAAGGCCTACTACAGCTACGACTCCAAGGGCGACACCCTGACCGACGGCTCCTCCGCCGCCGAGATCAAGCAGGAGTGGCTGGAGGACGGCTACGGCACCGCTGACAGCCCGCTCGACATCAAGGAATACCTGGAGGCCATGGCCGTCCTGGTCAACCGCGAGGACGAGTTCGAGGGCCAGATGGTCATGCTGAGCATCCCGCCGGCGTCCAAGGCCAAGCTGTCCGGCGCTGCCGCCCAGGCGTTCACCAAGATGAACAAGGCCCTGCTGAGCGACGTGGTCACCCGCTGCATCGTCGGCAAGCAGCTCGGCGAAGGCACCAAGAAGTTCCGTCCGTGGGTCTTCCAGGTGACCGGCCGCTACGAAGGCTGATCAACAGTCGCGGCACCAGGCCGCCCTCCGGGGCGGCCTTTCTAACACCCACATTTACAGAAGGTAACATTTACATGTTTGGTTTTGGCAAGAAGCTGTTCGGCGCCAAGCGCGAGATCAAGAAGCTGGAAAACCGCGACCTGATGCAGGCGATCGTGGGCGGCTGCCTGCTGGTGGCAGCTGCCAACGGCGAAATCTCCCGCGACGAAGCGTCCCAGATCGACAAGCAGATCCGTGCGAACAAGAACCTCGAGCACTTCGGCGCCGAGATCACCAAGACCGTCTCGCTGTACACCGAGCAGCTGGAGGCCGGCTTCCGCCTTGGCCGCATGAACATCCTGCGCGAGATCAAAGAGATCGCCAACAGCCCGCTCGACGCGGACGAGGTGTTCACCAACATGCTGGTCGTGGCCGAGAGCGACGGCGACGTCTACGAAGCGGAGCTGAAGGTTCTCGTCGAAGTGGCCAACATTCTCGGCCTGCGCGTGAAGGACTACGGCATCGAGATCCCGGCGTGAAGCAGCTCAAGAAATCCGAGATGACCGCCCTCGCCTTGCTGGCAGTGGTCGCCGTCATCTGGCTCGCCATCGCGTCCCTCAACTGGCTGCAGTGCGGCTGGTACGGCCACCAGACCAAGCGCGACACCCGCTACGCGGCGTTCGTCGGCTGCATGGTCAAGATCGACGACCACTGGGTACCTCGCAACGAACTTCGGACGGCGCAGTAGTCGTCCGGGCGTGTGGCACGCTGCGCCAGAGAACGCTGCTCCTTACCTCCGGAGATCCACAGCGTAAGCGACCAGCCGGGAGAGGATCGTGGCCTGCATAGCTGGTAGCCCCGCCAGTGGCGACAGAGGGGCAACCAAGCCGGCCGAAAGGCCGGCTTTCTTCTACCTGGAGGTGACCGATGCGATTCCACTGCCGGTGCCGAAAGTGCGACGCCCGCCGGGCGCTGCCCAGGCACCTCGATGAGTACCACCGAAAGCCCCACTGCAGGGTGTGCGGGTCTACCGACCTACGCCCTGACAAGTGGATGAACGAGCGCAACACCAAGGCCATGACCTGCACTTGCGACGGGCACGGACCTGGCTACCACCATCCGCACCGGCGCGGCAGCGTCTGGTGCTACTACCAGCCGAGCGGCGAATGGAAGACCGACGAGCAGTTCGCCGCTGAACAGGCACTACTTCGAGAAGATCAGCAGGAGGAAGTTGCATGAAACAGTACCTCGACCTTGTCCGCCACATCCGCGACAACGGCTACGACTCCACTGACCGCACCGGCACCGGCACCCGATCGGTGTTCGGCTACCAGATGCGCTTCAACCTGGCCGGCGGCTTCCCGCTGGTGACCAGCAAGTACACCTGGTTCAAGGGCGTGGTGCACGAACTGCTGTGGATTCTCCGCGGCGAGACCAACATCAATGCCTTGACCGACGCCGGCGTGCACATCTGGGACGAGTGGGCCGACAGCCGAGGCAACCTTGGACCGGTCTACGGTGCGCAGTGGCGGGCCTTCCGCTTCGCCTACGAGAACCTCGACAGCGAGTCGGACCAAGAGTGGACGGTAGGTGAAGTCGACCAGCTGCAACAGCTGATCGAAGGCCTGCGCGACAACCCGTTCAGCCGCCGGCACATCATCAGCGCCTGGGCGCCGGGTGAGCTGCCTAACGAGCGGTACAGCCCGCAGGAGAATGTCCTGGTCGGCCGCATGGCTCTGGCCCCGTGCCACTGCCTGGTGCAGTTCAACGTCCAGCAGAACCCCCTCACCGGCAAGAAGCGCCTCAACTGCCAGCTCTACCAGCGCAGCGCCGACGTGTTCCTGGGCGTGCCCTTCAACATCGCCAGCTACGCCCTGCTGACTCTGATGCTGGCCAACCACCTGAGCTACGAGCCCGGCGAATTCGTCTGGACCGGCGGCGACTGCCACCTGTACGCCAACCACGCTGAGCAGGTCGACGAGCTGCTGAAGCGAGCCCCCCTGCCCCTGCCGGAGGTCGGCCTCAATTACCCGCCGTCTGTCCAGCTGTGGGCCGTGAAGCCGGAGATGATCGAGCTGATCGGGTACCAGCACCGCGGCAAGATCCAAGCTCCGGTAGCGGTATGAGTGAGACTCGCTACTGCAGCTTCTGCGCCGGCGCGCACCCCGGAGAGGTCGAGTATCTCGTCACCAGCTTCGGGGCCTACATCTGCGACCAGTGCGTGGACCAGGCAGCGGCAATCATCGCTGAAAAGCGCGCCGAACACCCACAAATACAGCAATCAACAAACCCGTCTGAGTAAGGACAAGAACATGGACAACACCAGCTACGCGATCCTCGACTTCAAGGCAGTCGTCAAGCACACCTACTACGGTGCGACCTGCCCTGAGCCGCTGTTCTGCGAGCAGACCGGCCGAAAGTTCCCCCGCTGGCAGACCGCAGCGCAGAGCTTCATCACCCGCTACATCGAGCCGATCCTGGCCAACACCACCGCCCGCAACCTGATCGTCGCCCACGACATGGGCATGGACTACCGCAAGACGCTGTTCCCGGGCTACAAGGCCAGCCGTGACGCCAATGCCGCCGAGCGCAGTCCAGTAGAGATCGAGCAGGTCGACAAGCTGTACTCCTGGGCCAAGCGGTTCCTGGCCAACCTGGGCGCCACTCAGATCGGCGTGCAGGGCGTCGAAGCGGACGACGTGATCGCCTGGCTCTGCGAGCGGCTCACCTACCCGAAGGACGTCTACACCGTCGACCAGGACCTGCTGCAACTCTGCAACGACACCACCGTCGTCTACCTGAAGAACGAGGCGCACTTCGGCGAGGGCGAGTACAAGGGCATCCCATACCACCTGACCAGCATCGCCAAGTCGATCCTCGGCGACAGTTCGGACGAGTACCCCGGCGTCAAGGGCATCGGCCCGGCCAAGTTCCAAGAGCTGCTGGAAAAGTACGGCGCTGACGGTATCGAGCAGCTCCGCAGCGTGGTCGACACCGGCAACACCGCCGTTCTGGACGACGCCATCGAGCAGACTGGCGACAAGACGCTGATCAAGATCCGCGCCGCCTTCGGCGAGTGGCGCACCATGTGGCGCCTGGCCAGCCTCCACCCCGAGCTGTGCTGGAAGCCACGAGCCAAGAAGCTGGTGCAGCCGGTCATCCACAAACGCATCCCCGAGCCGCAGAAGCTGTTCGACCTGCTCAAGGAAGTCGGAGCCGACGACCTGTGGGACAGCCAGTTCTCCGGCATGGTGCCGACCAAGCTGGCGATCACCGCGGAGAACTGGGGCGAGATGCGCCAGGCCATCCTTGCCGAGATCGCCGCCGGTGACATCTGCGCGTTCGACTACGAGTCGAGCAATAAGGACCCTGTGCCCGGGTTTGCCAAAGCATCGACGCAGGGCGAGGACTTCGTCGACGTCCTGTCGCAGGAGCTGGCCGGCGCCTCGTTCTGCTTCGGCAAGCACCTGGAGAACGTGATCTACATCCCGGTGGACCACAAGGACGCTGCCAACGTCGACAAGGCTGTGGTGGCCGAGGTCCTCGAGTTCGCGGCCCGCAAGACCCGCCTGGTGGCTCACAACGCCTTCTTCGAGGGCGTTGTCACTCAGACCAACCTCGACATCGAGCTGCGCAACGTGCACGACACTCGCATGATGCAGCGCTACTACAACGAGAACGTCGAAGCTGGCCTGAAGTTCATGTCCAAGCTGTACCTGGACTACGACCAGGCCACCTACGAGGAGACCCTCGGCGACAAGGCCAACATGTCGGAGCTGACCCTCGAGGAGGTCTTCGACTACGGCGCCGATGACGGCCTGGTCACCGGCCACCTGCACGATCTGATGAAGCTCCTCCTGCAGCTCGATCAGCAGTGGGAGTTCTACCAGCGCTGGGCGGTTGACCCGACCGTGGTCCTGCAGCACAGCTACATCAAGGGCGTGGACATCAACTGGGCGCTGCAGAAGCGCACCCACGAGCGGGACCTGCGCCTGGTCGAGGAAGGTATGGCTGAGCTGCGCCAGATCCTCGAGGCCAACGTCACCGGCCACATCACCGAGGGGTGCAAGTCCTTCATCGAGGCCGAGCAGGAGTTCGTCCTCAAGAGTACCCGGCGCAAGCTGGAGAAGGACGGTCTCAGCAAGGCCGACGCCGGCGAGAAGGCCCGCGAGAAGCTGTACGAGTGGAAGACGAAGCAGGAGCGTGCTTGCCAGTACCAGCCGTACCGCGAGGAGCTGGTCATGCCGGCGTTCGCCCTCACCGAGAAGCAGCTCAACACCGCGACCGCCCCACTGGGCCTGCAGCCGGTCACCGGCGTCACCGCCCGTGCCCTGGGCGAGTACCTTGGCCAGCAGGGGATGCTCGGCTTCGAGCCGCCCCGCGATAAGACCCCGGAGCAGATCGAGTTCCTGACCGCCCTGGCCAACGCAGTAGAGCGCGGCGCCCTCAAGGTCCGCCAGCTCGAGACCAAGGCCGAGGAGGAAGGCGACAAGTTCGTCCACCAGGCAGAAGTTGCCCGCAAGGCTTTCGACGAGCTGGGTGCCGTGGTGCAGCGCGCCGCGGGTGTGCAGCCCAAACTGCTGACCTTCGGCGACGAGCTCAACGTCGGCAGTCCGGTCCAGATGCAGCAGCTCCTGTACTGCAAGATCGGCGTACCGGTTCGCCTGCGGGGCAAGAACGTCGGCAAGGGGCGCATCCAGCTCGGCATCAAGGACGCCGGCCCGTCGACCGACGAGACCGCGGTGATGACCGCCATCGCCAACGACATCGAGAAGGGCTCCTGGCAGCACCAAGCGCTCAACGCCTTGCTCAAGGTCAAGTCGGCGACCACCCGTATCAGCCTGTACCACGACAAGTACCCCCTGTGGCGCCACAAGGACGGCAAGATCCACCCGTCGTTCACCGACGCAGGTACTGACACTCGCCGCCCGACCGGCTCCGCTCCGAACGTGCTGCAGGTGTCGAAGAAGGACAAGGTGATGCGCTCGATGTTCGTCCCGCCGCACCCGGACTGGGTCTGCGTGGCCATCGACTACAACGGCCAGGAGCTGCGCCTGCTCGCTTGCGAGTCCCACGACCCGGTGATGATCGACGCCTACGACCCGCAGGATGAGAAGGACCTGCACTCGGTTACCGGCTCCGGCATCGCCAAGATGAAGGCCACCACGGCAGACAGCGCAGAGGCCCGCGCAGGGTTGCAGGAGCTGTCGGAGTTCCGCGCCTTCAACGAGATCCGCAACGACGAAACCCACCAGCTGACCAAGCTGGCCAACGCCATCCGCAAGAACGCCAAGGGCGTCAACTTCGGCCTGGCCTACGGTGCCGGCGGTTCGACCCTGTCCCGCAACCTGATCGTGCCGATCGCGGAAGCCCAGGAGCTGCTGGACGGTGCCATGGCGCTCTATGCCCGCATCCCGCAGTGGCAGCAGGAGACCGCCCAGTTCATGGAGAAGAACGGCTACACGCTGACTGCCTTCGGCACCAAGCGCCACGCCACCGAGGACATCTTCTCCAAGGACCACGGCAAGGTCAGCCGCCAGCACCGCCAGGGCACCAACGCCACCATCCAGGGCACCGCCGCAGAGATGCTGCGCATAGTCCTGACCGGCATCGTCGAGCGTGACCTGCTGCACAGCCTGCGCATGGTGTTCTTCGCGCCGATCTACGACGAAACCGTGGCCTTCGTGCACCGGGACGACGTGGTCGAGTACTGCCGCAACATGCACGAAATCATGCAGGGCGCCACCCCGCCACAGCACGCCGTTCTGCAGCAGCCGGAGATCAGCATCGGCCCTGACTGGGGGCGTGTGCACGAGCTGGGCCGCTGGGCCGAGAACACCCCCGAAACCATCAACGCAATGGTCGAGCGCTGCATCGAGGAGGGCCGCGAAATGTGGGCTACCGACATGCAAGTCCCGTTCGACGAACTGTTCCCGCAACTCTTGGAAGAAGCAGCATGAGCCTGACCCCTGACTACATCGAGTCGATCATCACCGGCGAGGAGTACTACGTGCTCGCCGGAAGCACCCACACCATCTGCCACCTGACCGTGCACGGCAACGTCACGGTTACCGGCAGCAGCGACTGCATCGACCCGGCCGACTTCGACGCCGAGAAGGGCCGGGTCGCCGCCCGCCGCCGCGCCGTGGACAAGCTCTGGGAGCTGGAAGGCTACCGCGCCAAGGTAGGTGCAAAATGCTGAAAGCTATCGGCCGCTACACGCTAATCGTGCTGGCAGCCTTCTGGCTGCTGGCCACCTCCATCCACGCCGCGGTGATGATCTACGGCTCGTTCACCAACGATTACCACAGCGTGTTCACGGTCGACGGCCAGAGCTGCCTCGTCGTAATCAAGGGCGGCGAGTCTGCAGCCGCCTGCGTACCCCCGCGGGAGGCCAACTGATGCTGATCTTCGCCCACGACTACGAGACTACCGGCGTCAACCCCAACAAGTGCGGGGTCGTCCAGGCGGCCCTGTGCTTCGTCAACCTGTTCGAGGACGGCGGCTACCAGATCCTTGAGCGCGACGTGCAGCTGCTCAACCCCGGCGAGCCGATTCCGGACGGCGCCTCCAACGTGCACGGCATCTACGACGAGCACGTGGCCAACGCCCCGATCTGGGACGAGTACCTGGCCGAGCAGTTCAAGGTCGTCAACGAGTCGGCCATCTGCGCCGTGGCTGGCTACAACTCCAACAGCTTCGACAACAAGATTGCAGCGCGCTGCGGGCTGCAGGTCGGCCCCACCCTGGACCTGATCATCGCCACCCGCCGCATGAAGAACGCCGGCCACCTGCCCAGCGCCAAGCTGGGCGAGGCCTACTTCACCGTCACCGGCCGGGCCGCCGAGGGCGCCCATGACGCAATGGTCGACGTCACCATGACCCTGGACCTGATCAAGCCGTGCATGGCCTTCGCCGACGTCGAGACGGTCGACGAGTTCATGGCGTGGCTGGAGAAGCCTGCCGGCCGCACCTCAGACCTGATGCCATACGGCAAGCACAAGGGCGTGAAGCTGTGCAACCTGCCCAAGTCCTATGCCCGCTGGGCGCTGGAGAACATGAACCTGGAGGCCGACCTGAAGATGGGCCTGGAGATGGTCGTATGAGCAAGTACGCTGAGTTCGACGCCAAGCTGCTTGGGCTGATCAGTGCTGGAAAGCAGACGTTCACCGAGCTGCAGGTGTGCACAGCTGTTGAGGCCGCTCCGCTCGCCGGCGGCGGTGAGCCCTTCCGGGTCGTAGACCGCCGCCTGCAGGCGCTCCGCAAGGCCGGCAAGATCCGTTACGCCAAAGGGAAATGGGAGGTGGCGCAGTGAGCAAGAAACTGATCGGCCTGGTTGGCCGCGCCCGTGTCGGCAAGGACACCTCTGCGACGTACCTGGCCGACAAGTACCGCCTACTGCCATACGCCTTCGCCCTTCCGGTGAAGGAAATGCTGGAGCCTGTCTTCGGCGACCTGTTCTACAGCGGCGACCGTGAGCAGCCCATCGAGTGGCTGGGCAAGAGCCCCAGGCAGCTGATGCAGACCCTCGGAACCGACTGGGGTCGAGACCTTATCCACCCGGACCTGTGGGTACTACTGGCTCACCAGCAGTGGAAGAAGTTCCCGGGTAGCGCCGGCATGGTTGCCACCGACGTCCGGTTCAGCAACGAAGCGGAGTGGGTCCTGCGCGAAGGCGGAACCCTGATCGAAATTGTCCGTCCCGGCGCTGAGCTGGTGAACAGCCACAGCAGCGAACAGGCTGACCTGTCCCACCTGTGCGACTACCGCATCGAGAACACCGGGACCATCGAGCAACTGCACGAGAACCTCGACAGGGTTGTGACCCTGATCAACGGAGCAACCTACTGATGATCCAGAAACTCCTCAACCTGTTCCGCCGCGAGAAACCGGCTCCGGAACCCGCCATCGTCAGGCCGACCCAGAGTAAGCCTGCCAGTGTGAAGGTGCGCGTTCCTCCGGCGATGAACACTCCGGTCCAACCTGCCAAGGCCGCCTCCCGTAGCAGCGCGCCGGCCAGGTCCACGAGCCGCAGCGAGCAGGAGTACCAGACTCCTGACCTGTCGCTCTACTCGAGTTCGGAACCGTCCCGCAGCTACAGCTGCAGTGGTTCCAGCTACTCCAGCAGTTCCAGCTCCGACTCGAGCAGCTCCTGCTCGTCCGGGGACTGACATGGCCGTAGACATCGGCAAGCTGTTCGAGAAGGAAATGCAGGGTGTCTTCGACGCCCTGAAGGACTCCAACCTGATCGGCTGGCACCGCCTGGCCGACACAGGCTCTGCCGGTGGATCGTTCATCCAGGCGCAGCCTAGCGACTACCTGCTAGCCCTTCCGCCTGGTTCCCGCTCGCCCCTCAACGAACAGCGGCTGCTGTTCGTTGAGGTCAAGGCCAGCGAGGCGAACGACTTCCTCACCCGAAAAGCCATGAAGCCGTCGCAGCGTGGCGCCATCTGCTACTACCGACAGGTGCTCAAGCTGCCCTACCTGGTCATCTTCTATGCCGCCCACCTCGGCCAGCTCCAGGTCTGGGACGGCGCCGCGGTCCCGGGCACCGGCAAGCTGGACAAGCTGCACCTGTTGACCTCCCTGGACGGCGCTGGACACGGCAAGACCCTCAACAGGTCCAAGGTGGCGGAGTTCCTCTCGGAGTGGTTCCAACTCCCGGAGAAATCTGGCATCCTCGCCGCCCTATAACCCACATTTATGGGAACTAACATGCGAACACTGAAGGAAGTCACCCTCTACAAAAACCACTCCGGCACCGTGGGTGACTGGATCATCTCCGCCCTCGAGAAACCCTCCGGCACCGCTGAGCTGCTGATCCGCTACAGCAAGAAGATCGGCGGAGAGTACGTCGCCAAGACCGTCCCGGTCGTCGGCAAGAACATCGGCCGCTCCAACGAGACTACCCCAGGGCAGCAGGCAGTCCTCGAGCTGGACAGCCGCGTCAACAAGCAGCTCGACAAGGGCTACGTCCGCAGCCTCGAGGAGGCCGGCGCCCCGGCCACCAACAGCCTCGGCCTGAAGAAGCCGATGCTGGCCCACCCAATCGACAAGGTGAAGCCCGAGTCGATCGACTGGGACAACGCCTACGCCCAGCCCAAGCTCGACGGCCACCGCTGCCTCGTCAAAGGCATCATGTACAGCCGCCAAGGCAAGGAGATCCTCCTGCCTCACATCCGCGAGGCCCTGGGCGACTACGGCCTGCTGGACAAGGGCCTGGACGGCGAGCTCTACGTCCACGGCATGATGCTGCAGGACATCGGCAGCCTGGTGAAGAAGCCGCGGGAGGAGTCGAAGCAGCTCCAGTACCACGTCTACGACCTGATGCGCGACACCCAGTACAGCGAGCGCAAGGCAGAGCTGCACGCACTGGTTGTCCAAGCTGAAGCCGGCGGCGCCCCTATCCGCCTGGTGAACACCTACAAGATCGTTGACCGCGCCGAGCTCGACCTCATGCACCGCCAGTTCCTGGACCAAGGCTACGAGGGCTCGATCCTCCGCCACGGCCTGGCCCACTACGAGGATGACAAGCGCTCCAACAGCCTGCTCAAGGTCAAGGACTTCACCGACAGCGAGTTCGAGGTGATCGGCGTGGAGCGCGGCACCCCGAACGGCTCCTACGAGGTGCCGGTGTGGGTCTGCAGCAACCCTGGCGGCCTGACCGAGGATGACAAGACCTTCAAGGTCACCGCCCAGGGCACCATGCAGCAGAAGCACGAGCAGTGGCTGATGAAGCACCAGCACATCGGCCGTCAGCTCACCGTCCAGCATTTCGGCTACAGCAAGAACAACGTGCCGCTGCTGCCGGTGGCCCTGCGCTGGAGGGAGGACGTGTGAATCCGTTCCTGAAGGGCCTTGTCTCCGCCACGGCCGAGGTCTCCAGCCTGTTCATCGCGTCCACCATCGTCGGGTTCGGCCTGGGCGCCGGCCTGATCACTTCAGCGTGGTGGATGCTCCGGTGACCAAGCGCGCCCTCAAGCACTTCGCTATCACCCTGCTGGCCGCGATCGCGGCCAGCAACCTCTTTCTACTCGCTGCAACTGTCGCAGGAGCTATGTGATGTCCGATCACCAGAGTTTCTTCCTCGGAGCGCTGGCCATGGTACTGGCCGCCTGTGTCTTGGTAACGCCAGTCGGCTGCACCATCCACCGCCACGCCCAGATCACCAAGGCTATCGAGGCAGGTGCTGACCCGATCGAGGCGAAGTGCGCCCTCGAAGGTGACAGCCTTACCCAGGCATGCCTGCTCATCGCCGCCGGCAAAGGAGCCAAAAAGTGACCACTTACACCTTGTTCACCGACCCGCACCTCGGCACACGCCGGGCAGCTCACACCACCCGTGACTCCTCCAAGCGCCTGACCGAAGCCCTGTACCGCCAGGCCAAGACCATCGTCGACAACCACCCCAGCCCGCTCTGCCTGGGCGACCTGTTCGACCGGGCGTTCAACGACGAAGCCACCCTGGTGCAGGGCTACAACATCGCCGGCATGTGCGAGTTCACCATCGCCGGCAACCACGACGAGACCAACCGCGAAGGCAGCGTCCCCTCCCTGCGCGCCTTGAGCCAGATGGGCGTGCCGGTGATCGCCGCCCAATGCCTGGGCGACCCCTGCTTCCAAGAGTGGGCTGACGGCATCTACGTCGTGCCGCACCACGCCTCGCAGGAGCTGTTCGAGCGGGCTCTGCAGGGGGCGGCTGATCACGCCTCCGAATACCACGTCGGCAGGCCGACCGTGCTGATGTTGCACTGCAACTACGACTGCGCCTTCGCCCAAGAAGACGACACCCTCAACCTGTCCGCCGGCATGGCCCAGGCACTACTCGAGCAGTTCGACCTCATCCTGCTGGGCCACGAGCACAAGCCGGCCAGTCACTTCGACGGCCGTGTGGTGATCCTCGGCAACACCCACCCGACCAGCTTCGCCGACATCTCCAACAAGTACGTGTACACGCTGGAGATCACCGACGACGCCGTGTCGCTGGAGAAGGAGTGCATCTGGAGCGCCGCGGTTCAGCACACCACCGTCCGCTTCGGCGACTACGACGCCCTCGCTGCGCTGGACACCGTCCTCAGCGCCGAGTTCATCGACGTGATCGGCACCGCCGGCGCCGAGCAGGCTGTCGAGGTGGCCGAGTTCATCCAGGCGGTGTGGACCTCCGCGCCGAACGCCTTCGCCGTCCGGAACAGCGTGCATATCGGCGATGCCCTCGGTGACGTCGAGATCAACGAGGCGCCGAAGCTGGTCGACCTGAAAACCAAGATCGTCGACGACCTGGAAGGCAGCGACCTCCAGGCGCTCTACAAGGAACTGCTGCAGGAGGTCGAGGCATGAACCGCGACATGGTGATCATGAAATCCCGCCAGCCTGGCCTCGCAACGCTGGCTGAGCTGCTTCGCATTGAGGCGGACGCCGCGCCGAAAGTCTGCCCCAAGAAACTCCGTCTCCAGCTGTCGATCAAGGCCGCATTGCAGGGAGTACCGCTGAAATGAAACTGATCCGTCTCGTAGCCAAGAACTTCAAGAAACTCTCGGACTTCGCAGCTGACTTCGCAGATGGCCTGAACGTGCTGGTCGGCGAGAACGCCCAAGGCAAGTCCACCACCCTGCAGGCCATCGAAGCCGCCCTGTTCGGCGTCACCGTCGTTCCCGGCAAGAAAGAGAACATCCCGACCTGGGGCCAGAGCACCTTCAACCTGGAGCTGGTGTTCGAGGTGGACAACGTCGCCTACGTCCTGACCCGTACCAAGTCAACCGCCAAGTTGGTTGCAGCCGGCGTCGACGGTGAGCCCTCGCTGCTCGCCAACGGCAACACCCCGGTCACCAAGTACATCGAGGAGCTGCTCGGCCTGACCGCCAAGGACTTCAACCTGTTCGTGCAGTCGAAGCAGGGTGAAACCGCCGGCGTGCTGACCTTCGGCGCCACGGCCCTCAGCCAGAAGGTTGAGGAGTTCGCCGGAATCAGCGTGATCGACGAGGTGACCCGGAAGGCGCAGGAACGGGCAACCACCGGCAAGGCTCTGGCGACGCAGTTGGCTGTCACCGATGAGGAGATGAACAACGCTCAGGCCGAGCACATCGACGCGATGTCCAGGCTCGACACAGCCCTCGCCGAACTTGACGCATTCAAGGAGGCGGTAGACAACCTTCCTCAGCCGCCGGCAGAGCCCCCTGTGAGCAGCGAGGCGTTGACCCGCACCCGTCGTGAGGCAGACAAGCGTATTGCCGCCCTGCGCGAAGCTGAGGCCGTCCTGGAAGCCAAGCGGTCGGCGTTGGTGGCAGCGGAGGAAGCATTAGCAGCGGCGGAGGTGCCGGATAGCGCCGCGGGCATCGAGGAGAAGCTGAAGCAGGTCAAGCTCGAGATCGCCAACATCCGCAAGCGCCTCGGCATGCTGATCGAGCAGAAGCACCGCAATGAGCTCCTAATCCGCCAGGCGGAGCAAGCGGCCAAGGCGCTGGCCGAGGCAGAGGTTCCGGCCTCTGACTTGGTGATCAAGTTTGCCGAGAACCATCTGGCGGAGCTACGCGCCGACGAGGAAAAAGCCAAGGATCGCCTCGCTGTTCTTGCAAGTCAGCGTCGCACCCTCGAGTCCCTCTCCGAGTCTGCCAAGTGCCCGACCTGCGGAACCCAGCTCAGCGAGCACGACCCTGAGCGCCTCGCAGAGGAGGTCACAGGGCTTGCCCACGAGGAGGATCAGGTACTCGCCCTGTTGGAGCACGCCCGTTCCGAGGTCAAGCGGCTGGTAGCGCATATCAGCGCCCTGACCAAGGTCCGCGACACTTCCAACCGTCTGTCCGAGGAGGCTGAGAAGGCCGCTGCGCTCCGCCCGGACGATGCGGAAGTCCAGCGGCTGGCTGACAGCGTTGAAGACCTCCAAGACTCGCTCAACCTGTTCATCGCCGACCAGGCCAACCTGCAGACGCAGTTGGACCGCACGTCTGCGGTCGCTGATCGCCACAACTCTCTCGTCCGCAGGCAGATGAAAGCCCGCAGTGAGGTGGAGGCCGCGGTAGGAGCATGGGAGGAGGCTCATAGCGGTCTGATCGCCGCCCCTACCGACGCCGAGATCGACTCGGCGGTGGCGGCGGAGGCCGAGTACCGGGAAAACCGTACCGCGTGGATGCTCGGCAAGCAAAAGGCAGAAGCCGACCTCAAGCTCGCCAAGGCTTACCACGAACAGGTCGACGGAGACGTGATCCGCACCGGGGAGTACCTCTCGAGCCTGCAGCGGATGCACAGCGAGGCCCAGAACCACGCCACTGAGTCCGACCGTGCCTCCCGCCTGGCCCGCTTCCTGCGTGATCGCCGGCAGTCCTACCTCAAGGAGGTGTGGGACAGCGTCCTGGCGGTGGCCAGCAAGCACGTCAACATGGCCACCAAGGGAATGATCACCGGCATCGCCTACACCGATGGAGAGTTCAGCTTCGAGGAAGCTGGGATCTTCGCGCCCGTCACCAGCGCTTCCGGCGCCCAGAAGGCCTTCATCGGCACCGCCGTCCGCATCGGGCTGGCCCGGGTCCTCTACGGCAGCGACAGCCTGCTGATCTTCGACGAGCCGACCGAGTCCATGAGCGAGAGCCGCGCCGCCGGCCTCTCGGCCTCCCTGGTCGGCGCCGCACACCAGACCATCCTCATCACCCACCGCGAGCAGGACCAGAGCCTGGCCGCCAACATCATCACCGTAGGAGCATGAAATGGAACTGAAAGTCAAGAAACTGCACCCAGAAGCTCTGCTGCCGCGCTACGGCAGCGAGTACGCGGGTTGCTTCGATCTCCACGCCCTCCTGCCTGAGACCGGCGGCGCACGGCTTCTCCCGGGTGACTCGCTGGTGGTCCGCACCGGCCTGGCATTTGAGATCCCTGCCAGCTGGTCGATGGACGTGTTCTCCCGCAGTGGTCACGGGTTCAAGAACGGAGTTCGCCTGGCCAACTGTGTTGGCATCATCGACGCCGACTACCGCGGCGAGGTCATGGTCAAGCTGGTCAACGAAGGCAAGGCCCCGCTGGACATCCTGCACGGTGACCGCATCGCCCAGGCCAAGCTGGTACCGGCTCCGTTGGTGCACTTCGTAGAAGTCGAGGAGTTGGGCGAGACGGCTCGTGGCGAAGGCGGGTTCGGTAGCACCGGAGTCAGCGCGTGATGGACGCCTGTCAACACTGCAGCGATGACCTGTACCTCCGCGGCGAGTCCCACCTGCCGCCGGTGGCCTGCCCCCTGCTGGTCGAGTTCGGTGGCAGCCTGGTCCTGGTGCAGCGTACCGGGATCATCGAGAACCGGAACAACGCCATGGAGTACGAGCTGCTCGACAACAACAAGGACAGGCAGCCGACCGGCAAGATGATCTACGGTCGGCTGCGCTGGACCTACCCCTGATCCGGGTCTTGGTCGGGGCTTCGGCCCCGGCCAACGGCCTCTGCGATGATTGCCTTGCCGGCGCGCATGGCAATCTCGAACCCCTTCATCCCGCCGGCTCCGGCAAGGAGCACGAGCGCATCCCTGTTCTCCCACCCCGCCGGCAGCAGGGTGGCAAAGAGCATCCCCAGGTAGAACCCGGACACGGCCGTGGCGAACATCGCCAGGAACGAGACCCCGCTACTGCCTTTCTTCGCCACCTGGTACAGATAGCCAACCATGGCGGCAAACATCCCCAGCGTACCGTAGTAGGCGTAGTCGTAGAGCTTCAGCAGGAACTCATCGAGATTCACTTTCCGCTTCCCCAGCCACCAGGTCGAGAACCAGCCAGTAGGCCAGGCAGTTGCCGATCACGAACATCTGGAACACCTTGAGCGACAGGAAGGTCTTGCCCCAGAGGTGGATGGCGTAGGCGTTGCTGCCCATGAAGGTCAGCGTGCAGAGGGTGAGGATCATCAGAATGGCTGCCAGGCGACCCTCCTTGCGCTTGTCAGGGATGCGCCTGACCTTGCTCCAGGACCAGGCCAACTTCCCCAGCAGCACGCTGTACAGGAGGAACGGGACGGCCGTGATGATCACGTCGAAGGTGTGCTCGTTGATCATGCCGGGTAGTCCTCTCGGCGCAGCTCGAAGTGCGGGCCGTCGATGAATGCCTGGCGGCCGAGCCGGCGCCGACTGGCCACGTAGGCATCAACAGCTGCTTTGGTGTCGCCCAACGAGTTCAAGGACTTGTCCCACACTCCACCCCACACGATCGGCACGTTGAGCAGCTTCGCAGCTCGCTTCATTGCCTCGGCCAGTCGGTAGTAGTGCTCCCAGTCCCAAGAGACCTTGCCGTCGACCCAGGCGCCGAGATCCACAGCGTGGCCGGTGAGGTGGCGTCCATCCATGGTCTTGCTCGCCCCGTTGGCAACCAGCTGCCGCTGACGCTCCTTGGAGCGGAGCCCCTCGAGGACCGTGAAGTCGGTGTCGGTCATGGTGATGGCCAGCTTCACCACCCGCTGAAGGTCGGGGTGTACACCATCGAGGTTTTGAAGGCTTCGACTTCCAAGGCTGAAAGGCATTATTTAAGTATTCCTGTAGTTAAGGGTGCGACTACAAAATGACCTTGAGCCAAGTCCCGTCCGGCTTGCCAAGGCTGATCCAGCGGTACGGCAAGTCGTTCCGACTCTGAAGCCAGCGGTGCCGGTTATCCAGCACCCAGCCGTCGACAGAGCAGACAAGATGTCCTCCGCCGGTTTCGGTGATGCAGAACACCAGGTCGGACTCGATGCCGAGAGCGGCGAGTTCCTGCCGGCACCACAGGGCGAAGTCTTCGCAGTCTCCGACAAGTCCGAGCTGCCAGTGCTCAGGACGCCTGTACTGCATGGTGTCGGTGACATACCGATGGCCGGCGTGAGCCCGATCAAGAACCTCTTGGAGGGTGTCCTTGATCAGCACTTTCCACCCCTAGCGCGGAGGTCTATGCAACCGGACGGAGGCAGTACTTCCGCGCCGGTGACGAACTTGGTAGGGCCGTTGCAGGCGGAAGAAAGGGCGATTGCCACTAGAAGGACTAGGCTTTTGGTCATGGGTCACCACGAAATGTGGAAGTAAGGATAACCCTAAGTGTGGGTCTAGTCAGCGGTTTTTGCTCTATAGGTCGGCGGCAGGTGCCTGCGAGCTTGCTCGACCCGGAAGGAGTCCTCACAGTGGTCCACCTCCCAGAAGAACACGAGGTCGATCAGGCGGCGAGCCAATCCCCATGACTTTCGCTCCCGCAGCCTCCAGGCGCGGGCTGAGAGGGTTTCGTCGGCAAGGCCGAAGCCTTCTCCTGCTGCCCAGACCAGAGTGTTGACGAACTGGTCGACGGCGATCAGCGACTGCTTCATGGCATCCACCCCTGCCCCACGTCGTAGGCCTGCACGGCCTCCAGGCTGCCCAGGGCGACGATGGCGTCCTTGTGCCACCAGCTCTGCCGGTACAGCAGGGTACCCCGGGTCGACAGCTGCACGGCATAGCCGGCCAGCCAGGCGTAGTACTCGGCCAGGGTGTCCCAGGTGTGCATGGTGTTGTCGTAGTCCCGCCACACCAGCATCTCCACCGGCGTGGCCAGGCCCAGGTCGAGGCGGGCCTTCATCTCGGTCAGCTTGGCCTGCAGGTTGCTCTGGGCCGTGGCGTCGCCGTCGAGGAGGATCTCGCCAACCTGGATAGGGGCCTGGAGGTGCTCCTGCAGCTGCTGCTCAACGGCCAGTTTCAGGCGGGCCTTGCCGTCTTCCAGACGCTGCTGCGCATCGCCGCTCAGGTCCGGGTACTTGCGCTTCACCGCCAGTAAGTCCGAGTAGAACGGCTCGACCCGAGGCAGGTTGCCGGCGTCCATTGCATGCCACAGTGCGTCGAGCTGCTCGGTGACCGGCGGGTACTCGACCTGCCGGCGCTCCTGGTAGTTGCCTTTATGCGAGATTTTCAATGGTGGCCTCCCAGTCCATGCAGGGCCAGTGCCTGACCCGAATCGTGTATATCCCCGGCAGGTCGAACTCGAGTTCGATGTCGGAACCGTCGGCGAGGTAGGTTTCACCCTCGATCAGTACCGAGGCGCCTTCCGGCACGCCGGACAGCGCTGTGCCGTCCAGCTGCACCAGCATCGGCGGGCGGAGAACTACTTCGCCGTCTGCCACATAGTGGGTGCTCGGGTGGCAACGTGTCGCCGAAAGCACGCCGTCCTCTGGAGTGAACCCACCTTCATGCAGTTCGATGATCCGCCCACTGGCGTCGTGAATTACCAGACAGCTCATCGCATGGCTCCTGTGACCTGGATGCTGGCGTAGGTGTTGTAGATGTCTGCCGAGTAGGTGTGCCGCTTCAGGGCCACTTTGAACTGGTAGGTGCCTGCCGGTAGTGCGACGGCCTGGGTGATCGAGCCAGACCCCTCGTAGTTCGAGTAGAGCTGCATGTTTGCCCGGGTCATCAGCAGGGTCCAGTTCTGGTCGTTGGCCTCCTTGTAGTAGACCTCGGCGTAACTGGTCCAAGTGAAGTTGCCCGCCACTCCGTAGCCGGCGGTGGTCATGGTCACCGCAGCGTTGATCGGGTGTGGGTAAGTCACCGGGGCGGAGGTCAGCACGTCCTGGTAGTTGGCCGTCAAGGTCACCTGCTGGAACGACTGGGAGAACAGCGGAACAGTGACGGAGTTGTTGGCGATCTTCAGCGTATTGATCTGCGCATCACCGATGTGGGCCGCACCGATGGCCGCCGTGGCGATCAGGGCACTGGCGTTCTCCGGCGTGATCTGCCCGGCAATGTTCTCGCCCAGCGTACCTCCGACTGTGGCCCCTGCCGCTGCCGTGCTCTTTTCCAGCCGCACGATGGTCAGCCGATCGACAAAGGTGCCATTGACCGTGCAGGTCACGGTCGCGGCCTTGGCCGTACCGAACTGGGCGGCGGTGATCGTCTGGGTGGCTGCTCCCGAATTGGTCGGGGCCGTCTGGAATCCTGAGAAGGTCCACACGTAGGTCGGGCTGGCGATCCCGCTCAGGTTGGCGGTGAACACGATGTTCGCCTGGGCAGGGTCCAGCGTGCCATCGGTCGCCGTGAATGCCAGCACCCGGTCGGATACCACCGACACCGAAGGCCCCTGTACCCCGGCTGCACCCGCTACCCCGGCCCGGCTCTTGGACAGGGTGAACCGCTTGGTCACGTTGGCATAGCCGGCACGGCTGGCCACCAGGTCCACGTAGCCGGTGTCCCCGCTCATCGCGGTCACGGTGTAGGTCTTGCCGGCCAGCGATCCGGTCACACCCGACGGCGTGGCAGCCACGATCCAGTTGGCCGAATCGTCGGTGGTGCCGTTGAACACCGTCAGGGTGGTGGAAGCCCCGCTGTAGTTGCCGTTGTTGCCCGCCGAGTCGGTGGTGATCGTGTGCGTCTCGTTGCTCAGGATCGCCGTGATGTTGCTGAAGCCCAGCGAGGTGAAGTCGTAGGCCGCTGCATATGCCAGGTACCAGTTCACCGGAGTTTCCGGAGTTCCTGTAGGCCCCCCAGTGATGTAGGCATGCCCGGACATGCTGAAAGTACCTGTGGCCCCGCAGCGCCGTACCAGCAGGTATTCCTCGAACTTGCCGGTACCGGCCTTGGAGGTGATCCAGGTATGGGTCGCCCCGTCGCCGATGGCATTGGACGCCTGCTCGATGCTGTAGCCGACCGGGATCTTGGCTACGATCCGCTGCACGAACACCGCACTGGCCCGGCTGGTGATGGGCTGGTAGAAGCCCCCCAGGTTCGGACTGGCCGAACCGGTGTTGCTGATCTTGAGGTTGAACCCCGAGTCAATGAACGGGGAATCAGACTGCCTGGCTTCACGGGTGATCGTTACATTGCCGTTGCCCAGGTTGTTGTAGACCCCGATGCCGTTCAGCCCCGACTGAAAGGTCGGGTCGCTATGCAGCAGCTTGGCCTCGCTGAAGTTCAAGCCCGCTGCACCCGTAGCCCCGGTGGCTCCAGCAGCGCCCGCCTTGGCCTTGGTCAGGGTCTGCACCTTGGTGAGCGATACGCTGCTGCCGTCAGCCCGGTAGATGGTCAGCGGGATGGTCAGGACCACTGCATCGGTCGCCGCATCCATGGCCGAGTGGTCCGCCAGGGTAGTCTTGGTCCCGGCGTAGGACACCGCACCCGGCGTCAGCTTGCCGACCGGACTGACCGTGACCGTACCGACGCGGAAGGCACTGACGGTGGCCGAGGCGCTGGCCGTCAGGGAAGTACCGCCCTCGAAGACTTCGATGGTGGTGCCCGAGCCGGTGTAGCTGGACACGGCCCCGGTGTTGCTGGCCGGCAGGGCATGGGCCTCGTTACTCATCACCACAGACAGGGCGCTGGCCCCTTCGCGGACCTTGGTGATGGTGACGTAGTCCTCCTTGCCGTCCCAGGTGATCTTGACGGTGGCCTGGTCGGTGGAGAGGCTGGCCGCGTTGAGCACCCGTGCCTGGCCGGTGCCGGTCAGCGCGGCCGTGCCACTGGTCACGGTGAAGGTCGGATCGCCGGCCAGGTTCTGGCCCACAGCGGTCAGGGCAATCGAAGCCGGGTTGATCGTACCGTCCTGGGCCACCTTGAACACGAACGAGCTGGCCGTGAGCATGGCCGTCTTGGCGTCCTCGCCCTTCACGGCAGCCAAGGTCCACCAGGTGTTGGCGGTGGTCGGGTAGGTCGGCGGGTTGTTCGATCCGCTGGAGGTGTGGGTCAGGACGCACGACCAGCCGTAGCCACCGTGCAGCACCGTGTCGCCTACGCCATAGGCCGTGGCGGTCGCCCAGTTGCCCCGGTGGATGTTGCGGGTAGCCCCGGATTCGGCCAGGGTCGAGGGCACGACACCGTGACTCCATACTGAGGCGGACAGCACGCTGTCCGGGGTCACTCCCGTCTCCAGGTTGCCGATCACGAAGTGCGTACTCGACGGGGTGAAATTCACCCAGCCGGTGTTGTTGTCGTAGGCCCACTGACCGTTGATGCAGCGGACGAAAGCGAACGCCGTGGAACCCAGCCCGTTCATGGCGAACGTCTCGCCTGCCGTATCCAGCATGATGAAGCCAGCGGTGGACGGTTGCTGGGTGTACAGCGGTTTGCCATAGGGAACCGTGTGCTTGACCCCGTTAACGCTGACCCAGCCGGCTGCCGGGACGGCACTGCCGTCCTTGTCGTAGCCGTGCAGCCAGCACTCGCCGTTATTGGCCGTTGCCCAGTCGATGTAGTTGATCTTGATGCCCAGGTTCGGTGCAGCGACACTGGCATTGTCGGCCGGCTTGTTCGACCCGCTGATCTTCGACCAGTTGGCACCCGGCAGAGTGTCTAGCACCGAAGCGGAGTACTGGTTGGCCCCTGTACCGGCAGTGATGGTTGTCGTGTCGAAGCCGATGACCCAGCCACTTTCCCACTGGGCACGGGAGAAGTTGGAGAAGCCACCGAACCAGTCGCGTACCCTGACTTGCGGGTAGGACCAGGTTTCTCCATCAGCGGCTCCGATCCACACGCAGCACTTCGACCCATCGTGGCCGAAGTAGACCGGGTACTCGACATTGCTGCCCCCAAGAACGGCAGCAGATACCTGACACCAACCCGATCCGCTGGAATAGTTGTAGCCAGAGATTTCCAGGGTGCAGGAGTAGCCGGTGACGTACTCGTAGATTTCCACGGTGAACCGCATCATGGTGCTGGTCCACGACTGCGGCAGGGTGATCTTCAACCGTCCCGTCTGGGTGGGGGCAGACGACGTGAACACACCACCACCCGGTGCGCGAATCACCGAGTTCATGTTGTTGGCGACCGACTGGCCGCTGCCGGACGACACGCCCTGGATGTTGCCGCCGCTGTCGACGTAGGTGTTGTTGGCGTTGTCGGCAGGCTTGTTGCTGCCCATCACCGCATCCCAGACCAGGGCATCGGTCAACAGTTCGACACGGCAGTAGTCCACTTCGGCAATGCCGGGGACACTGTTGTAGTTGACCAGGATCAGCGGGCGAATGTACCGAACGTCCTGGTGCATCTTGCCCGGCGAGGCGATATTCGACGTGGCGTAGGTGCCAAGAGCCGCAGTCCCTTTCACGAAGCCGGTGTATTCAGTCCACGCGGAAGGGAGGGCATTTCCCGATGAAGCAATGTAGTGCTGACTGCCGTGCTGGTCTACTCCGTAGATGTTGACCAGAGTCACCCCATCAGCGGCAACCCCGGCAAGCCCCAGATAGGCCACACCGTTCCCCGCTACCTGACGCGCACGGAACTTGATGCGATAGGTCGCATTGGGATCGAACGGGATGTTCTGCTTATGGATCAGCCATGCCGAGTCGTTGCCGACGTTGTCGCCGATGCGCAGGGCCTTGCCACCGGTCTGGGCATCAGCGATGTCGACCACGGAAAGATCGCCCAGGCCGGCGTAGTTCTGCCACTGGCTGGCATCCCCGCTCTCGAACGTGTCGAGGAAGTCGGTGAAGCTCGGCTGGTTGACGACGTTCTCGCCCCAGATCGCGCCGACGGTGGCCCCGGCTTCCGCCGTGCTGGAATTCAGACGAACAATGGTCTGGGTAGCCGTCTGCTCGCCCACCACAGCCGTGATGGTCACCTGCTGGTTGTCACCGAACTGGGCCAGGTCCAGGTAGCAGGTTTCCCCCTCGCCCACACCATGCACACCGAGGGTGTAGTTGGACAGCAGTAGTTGGCCGGCATCGGTGGTCAGGCTGACCCCATTGCTGGCGTAGAACTGCACCGGGCCGTAGGCGTTCTGCCGAATCACGGTGAACGCGATGCTCTGGTTCGCCGGGAACGGCAGGTTGTCGCGGAACACGAAGCCCTGGGCACTGGAAACCAGGGTGATGGCCGGGCCGGCATGACCACGCTTGGCCTTGGTGATCGAGAAGCGCGAGGTCAGGCTGGCGTAGCCCTGACGCGAAGCCGTCAGGTCGACGTAGCCGGCATCGGTGGTCATGCCCGTGACGGTATAGGTGCTGCCGACCAGGCTGCCGGTGATACCGGCTGTCGGACTGGCCGAGAACGACCAGTTGGCCGTGTCGTCGGTCTTGCCGAGGAACACGCTCAGCGTGGTCGAGCAACCACTGTAGTCGCCATTCTCCCCGTTGCTGTCGGTGGGAATCAGGTGAGACTCACTGGACAGACGGGCGTTGAGCCCGTCGGTCACGTCAGTGAGGGTGATCTGGCCAGTGCTGACGAGCGTAGGCATTAGGCGTAACCCCAGTTGACGACCACTTCGTTGGCTCCGATGGCCGTGGTGTCGTTGTCGGCCAGCCCCCCGGTGATGGCCAGGGCAAAGCCAGTGGCCAGACGCAGGCCGGCGAACGGGGCGAACACGACCTCACTGTTCGGTCGCAGGGGGATCACCTGCACCGGCACGTCGGTACCCACGGTAGGTGCGGATGCCTTGTTGTAAATCTTCAGGTAGCGCACCGAGGCCGACAGGTTGTGTGCGCTGATCCAGCCGATGTTGGTTGCACCGGCCTTTACCGAGGTAGCGTTGGTGGTTGCCGCGGCAATCAGCTTGTTCACGATGTTGTAGCCGAGGGTGGTCACCGGAGATATGGTGGCAGTGACCGTCGGCAGGGTGATCACGTTGACCCCGACGCCTTGGCCGGCTACCGACTGGCCACGGCCGGCAGTGATCTCGGCCGTCAGCTCGGCGTAGTCCTGGCAGGCCACGAACTGCACCACCGCGTTGGTGTTGGAGGCCGGTGCCGTGCCGCCGTTGAGCCAGCGCAGGCGGATCTTGTAGAAGGCGTTCGGGTCGGGAATCTGCTGGTGACGACGGTAGGAGTTGGCCCGGCCGTTGGTGGAGTCCAGGGTACCCCCGTGGAACCAGCACTCGTCGGCAAACGGCTCGATCTCATAGAGGCCGGCGCTGGTCGTGGTCGGCAGGGTCGAAGCAGCACTGTCCAGGGGCGTCAGACCGCTGTTCTGCACCCGGTACTTGCCGCTGGTAGCCGAGGTACCGTCGAACAGCATGGCGGCCGTGTGCAGGCCGTCCGGGATACCCGTGACCGGATCGACCGAGATGGCTTCGACCAGGAAGGACTGGTTGGCGATCCGCTGGCTCAAGGTGAAGCCCACGCTCACCCGGAATGGCACGCTGAAAACTTCCTTGGTGGTCACCGAGACTTCGGCATTGGCCGTGGTACCCGAACCCAGGGTCAGTACCCCACCGGACACAGCCAGCGTGCCTCCGGCACCTACCGCGCTGTCCCACTTGGCCGCATCGAGTGCCGAACCGCCGAAGCTGTCACGGAACTTCTTCTGGACCGACTTGACCTTGAGCATGTCGTCCTGACTGTCGTAGCCCTCGACACGGTGAACCGGGGTATGCACTCCGCCCTGGTCCACAGTGCGCATGGCGAGCGTGGCACCGGTGGAGTCCCTTACGGAAATGTTATTTGCCATATTTGTGGGCTTTGCCCGGAGTTATTAGCCCCGGGCGCTCCTGGTCACGGACGGTTGGCTTCGCAGGTGATCACGCCCTTGGCGTCGATCTCGTCGCCGGTGACGGTGATCTTGGCCGCCACGTCGGTCGCGCCGCCGTTGGTGGTCTGGGTGGCCTTGCAGACGAACACCTTGCCGCCGACGAACTCGCCAGCCACCATCGCCGGGTAGCTGAGCCAGGTGTTGGTGATCGGAGTACGCAGGGTGATCACGTTGCCGGTGGCCGAGGCGACTTCGTAGAAATCGGCATAGCCGGCCGGAGCCACCACCTTGATGATGTCACCGGCAGCGAAGGTGATCGCGGTACCGTCGTAGGTGATGGTGCCGGTCGCACCCGCGGTGTTGGCCGTGACATTGCGACCCCCGGCCACAGCGGTACGGGTGGTATCAACGAACGCACCACGCTTGCCGTCACGGTCGTAGAAGTACCAGGTGAAGGTCCAGCCGGTCAGCGGGCTGACCTTGGACGAGCCGTAGCTGATGATCGGGTAGATGTCGGTGGAGCCTACGCCGTTCTGCAGCTTGTCGCCGGAGGTGGAGATCAGGCGGCAGTCGTAGGGGTCCGACACGTCGTAGACGGTGAAGAACTGCTGGTAGATGGTACCGTCGCTGTCCTTGGCCTCGACCTTGAACACAGCGATGTCGGTCACGGCGGACTCGTGGATCACCAGCGCCTTGGCATCGGCCCAGCCGTTGTCCGGCGAGTTGGTGGTGGTGATGCCGGCGGTGGTCGAGCCCGAGCCAGTCTGGAACTGGCCGATCACCCCGGAGCGGCCGGCATTGGCTGCAGCGGTGTCCTGGAAGCCGTACTTGGTGGTCACACCGGACAGGTTGCCGTCGATCTGGTTGGCCGCATTGTGCGGGCTCTGGAACCAGCGGTAGGTGACCCCGGTGTTGTCGATGCCAGCCGCACGGATCAGGTCGGCTTTCATGGTCACGGTGTTCTTGGTCGAGCCGGTGGCCTGCTCGATCACGTTCTGGCCTGTGACCTGGATGTAGACGGCGTTGGTGCCGGTCTTGACCATCGACAGGGTGATCTGGGCGATCACATGCGAAACGAGGCCAGTCACCGGATCGGTGTAGTCGCCCTCGAAGTAGTAAATCTTCGACGGGGTACCTTCGCTCAGGTTGGTGTTGACAGCCAGGGTCGTGCCGGAGCCCAGCGAGGTGCTCAGGTCGTTCGACCACTTGCGGTTGGTCAGCTGGGCCGATACTTCCTGGGCGGAAGTCACCCCACCCACGTAGACCTTGGCGGTCAGGGTGTTGACGGAACTGCTCCAGTCCGGGACGTAGGCAACGGCACTCTCGTCCTTGGAATAGATCTGCTGGGTACCGCCGGAAGCGGTGACGAACGCCGTGATGGGCTTGGCGTCGTTGTTGTCGACGATCGTAATCTGACCGGTAGAAACGAGAGTTGCCATAGTTTCAGGCTCCAGCCTTACTTAGGTGAAATTGATTGCCACTATTCTACAATATGGCAGTGGAAAGTAGCACGAGCGTACACAGAATCTACGTCAACCTGAATCTGCTTGTAGCCAGACTGATACAGAGCGTTCCAAGTTGCGTCGTCATTCGGGTACGGCTGCGGGAAGTACGAAACCCTGATCCACTTAAATTTTGACTCGTGGATCTGGTCGGTAACTTCAACCCCATTCCTGAATACTCGAGCAATCAATAACGTAGATGTTGACTGCCCAACTCTGAACTGGTCTCCCTGGGTGCTCTCGATTTTCACGTCATACGAAACAGCATCTGCAACAACCGGGATAGTCTCCTGATCGAGGACGTCTCCAGACCCGCCGGCTTGATACAGAATGCACCGAACCCCTTTGATAAGCGGGTTATCCAGCGTGTACGTGGCGCTCATCTCGTCGGCAGGCGAGGTGTACACGGTCACGTAGTTCTCGTCGTCCAGAGTAATCTGAAGCTCAAACCTGCCGTAATACTGAGTAGGCGCTTCTTCGCCAATTTTTGACATAGCTCCGAAAACTATGGCCTCTGGAGACAGTGAACCGTTGTCACGCTTGGCGACCAGAGTTGCACTTTTATTCAGCCAGTAGACTACCGCAGCATGCCCAGCCTTCGATTTGGTAATGGTCTGCACAGCAGAAAGTTGCACAGTTTCTCCGTCGGTTCGCCGCACAGTGATCGGGTAGGTGATCACGAGCGAGTCCACCGACGCTGACATCGCCGAGTGTTCAGCCACAGTTGCGGTATTTACGGAGTACAAGACGTTCCCTACTTCAATGCCGGCAGGTTGATTTACCGTCGGCTGGCCGATGGTGAACTGACCCGCAGACGTGATGACAGGAACCGCCTGGAGCAGTTCTACTCCCTCGTAGACCTGGAGGGTCGTACCTGACCCCGAGTAGTCGGAGACGACGCCGTCGGCGGAGGCCGGAACGGTGTGTGAGCTGTTCGGAATCAGGATGCTGATGGCTCCGGGGCCGGCAGCGCCTTTGTCAGCGTACAGCGACCACCAGGTGTTCGATGTGCCGGAGATTGGCGGCTTGTTCCCCTCGGCGGCGGTGTTGGCTGCAACGCACGCCCAGCCGCGGCCGTCATGCAGTACAGTGTCTCCGATGACGTAGGGAATGCCGGCGGTCCACACCCCCCGGGAGATATTGCGGGTGGCGTCTACCGGTGGCTTTTCACCGACGAGGTCAGTGAAGCGCAGGTTGTCGAGCCCGGCTAGGTCGCCGAGCCCGTCGACGTTGTCGTAGCCGATCACCAGCCTGTCGGCCTGGATGAACTCAGCCTTCAGCTTGCCGTGTTCGACCAGCAGCGAGCCGTCTTCCGATCTCAGCTTGGTGAAGGTGAGGCGGTTGATGAACGCCTCTGGAATCGTGGTCTTGCCGTTTTCTACGACAAACGCAGGCGCGTAGTCCCCGCCCTCCGGGTTGTACACGTAGAAGCGATCGGCAACAGCGCCGATCTCTGCCACAGTGCCGTCGACGGAGATACCGAAAATGGCCTCCTTGCCGTTCACAGTCGCCTTGCTTACCGCCCTGGCCACCGAGCTGTCGGCATAGACCTTGGTGGCGTAGGTGCCTGACAAGGAGTCGATGGCCTCGTCGGTATGCTCGAGCATTGCCTCGAACAGGCCGCCAGGACGGCGGATGTCCTCGTCCACCGCTGCGATGATGTCGTCAAAATCCTCCTTCGTCGTGGCCTGTACGGGGTACCAGTCGGATACTCCGTACATGTTCACGCCGCGGAGGTAGTAGAAGTAGGTCCTGGCAGCGCGCAAGCCGGAGTCGACAAGGTTCGGGGCCGTCCCCAGCTTCACAGCGTTCGACTCGATCTGGTCGTTTGATAGGGCGGTGTCGCTACGCCAGAACTCGTAGGAGGCGCCGATGTACCGGCTCCGCGGCATCAGCGACACGCTGAACGTAGCCGTGGTCACGTCGACGCCAGTCGGGGGCTCCGGCTGAAGCAGAGCTGCCACCGTAGTGGTCAACGTGGACCACTGGGAGGCGCTGCCGGAGGCGGTAAAGGCCATCAGCCGCAGTTGCCACTCGCCAGGGGCGGCGTCCCGGATGTCGGCGGTCAGGCCGGCGCCGGAGTGCACCGTGCGGAAGACCAGGTCATCAGGGTCCTTCACCTCGAGCACGTACCCAGCCACCCTGGCGTCGTCGCTAGCCGTCCAGCTTACGATCAGCCCCTGGTGCTCAACGCCGCCTGCGAGGTACCTGTGGGAAAGGGTGGAGAGCCCAAGTGGGGCCGCTACTGGCCCCTTGGGGATCAGGCTCGTCGGCGTCTCCGGCAGGGTGAGACCCTGCTCGACAACAGCGTACTTGTTGGGGTCATGCTCAGTGGCAGAGATCCGGTAGAGGGTTCCATCCTGCTCCTCAGCAACGGAGGTCACGCGGTAGATGGCGGCCTCCACCGACACGCCTGAAAGAATCCATACCGCGCCCGTCATCGGCGCCACAGAAAGCGGCTCGACAAGGTTGGCTGTGTCGCCTACGAAGTTCGCCACCTGCTTCCGCTCGATGCTGCCGTTGGGCAGGATCACGCTCAGGTACCAGGAGGAGCCGGAGACCTCGTCGGGTTTCTTGTCCAGGGTGACTGCCACAGTGGTTGACGCTTTCACCCTGCCGCCGAGCCGCGCTCCGGCCCTGTCTGGGTCGGAGACGCGGATGAAGTCGCCGGGGCGGAGGTCGGCGTGATCAAGGGAAGCGGTGTAGCTCAGCGTCTGGGTCTCCATCCGTTCGGAGTAGAGAACCCACCTCCCCAGCCTGCGCGCCTGGCCTCTGGACGTGCACCCAACTGCAGTGATCTGCGTCTCCCTCCAGCCGAACATCTGCACGCTGTCAGGGTCCTCTACCAGCTCCGGCTTCTGACGGTAGTCGTCCTCGGGGTCGTTCCACATCACCACGGCAGCGGAGTGCCGCTCACGCAGTGAGGTGCCGGAGTACTCGAACCCGTCAGAGGTGATGTTGGCCGGGGTCACCAGCTTCACCGGGTCCGCCGGCATGTCGGCCACAGGAACCACAGAATCAGTGCCCCAATAGGTCATCCCCCGGAACACGCTGGCCAGGGAGTCAAGCGCGTTGATCGCCTCCTCCTGGCTGGAGAAGATCGTGTTGCAGGTGAACCTCGGCTCCATCCCGCCATACCCGTCAGGGACCAGCTCGTCGCAGTACTGCGCGATTCGGTAGAGGGACCACTTGTCCACGTTGACGTTACCGGCGCCGATCACCGGATGGGTAGCCAAGTCGTAGTAGGCCCAGGCAGGGTTGTCGGTCCACGCCTGCTTGAAGGTGCCGTCCCAGACCCCGGTGTAGGTGCGGGTCTCCGGGTCGTAGTTGCTGGGGACGCTGATGATGCTCAGCTTCATGTCGTAGGAGCGGGATGGCATTGAGGAGCCGAACAGCTCCGCATCCACCTCGATACCGACCAGCGCACTGTCCGGATAGCTCAGCTTGTTGTCGATTACCTCGGTGAGCATTGCCCAGTACAGGCTGTCGTGAATCTTGTCGTTCTTCGACTCCTCGGTGGTCCGCTGCACACGGATATCGAAAGGACCGCTGCCGGACAAGGGGACACGATAGGACCGCTGGTAAGGGGAGCTGGTTTTTCCGGAGATCGTGTCGGCAACGACAACCTGCCAGCCTCCTCCGTTGTTCTGCACCTCGATGACGAACGGAACCTTGTATCCTTTCACGTCACCGTTATCGAACTGCTGGAACAGCCCTTGCACCTGGACGGTGACAAGTGCGGAGTCTGCGTCGTTATTCGAGACCGAGCGAACGACGGGGTTTCCGAACTTGACCTCGGTGGAGACTTCGATGGCGTTCTCCACCGCCGGGAACCCGGGGATGTGCGCCTGGTCCGGGTACCCCTCCCGAGTGTGGATGACCACCCCGTCGAAGTTGTAGCTTCCATCCGCGTTTTGCAGCGGAGTGTCGTCGAGGTAGATGGACCGAAGGCCGTTTGCCAGCCCGGCGATGGGACCATGGGCAATCAGGTCGAGGATTCTGCCGCGAGCCTTGCTCCGCAGGCTGTTCTTCTCGATTACGGGCGTGTACGACTTTGCCTTCTTGCCGCCGCCGGCGCCGCGAATGTCGTGCGTCATACCGGAATCTCCTCGGCGAACAGGCCTGCGCTTACCACGATGCTCCCTACCTTCACCCGGCCGTAGCCGCGGGGGACTGGCACACCCTGCTTGGACTGGTTTGTCGGCCCGTCGAACAGGAACGAGGCTCGCTCATCGGGGGAGTCCCGGCCGGTGTCGGAGACACCAGGCAGCTTAGTGGTCATCTGGACGATCCCGCCGACAGCCATGCCCACGCCGGCGGCAGCCATACCGACCTGCAGGGCGCCCCATGCCGATAGGGTGGCGCCTCCGGTGAAGAACGCCGCAGCGATCAGAACCACCCCGACGATTGTCGAGATAAGCCCGCCGTTGGAACCGGCCCCCTCGATCGCCGGGATGATGTGGACCTGGTTCTGGGTTCCGAGGCTCACGGTCAGGTCCGGTTCCCGGACCTCGTCACTTTCCTCGAGGGAACCGCGGACGACGTGCCAGGTCCCGTTGCGGATGGCGTCCTGGAACCCCGGTAGTTGCACGCACAAAGCCCTGACGGCCTCGGCAGGCGTGTCAACATCGAGCGAGTACTCGAAGCCAAAAGTCTGGCCAAGCCGGCCGTACAGCTTCACGGTTTTCACTGGTCTAGGTCCTTGTGCCTGAGCCATTTCACAACAAAGCGGAGGTACCTGTAGATCGGCTCCCGCGCCGACGGGCGACTGCTGTCGATAGGGTCCCCGGACCCGATCTGGTGCAGGGCAAGGTCGTTGTCGAGCAGGATTCCCACATGGTTCGGGACCCGGCCTCCGATCTGGGCGATCCACACGTCCCCGGGCCTGGCCTCTGAAACGTCGATGACCCGGAACCCTGCCGCAGAGAACCCCTCGTCAAGCAGGTTTCCTCCCTGCTCCCACCACCTCCAGTCCCTCGGGTACTCCGGCAGGGCGATTCCCAGCTCAACCTGGTAGTAGTCCTTGACCAGGGCGTAGCAGTCGGTGACCCCATGGCAGAAGGGCCTGCCAATGAGCGGGGGGACGTCGGAGTGGCCCCACCAAGTGATCCCTGTCGCACTGGTGCTGTCGGCAGACAGGACACCCCAGGGGACCCCGGTGTTCACCTGCCCCTGCATGTCGAGGGCCGAGGGAACTGGAGCCGTCTTCGGGTGGCTGTGGACTACTGCGAGCAGGCCTTCAGCCTGTGCCCGCCGACTGTCTGATTCACGAACCGCGAACGCTTCTTCAGGTTTCTCGTGGACGTTCTCTACTCGCCTACAGCCGGCGACGGTGATCAGCCACACGGCCTCGTTAGGGAAGGCGGCGATCGCCTCACTCTGGATCTGCTTCAGGTGCTGCTCGAACACGTCAAACTCTCCCTACGCCGGGGAACCCATAGAAGGGCAGTGTTGCGGATGCTCCGAAGTGGGCCTTGCAGTCGCTCAGGCGTTTCCCGCACTTGGCCTTTGCCGGGTCGTTAGTAGGGGCACCGCTGGGCTCGTACATTGCCGGCCCCGTGTAGGGGCAGGTGACGCCGGTGTAGTTCCACTGGTTGCTGGCCCAGAACCGGAACCGGTGGGTGCAGGTGTCGCGCAGGACCTGCCGGGCCGGGATCATCCGACCTTGTTGGTCCATCTTGGCCGACAACTCAAACTGCAGAGTGGTCCTGGACTGTGACGCCTTGCGCTCGATGACATAGTGATCGGGCGGAAACGTAGCCTGCGGGTTAGGGGTTGACCCGTCGTCGAGGTACCTCCTGTAGGTTCGGATTCTCGTGATCGGGCACCCGACCAGGTCGTCAGAGTTGATGACGAGGGCGAGGAAGAACAGATCCTTCGCTGCCATGGTCAGGGTAGGCCTGGGCAGTGTGCCGGACCCGCTCCACTCGAACCCCTCGGCCTGGATCGGGAAGGGCTGGTACTCGAACCCGTTGAAAATCACCGGGTTCCCGTCAACCGATGTAGGGGAGAACCGGAGGATGCCCTCGCCGAACTTGCTCGCATCCAGCTCGAACATGGTCACGATGGCGTCCTGGCTCAGGCGCTGAATATCTGAAGCGATTACGTTGTTCATCCCGAGATATTACCAACCGGACAAGCCGCCCACAAATAAAGAAATGTGGGCTCAGGCCGGGTTGAAATCTTGTCGGAACGTGGCGCTCAAGACTTCGTTGTTGAAGCCATCGTAGGACAGCCGAACCCCCGTGCAGACGACCTGGACCGTGTCTCCGGTTACGGGGTGCTCCCACAGGAAGGGTGTGATCTTCAGCCTGCTGCGTAGCCAGGAGTAGGTGCTCCTGGCTGCAGCGGCTTCGAGCCCTGACCATACAGGGCTCCACTCATCCCGAAGGTGGTTGATCCCCTTTGGCTTGCGGAGCACGTAACCGTCTCCGAAGGTGACTTCGTGCACGTCGGCGGTGGGGTTCTCGTCGAGGCCCCAGTCAGGGGCTCCGATGTCTGGGAAGTTTTCCATGCTCACCTCTTGGCCCTCAGCCAGGCGTCGAGAACGCCGTTGGGCCGCATCTGATCTTTCATGGTGGATATGACTGCCGACCGGACGGTTTCTGCCATCTGGCGAGCCTGCTTCTCAGCATCTGCCGGCGCGGCGCTCTGGCCGGAGTCGGAGTTGATAACGATCTGCGGAGCCAGGGTGATGTTGTACTCCCCTCCTCCGCCCATCTGCTTCGCGCTCTCCTTACGGCTGGTCACGTTGGCCGGGCCGTGGACGATCTCGGGGCCGTACTCGCCGACGATGCCGTAGGAGTTGTAGGGGATGAACCCGCCGTCGTCGTAGGCACCGGAGTAGGAGCTACCACCGGAGGATTTCCCGCCTCCGCCGGCAAGCTGGCCGATGGCCGTGGCTGCAACCATGCCGGCAGAGGCGTAGCCCATGGCCCGGATGGCGGCGGCGGCGCCGACTTTCATCCCGAAGAAGGGGATGGTCATGTCTGCCGCCACCTGGGAAGCGGCCACCTCGGTGTTGACGATGATCTGTGCAATGGCCAGCGCTTTCATAGCGGCGAACGCAGCCTTCTGCCCTGCAGTAGCGTCCTCAGCCACCGAGGCGTAAGCACTGAGCAGATCCTGGGCTGTGCCAAGGGCAGAGGACATGATCAGCATGCCCATCTGCTGCTCGTAGTCAGCGCGCTTATCCGCCTGAAGGTTCGATGCCCTGGTGTACTCCGCGTTCAAGCTGTCCCGCTTACGCTGCGCATCCGCTTGGATTTTCAGCATCCGTGCTTGGTGATCGGCCTCGTTCTTCTCCTTCTCGAACAGCGCGTCGACGGCATCCTTCTGGCTCAGGTACTCCTCGTTGATCGCGGCGTACCCGTTGTGCCTGTCGATCTCCAGTTGGTCGGCTCTGTCCTCGAAGGTCTGGATGCCCTGGGCACGCTCCAAGTGGACATTCAAGGCGTCGGAGAAGGGCGTGGCCAAGGTGTTGTCGGACGGCAGGGTTGCCGTGGGAAGCCCATCTGCCGCTGTCTTTAGGCTGGACTCGCCGATACGCTGCTTGATCCGCAGGTACTCCAGCATTCCGACGGCGCCGTCCGCATAGAGCTGGTTCAGCTTGGCCATCTCGTCGGCATGCTTGACCAGAGCCGAGTCCCCGCCAGAGTAGGCGTCCTGTAGCTCTCGCAGGCTGCGGTAGTTCTTGTCCTGCTGCTCGCGCAGGCTGATGTAGGAGGAAATCTGCTCGTCGACAGCTCGCTTGTGCTCGGCCTTCAGGTAGACGAGCGCGCGTTCTTCCTGTTGAGGGGTGATTTCCCCGCTCTTGCGGAGCAGAGACAGCTCTGTCCTGGCCTTCTCCAGCGCCGTGTTGGCGGCGCCGACCGGGTCAAACTTCTTCTGCAGCTGCTCGAATGCCTGTTTGGCCTGTTCCAGCTCGCGGTCAGCCTGCTTGCCGATCTTCTCTCCTGTCTTCTGGAGCGACTTCTTGATGGAGTCCTGTTCTTTCAGCAGCTCGGTGACACGAACCTCGGCTGCTTGGTAGGCAGAGAAGCCTTTCGTGCCGAATGCAGGGGCCTGGCCGTTGACCATGTAGCTGTCGCGCGACGCCTGGGCGGCTTTCAGCCGTTCGGCGATGAGCGGCAGCTTGGCCGCGTCGTCCTTTCCGATCAGGCTGGCTTCTTCCTTGGTGTCCAGCAGACTCTGCCACTGAGAGGTGAGCTCCGGGATCAGGTCCTGCTGCTTCTTGAGAAGATCGGTCTCCTGCTTGACCAGCTCCCTGGCATCCATGTTCTTGCCAGGGGCCTCGGCGATCTTCTGGCGCACTTCAACCAGCTGCCGGCCGTACTCAGCGTATTGCTCGCTGGCGGTGGCGTTCTTGTCGAACCAGTTGGCGTTGAGGGCCTTCTGGCCTTCCTCGCGGTACTTGGACAGGCGGGAAGCCGCGGTGAGCAGAGAGACGGCAGCAGCTTGAGACTTTCCACGGAGCTGGTCGAGCTGGCGGTTCAGTTCTGCCAGGTGATCGTCCGACGCCTTGAGTGCCTCGTTGTACTTGTCAGCGTCGTGGTACAACTCCCAGGTGATTTTCTTGCGTGCTTCCTCAGCAGCCTTGATCTCCTCTGCTTTCCTGACCTGCTGGTCGCTGAGTTCCCCGGCCTCGCCGAGAGTCATCAGGCGATCCTTGAGGGCAGCGTGGGAGTTCTCGATCGACTGGCGGTAACGTGCCTCCTCCTCCTTGAGCAGGCTGTACTCCAGAGTGAAGTCGACATCCAGGCCGCGGGCCTTAGCTTCAGCCTCCTTCTCGCCGAGCACAGCCCGGCGCTTACCAATGGCGTCGATCTGCTCTTGGTCGCTACGGATCTGGCCGCGGAGCGCGGCGCTCTCGCGGGCATACCCATACTCGTTGACCGCTTCAGTCAGCGACCGGTAGCTGTTCTCCAATGCCTTGGCCTTCTCGTCCTCGGCGCCGAGCTGCTTGACCGGGTCCGCTTCCTTGTAGACCTGCCAGGCCGAGTAGAGGCCAAGGATCAGCCCTGCCCAGCCAAGGGCGGCCATGGCCACACGCCCTGCGATGGCAACCCCCTGGAGGGCGAGAGCAAGGCCTTTCATAGCGCCGGTGAGCAGGCTGACCCCGCCAGTGAACGCGGCGAGCAGCGCGGCCTTGGCGTTCTGCAGCGTGAAGGCGTTCATTGCCGCGGTGGCCATCGCCACGGCGCCGGTGTAGGTACGCATCGCCAGGGTGCCGACGCCTTGACTGCGTACCATCGACACCATGCCGCCTACGGCGAGCCCGGCCTGCATCCTGAACACTGACAGCTGGGTGCCGGCTGCGGCGATGGATAGGCGCAGAGGTGAGTTGGCGGCGGCGGCAGCCAGGGTGCGGTCGCGCAGGATGGCCATGTGGGTGGCCATCAGCCCTGCGTCGTGGGAGAGTGACGAGAACACCCCGCCTACGCCGGCGGCTACCTTGAACGCCAGGAATCCCGCAGCTGACAAGGCCAGAACAGTTCCGAAGGTCTTGGCCTGCTGGGTCAGAATGTCGAGCTTGGTGTAGACGGTGTTTGTGCCGTCCTCCGCGATGGCGAAGGTATGAGCCATCGCTTCGCGGAATGCCTTCAGGCTCTCCACATCCGCCTTCCACTGGCCGCTGGTGGAGTCCATGCTGCCGGTGATCCTGGACGGGTCCAGGTTCGGCAGTTTGATCGTAGCGCCCGAGGCATCGAACGCCATGGCCGGCATCTTCAGCTCGTTCATCCACAGCGTCATGGACTTCGAGGTTTCTCGCAGCAGCCACTCGAAGTTGTCGAAGACGGTGAGCTTCAGCTCCTCGAAGGACGATGTGACCTGCTTCCAGTCGAACTTGAGGTTGTCCTCGATTTTGCGGCGCATCTCCTCGGCGGCATTGCCCACCGTCTCGATGTACCGCAGCTGCTTCTCCATTTCCTCCGGCTTAGCAACCAGCGCCACGATCGGGGAAGTGGCGTACACCCCGACAAGATCCTGGATAGCTGCCAGGCGGTCTACTTCCGGGATGTTCTCGTTGAGCTGGCGGATGATGTTGGACAGCGACTTGGTCTTGCCCTCGGCGTCCTTGACCGACACGCCGTACTGGTCAAGGACGGCGGCCCCTTTCTTGGTAGGGTTGACGATGCTGACGAACAGCCTGCGCAGTGCGGTACCGGCCCTGGACGCCTTGATGCCGTTGTTCGACAAGGTGGCGATCGCGGCGGTGGTCTGCTCCAGGCTCACGTTAGCCGACTGGGCGGCCGGGCCGGCGTAGGTCAGTGCGTTGGCGAGCTGAGTGATGTTGGTATTCGATCGGCTCGCCGCCACCGCCATGATGTCGACGATGTTCGTGAGGTCCTTCGCCTCCTTGTGGAACATCATCATCACGTTGGTGGCGATGTCCGAGGACTCAGCCATGGTGATGTTGCCGATCAGGGCCAGGTTGAGCGCTGGCTTCAGGGCAAGCAGGGCCTGGGTGGTCGACAGGCCTGCCTGGCCGAGCTCCACCAGACCAGCGGCGACTTCACTCGCGGTGTAGGAGGTGGTAGCGCCCAGGGCTCGCACCTGAGCTTCCATGGCAGCCATGCCATCCGGCTGCCACGCTTCGGACGTGGCGTTCATCACCGCGTTGGCCCTGGCCATGGTCGCAGTGAACTCGGCGCCGGTGACTACGGCGCTTCGCAGGGTGGCGGCCATGGCATAGGTGGCCGACGCCAGCAGGATGGTCGAGCTGGTGTACATGCCAATGCTGGTCTGTAGACCAGCAAGGCCGGCGCGCAGTGCAGCAGCGCTCTGGGAGCCGGCGTGAAGCGACATGGTCGCCTTTCGCTGGGCGCTGGAGAAGCCGAGCAGCTCCAAGGTGGACTTGGCCAGCACCAGGTTGTACCGCTCTTGCTCCTTGATCTGCTGCCGAAGCACGCTGATGGCGCGGCCGTCCTCGCTGGAGGCCAGAGCCTTCTGGGCCTTCAGCCTGGCCAGGGTGTTGGCCGCCTTGTCCCGCTCGCTGTTGAGCTCTTTCTGGGCCTTGCTCATGCCGTGTGCGGCACGGGCTTCTTCCAGTAGCGCGTTGTTATGGCGCTTCGTTGCCGCGATCAAGGCCTCGGCCTGGGCCATGTTACGAGCTTCTGCCTCGGTCATCCGGTGGATAGACCGGGCCAGCTCAAGGGCGACAGCGTTCTTCGCCTTGAGCGCGGAGGTCGCACGCTCGTTGGAAGCCTGGGACATCGCTTCGGCGCTGGTCAGCTCCTTGAGGGTGTCCCGCTCCTTGCCGTCGGCCTGGATCTGCTTGGTGCGCTCCCGAATGGCCTGCTGGGTGCGGGCAATGTTCTCGGCCATGCCTCCGTTGAGGCTCCGGAGCTGTCGCTCGAGCTGAGCAAGTTGCGCCTGCTGGCGAATCTCCTCGGTGATCTCCTTCTCGCGGACCTGGTTGACCGCTTTCAGCGTGACAGCCTGTTCAGCCAGGCCTCCGTTGAGGCTGGCCTGCCGGCGGATCAGCTCGTCGACGGCGTTGCGCTCGCGCTGCTGGAAGGTGATCGACTGGGAGATGCCCTTGTTCAGCTCCTCCTGCTGGATGATCTGGCGGCGGATTCCGCTGGTCAGGCTGTCGGTGGCACGTTGGGTCTCGGCCAACTTGCCAGCGAGCTTGGTCTCCTCCTGGAAGGCCTTGACGGTCTCGGCGATACGGGCGCGGAGGACTGCGTTGGACTTGCCGTACATCGCGCCGAGCAGCTCCTCCTGCTGCTTCAGCTCCTTGTTCGCCAGGGCCATCTGGTGGGCGGCGGTGAGCTGCTTCGACTGCGACGCCAGTGTTGCCCGGCGGATGAGGCTGGTCCGGCCTTCCTCAGTGCTGAGCGCCTTGATCTGCGCGCTGAGGTACTTGTTCTCGCCTGCCAGCTCGTTGGTCAGGTTGCGGGTCTTCTCTGTCCAGCGGACGAAGGCGGACTTGGCTGAGGTATCAGCCAGGAGTCGCTCGAGCTCCTTGTTCTTGCCCAAGTAGGCGTCAGCGGAAGCGGTAAGGCGGAGGTTGGCCGCGGCGATCTTGCCGAGCTGAGAGATGGCAGTGTTGGACGACCGGTCGAGGGCATCCAACGTGGCCTTCATGTCGCTGGCATACCCCTTCAGCGACCCCTCGAGTGCCACCATGTTGCTGGTGACGTCCTTGATCAGCTTCTTGGCTGCCAGGTTCGGCTTGTTGGCGTCTTTCTGGAGCTTGTCGAGGGCGTTGCCCATCGTCTCCAGGCGGGACTGGAAGGCAGCGAGTTGCCGGAACGCTTCAGAAAAATCGACTTCAAACTTGGCCATGGAGGCTACCTACGTCGGGACTTTGGTCTCTTGGTGCCTTCTGCGGCGGCTTCCGAGGCTTCTTTGGCCTTCGTGTAGTGGTCGTACAGAACAGCGTTGTCCGTCTCCTCCATGCACCTGAAGAAAAGGGGCTGGAGGGAGTTGTCGAGGCGCAGGACATGCCGGCCGAAATCGGCAATCTCCCGCAAGGGGAAGGGCTGGAACCCTGACTCATGGTGCTGCCGCCGCCTGTGCAGGCGAAAGAAGGACTCTGGCAGCCAACTGAACTGAGGCAGCGGCTCTTTGAAGCCCTCGAGCTCCGGGTGAGGCTTCCCGAATTTCTGCTCGAGGGTCTTCATCGCCTGGAGGCCTTTCGCCCCGTGCTTGATCAGGAGGCGGCAGAAACCTTTACCGACTCGATCACTTCACGCTCGGCCTTCTCGCGGTAGTTGGCGCGGTTCAGCGAGTAGTTCTCGATGAATTGAGCGAGGTCACGGAAGCGCGGGTCGATCAGGTACTGGTAGCCCAGCTCCGGGGTGTACTCCAGCGGCTTGCCGTCTTTGGCCACACCTTCCCAGCCCAGCAGGATGGCTTCGGAGGTGACACGGGCGGTGATTTCGCGGGCCAGTTCTTCGGCGGCCTCGTCGCCGGCGGTGATCTTGTCCCAGTTTTCCAGGGTCATCTTGGAGCGGAGCTGGTTGGCCTTGTCGCAGTTGTGGCGAGCGATCAGGAAACGGCCACCCATGAAGTTGGCCCAGGTGCCTTCTTCGGCGGCAGTGGGGTCAACGGCGAGAGTGTCGAGTTCGAGCATTTCTGTGTCCTTGAAAGTGGCGGTACGAATACCCGCCACTTTACTCAAAGGCCGCCCACAAATCCACAGATGTGGATTTGTGGGCGGGCGATTACGGCTTCGGCACGAAGACGATGGCGATGGCGCAGTTCTTCACCTCGCCGCCGATCGTGACTTCGCCTTCTTCTGCGGTCAGGGTGACCGAGGTCTTGTAGTCCTGGTTCTCGCCGCCGGCGCTGTTCGACGGCGACTGAGCAACCAGTTTAGGCATGGTGATGGTGTAGGTGCCCTGGGCAGTCTCGATCGACATTTCGGCCGACAGGCGCTGGTTGGTCATGTGCGCGGCCAGGATGGTCTGGTCGTAGAAGTAGACCTCGCCGGACAGCGACACGCCGACCTTGCCGACACCGACACCAGCTGCGAACTCGTAGCCCAGGCCGGTCTGCTCGCGCACGTTGTTCTGGATCTGCAGGCTGGCGTCGGAGAAGGTCATCTCCAGCGGTACGCCGGCTGCGTTCTTGACGATCAGCGACTTCAGGTTGTTGCTGGAGTCGGCGATCTCGTAGGCCGGCGGGACCACCTTGGCGGTGGTGGCGAGAGAGCCGCCAAGGCCGTTGGCACCGGCCGCCGCGTTGGCGTAGTCGGCAAAAGTGCTGATGGTGTTCACGGCCATGGTGATCAGCGAGGCATCGCCGAACTCCAGGGTCATGTCGTTGACCATGGTGCCGTAGTAGCGCTCGTGGTACTGGACATCGGTAGCCAGCGGGCCGGACTTGGTGGTCTTCTCGACCGCCATGAACTTCTTGACGTCGCTGTCGATCAGGTACTGGCCGGCGGCCG
This sequence comes from Pseudomonas sp. OF001, assembly GCF_904426495.1. Classification (NCBI taxonomy): domain Bacteria; kingdom Pseudomonadati; phylum Pseudomonadota; class Gammaproteobacteria; order Pseudomonadales; family Pseudomonadaceae; genus Pseudomonas; species Pseudomonas sp. OF001. Next base: position 235,724 of record NZ_CAJGBM010000012.1, on the reverse strand, counting down.
GGGTGCCCGGGGTGACGTCGGCCCAGTTGGACATCAGGGCCAGGCTCAACATGTCGCGCACGAAGTCGACGGCGCCGAACTCGACGGTGGCCGAGCCGGACGCGGAGCCACGGGTGTTCTTCGAGCCGGAGGTGCGGCGGGTAGAAGTGATCGCGGTGGAGGCCTGGGCCTCTTTCGACATCTGGAAGCCTTCGGCGGTGTACGGGAGGAACTTGAAGGTCTTCGCCGAGAAGTCGGCAGGAGTCAAACCATCGCCCAGGGCATATGCCAGGGAAACGGCAGAGGTATCGGTGAAGCTGCGAACAGGCATGTTATTGCTCCTGGGTCATTTCAAAATCGAAGTTGATCACGCCGGAGTACGACGTGAATCCGATCAGCTGGGTCGTCGACACAGGCAGAAAGGATCGGAACCGGATTCCCCGGATGGTCTTGTCGGCAAACCAGCGGGCGGTCTGCTCGAGCAGTTTTCTGTGGTACAGCTCCCGGCTGCTGTTCTTCGTCATCAGGCTCACGCCCAGGGTGCCGAAGCACCGGAATGGAGATGACCGGCTGGGGCCTGATCGCTCAACGTCGACGATCTCCGCCTCGAACATGAAGAAGTCGCCGTCCTGCTTGAACAGCGGTCCAGCGGCGGTCTGTCCTGCGTCGGTGTCGTCGCCGAGGCCAAAGCAGAAGCGCATCGCTGCGTCAGCCTTCTCGAAAATCGTGTCGCGGATGACGATGTCGCCGTCCACGGTGGAGGTGTGCCAGGTCATTTCTTGAACTTGCTCCGTGCAAAGCCGGCGACGAATGCTTCCTCAGCTGCTTTCAGGGCTGCGGCGACGGCGGCGTTGCCGGCGGCCTCGAGGTTGGCGTTTTCGGCGTAGTCGTCGTAGGCGCCGTCCTCTCCCTTCTTGCCGAACACGCCGGACTCGATGGCGTTGTAGAAGTAGAACTTCCGCACCGGGTCCAGGCGGCCGACAACAACCCTGTCCAGCACTTCTCGGCGCTCCCTGGCCGCCAGGTACTTGGCCACCGCTGCCAGAGCCTTTGCGTCGGTACCACGCCCGTTGCCGTGGTTACTTCCGCGGTGCCCTACCACCGCTACCTTCGGTGGCCGCTTTCCCTTCCGCTTCTTTCCGCGGCCCAGGCGTGCACGAAGGTCTCTCATTGTTTTCCATGGAGCCCTCGGCGTGCCTTTGTCCGGCACCACCACCCAGTGCACCGCGGCGTTCGACGAGTCCTGGACGGTCGAGGGGCCTCCCGTGTCGGTGATCACAGCGGCGCGCACGCCGGCAGCCATCGCCTTCTTGATCGCGCTGTTCTGCAGCATCGACAGGGAGAAGTTCATGTCGTCCGCCTGCTCCCGGAACTTGCCCTTGGCCATCACTCGCACCTCAGCAAGTACTGTCGTTCGCCGGCCTGCAGCGAGACGTGGCGGATCACTCGGGACCGACCCTCGTACACCAGGGACATATCGTCGGGGACCGGCTGGAACCCGATGTGGGACCGCTCGATCACCACGTCCAGGTACGGCGTGGCATCAGAGGACCAGGTCGGGAACTCCTTCTCGCGGACCAGGTACCCGGTCACGTTGTGCACGGTGTCGACGGCCTCGTACTCGTGGGTCAGCCGGTTGTAGGTTCGAGAACCCTTCCGGCGGAGCACGAAATTGATACGGGGGTCCTCATCCTGGTCGACGCGCAGCCCGGCAAGGCCGGAGTCGGCGAAAGCATCGACGACCCGGAACCGCTTGCCCTGGAGCTCAACGAAGTCCCAGGGCTGACACTCGATGTGCCGAGGCAGGAACCCGAAGAAGTTCTGGACCCGGACCTCGAAGGTTTCCGGTTCCGATGCGCTGGTCCGGAACTCGATGTCCATGAACGCCTTGGCCAGTTCCGTCTCTACCAGCCAGCCCGGTTCTGAGCTTGGTCCGGCCGGGGCCTTACGGTAGATCGTGGCCAGCCCAGAGGAGCCGTTCGGCTCCTCGGTGACCAAGTGGCACACCGTCAGCATGATGTGCGGGTTCCCGCCGGTGGCGGTGGCGTCCTGGCGGCTCTGGCCGACCAGGTACACGTCGCCGGTTCCAGAGTGGCGGAACGTCCGGCTGGCCGGGAACACCACATCGGGCGCGGTGAACAGCATCCGGCGGCGCAGAGGCTTGTTGAAGTTCGACAGGAACCGGTCGGCGATCTCGATGCGGCCGACGAACGCCCCGGGGACGAACGCCTGCGCGGCCTCGTCCCAGGCGTCGAAGGACTCGACGAGTTTGCGCTGTGCGACCAGTCCCAGGAACATCAGCTGCGGGCCTCAGTGATCGGGTCCCGGGCCGGTGTGACGCGGGAAGCGAAAGTCATCCGCTGGCTGGAGGCAGCGGCTCCGGCGGCCTCGAGGAACTGGTCCTTGAACCCGGCGGCCTTGGCGAGCAGGGTCTCGGACAGCCACAGGAACCCGTCTGCGTCGCTGCGCTGACCTTCGTTGGAACCGTCGCTGGCCTTGGTCAGAACGAAGACCTGAGCGGTTCTGGCGACGGACCCGGCGCAGAAGTACTTGGCATAGAGCCGCAGGAGGCGGCTCTGGCCAGCGTCCACAACCGATGACCAGCCGGCGGCCCAGGCGTCGAGATCCGCGCCCAGGTCGTCTTCCAGGCCGTAGGAGGCGAGCACGGAGTCAGGCAGGTCTGCCGGGGACACCGTCAGCACGCCGCGGATCTGGTCGAAGGTGGTCAGGTTGAGGACGGTCATCGGTTACACCCGCTTCAGGATGCGAGCGTTGATCTGGTTCTCCAGCCAGCCGTCATCCTTCAGCTCGGCGGTGGCCTTGCCCATGATGACGATGCCGGTGGACGGCTGACGCTGGAAGCTGAAGGTCAGGTTCTCGACCTTGACCAGCTTCGACTCGGCCGCTTCGACTTTCTTGGCCGGCTTCTCGGCCTTCGCTGCTACTGCTTTTTCTTCCATCACGCTCTCCCGAGGGGCCGGGGGATCACTCCCCCGGCCGGCTCATTAAGGTTCCAGGCTCAGGACGGACCAGGCCTCGTCCATCAGGCGGGTGGCCATCTCGCCGTAGTCGACGCGGAAGCCGGTCGCCTTACGCATCACGTATTCTTCGATCGCGTCGTAGGAAGCCGACACGTTGACGAAGCGCTGGATGGCGTAGCGGCTGTCGACACCAACCAGGATGCCGGCGCCGAAGGTCTCGGCCTTGAACGGGGTGACCTTCGGAACGGTCAGGCCCAGATCCAGGCCGCCCCACGGGGTGCTGATCTTGGAGGCGTCGCCCGAGCCTTGTTTCGGGAACAGGCCTTCGTCGACGTCCAGGGCGGTGTCGATGTTGGTCAGCACGTTGTTGATGGCGAAGTTCTCCATCGCGTGCAGCCACTTGATGAAGGCGCGCTTGGTGATCTTGTTCGCCACGGTGATGCTCGAGTCGAACTCGCTGACCTTGGTCACCGGAAGGGCGGCGATGCCGGTGTCGACGTCACCGAACACCATCGAGCGCAGCATCTCGTTCACACGGCGGATGCGGTCGCCACGGGACTGGGCTTCCATCACGATGCGAACCAGGTCGATGGTGGTCGCCTGCATGGCTTCGTCGGAGATCATCAGGCCGATCGAGTTGGTCGGGATGCGGTACGACTTGTCGCCAGTGGTGATGCTGACGATGGTCTCCGGCTCCGCCAGCTGAGCGATGCGACCCGAGCGGCTGCCTTCCGGAGCGGTGGTGTCGATGATCGGCTGTTCTGCCTTGGTGCCGTTGATGTTGCGGCTGGTGGAGACCAGGCCTTCCCAGATGGCCAGGATGTCGCTGCCGTCGTCACGCATGGCGTTGGCCTGCATGGTCTCCAGGATCAGCTGCGGGTACAGCAGACGGGCGCCCAGGCTGTTGTCGCTGCCATCCGGACGACGGAAGCCGTCGGCCAGCGGCTCGGCGATCAGCTCCTTCAGGGTCATGCTGGGCATGTTGAACTTCTGGGAGTCGAACAGACCGGACTGGGCGTACATCTGGTCCAGGGGGTCGCCCATGCTGTAGTCGGCGTCGTGGGCGATGTGCTTCACGTACTGACGCAGGGTCATGCCCTTCTCGGCGGCGTGCTTGTAGGCCTCGACGGTCAGCGGGACTTCCTTCAGGACCTTCTGGCCCTTCTCGTCCTTGGCCCAGTACTTCACAGCAAACTTTTTCATGCGGGTTCCTTATCTACTGATGCCCCCACTCCTGTAAGTGGGGGCATGAATCGGGTTAGAGCAGCTCGAGGACTACGACGTCGCCGGCTACGCCGGTGCCGTTGACGGTCATCACGCGGTACTTGTGGGTGGCCGGGGCGCCGGTCTTCACCTGGGGCAGGCCCTTGGTGCCGACAGCGAGCTGGACGTCAGCCACCACGAAGTCGCCGACTTTCATGGCGGTGGCGCCTTGGTTGGCACCGACCTGGGCCTCGACACGGAAGCCGCGGTTGCCGCGGGCCACACCGCCGAAGGAGAAGCCATCCTGGGTGGCGGTATCGACGGAGTCGATGAAGCCTTCGATCTCGTCGCCACCAGCGCACAGGACGTGGTTGGCCAGGGCGCCCATCTTGACGGCCTTGCGCTTGTCCTTGTCGCTGTACTTGGTGTTGACGTCGGGACCCAGCTTGGTGGAGATGACGTTCAGTCGCTCCGGGCTGTGGGTAAGGACGTTGAACTTGAACTCAGCCACTGTGGGCCTCCTTATGCGCTACGGAACGAGGTGCCGGCAGGGGCACGGGTGGAATCGGCGGTCGGGGTGGTGGTCTTCTGACCACGCGGGAAGCGGGTTGCCATCTGCCCCTGCAGCTCGGTGAACTGCGCTACGACCTCAGCCGGGGTAGCCTTCGCTTCCTTCGGCAGGTTGAGGGCCATCTGCAGGTTGGCGACTGCAGCCTGCGCCACGGCCATCAGACCGGACATCTGGGCGTCGCGGGCTTCCAGGGCTTGCTTCAGGGCCTCGTTGTCGGCCTGGGCGGCCTCCAGCTTGACCTCAAGGCGGCCGTTCTCTTTCAGGGCGGCGGCCAGGTCGGCAGAAGCGGCCGGAGCCGGGGCACCAGCTTCGGGAGCACCTGCTTCCGGTTCGCCGGCGCCTTCGCCATTTGCCTCGGGCTCGCCGGCACCTTCCAGGCTTGCCAGGTAGACGGTCAGCTCCTCGGCGGTCAGCACTTCCTTCGGGTCAGCGCCGGCCGCAATCTGAGCCAGTTTTTCGGCATCGAGCATCTCGAATCTCCGGTTGTCGATGGGGTTGGTTGCGGAAGCGCTGCTCCCAAGAAGATCGGCCATGGTGGTGACTCGGTCGATCAGGCCCACCTTCAGTGCCTCGTCGGCGTAGAAGGTTTTGCCCTCGCCCCACTGCTGCTTATCGCTCAGCATCAGGTTGCGGTGGCGGGATACGTGCTCGAGGAAGAACTTGTTGGTCTTCTCCAGGTTGTCCTGGAGGTAGGCCGAGTGCTCCTCGGTCAGTTCCTCGAACGGCAGGCCGATGGCCTTGAACTCGCCGGCGCGGAACACGTGGTACTTGATGCCTGCCTTGGCCGCGGCATCGGTGTAGTTCTCCAGCACCATCAGGGTGCCGATCGAGCCAACCTCAGCCATACGGCTGGAGGTGACACGGCGGGCGCTGGAGGCCAACCAGTAGCCGGCCGAGAAGGCGTGGCTGTCGGTGTGGGCGTACACCGGCTTGATGGCATTGGCCCGGCTGATCGCCTCGGAGGCGGTATCCAGCCCGCGAACCCCGCCGCCACCGGTGGCGAAGTCCATGTAGATCTCGTTGATACCCTGCTCGCCGGCAGCGATGGCCAGTGCATCGCGGATGGCTTCGTAGCTGGTCACCTGGCCGGAGGTGTACGGGTGCCACCACTGATAGCCGTTGGTGAGCGAGCCGTGCACCTTGACCACTGCCTTGTCGCCGAAACGCTCCAGCAGGTAGAGGCCTTTGCGGTCTTCCAGGACGTTGAAGTTCTTGTCCAGGCGCGGCTCGCCGTCATCGCGGAACGCCTGCTTTTCAGGCAGCGTTCCGGCGAACTTCTTCTCGAAGAAGTCGAGGGCTGCGTGGGACTCCTGGTCGCCCATCCACAGAGAGAATTTCATTGGTCTTTCCCGCCGGATTTAGAGGGGGTGTCGGGGTTGAGTGCGCGACCGGATGAGCTGCTGCGCTCCCCTTCGCTACCGCCGCCCTGGTCGTCGCCGGTTCCGGCGTTGGCCGCGGTCTGCGACTTGCCGTAGAACCCGGTGCCGGCGAGCTCCTGCATCAGGCCTTGCGGGCGGATGCCAAGCTCGTAGCAGGCCTCGGCGTCGTTGATCAGGCCGAAGCTGAGCATCTCAAGGATTCGCTTCTGCTTGGTGCCCTTGTAGGCTTCCAGTTCTTCCTCCGGGCGGAGGTTCACCGGCATGAACTCGAAGCGGACGTAGCCGTCGATGCCCATGAGGCGGATTGCCAGGGTCAGGGCGCGGGACAGGACTTCTTCCACCGGCGCCCTGACGGCCTCAACGACCTTCAGGTAGATCAGGGTTTCGGCGTTGGACAACCCCTGGCCACCGCTGGCACGCAGGCCAGACACCGTTGCCGGAGTCTTGAGCGATGCGCCCAGCAGGTTGCCGAGGGTGGTCAGGAGGACACTGTAGTCGGCCTTGTTGCCGCCGATGTCCTCCACCGAGTACTCGACAGAGTCGTAGGACACCAGGGCGTCCTCCGGCTCCAGGCCAGCAAGGGCCTCCTCGACTTCAGTCCGGACGGCGTTGAAGTACGCAGCCCGCTTGGCGGGATTGTTCTTCACGTCGTCCGGAGCCGCGGCCCACACCTTCTCAGCAATCAGGCTAGCGATCAGCCGGCTGTGGCCAGTGCGGTTTACAGCACGGTGTGTATCTTCGAGGAACTCGTTGAAGTTGATCGTGTGCGACAGACCCGGGCGCAGAATGCTCACCGAGTACGCCTCGTCGGCGTTACGGTTGTGCTCGGCGACGAACACGGTCGGCAGGTTGAGGTTGATCTCCCCACTGTCCTGGGTCGGGTAGCGACCACCCTTCCCGTCCGCCTCCCAGGTGATGGTCGAGTAGCCGACCGGCACCAGGCGCTCAGGCCCGAAGACCTTGTCCAGCACCAACTCCACACCGCACCCGCCAGTGCCGATCACATCGGTCTGGAGGGTGGTCAGCAGCGACTGCACACCGGGCTTGTCGTTGAAGCCCTGGCTGTAGTCGTGCAGCGTGCCGAAGCGATCCAACATGCTGTAGGCCATGGACATCACGCTGAGGTCCATGGCGCCGGCCGCATCGTAGCCGGCCAGTCTGTACCCGCTGCCGGCCGCCAGGGAGACCATGCTGTTCGCAGCCGACGAGAACAGGCCGTCCTCACGCATCAGCGTGCGGATGATCTCGTTGATGTCGGAGCGATTGCGGATGTTCTGAATCGCGTTCGCCGCGTAGCGATTCAGGCTGTTGGAGATGGACTGACCGCGGTCAAGGTCGGAGCCAGGGCGCTTGGCCCTGGCCTTACCTGCCAGGTTTTTCGACGGCAGAACGAACGTGGCGCCCGAGTTCGGGGCCTTCGTCGCTTTGGAGCGTGGAGCTCGTTTGTTCTGCTGAGTCGCCATCATGTGCTTATGTGGGTTTGCGTAACTGTGGATTGTATGAGGGGAAATCCGAATTGCAACAGCCGATTTTCCACTCAATTCAACCAGTTACGCGCAACGCCCATAAGTGTGGCAATACCGCTTTGCTTATTTATTACCACCCGTACCGAACTTTTTCGCCTTTCTTGGCCGACTCGGACTTCGAGCCCACCCGGACCTTGCCCACCGCCGGCGCCGCGGACACGATCTCCTCCAGGCCCAGGTCCTCGACGCACATGCCGGCGATCATCGCGTAGTTGAGAGCATGTACCCAGTGGTCGGTGTCGGAGGTCTTCACGAACCGCTCGGTCATGTTGCCGTCAGCGTTGCGCTCGCGGATCTTCTTGGTCGTCTTCAGGTGGTCGAATATCTCACGGGTCACCTGCTCGTCGCGCGGATAGCCAATCTCGCCGGAGTTGTGCTTGTTCAGCGTCAGGCTCAGCGTCTTGGTACGGTCGGCGTTGACCACGTCCCCGTCCTGCTTCATCTCGATCGGCAGCAGGCTCGAGACGCTGCGCACGTAGACCACCGCACTGATCTGCTCCCGGGCCGACACCAGGTTGTTGACCAGGGTGATGTCCGGGCCGGCGTCGATGCACAGCTTCTGGATGCGGTAGTAGTCGAAGCGTGCCAGCACCTGCGGGGTCGCCGGATCTTCCTTGGTGTTGCGGATCTTCTCGGCCCATACCAGGTCCCAGCGCTTGCCGCGCCTGGCCAGCACGACGAAGTGGCAAATCTTGCCCACGTCCATCCCGGCAACGGTCTGGCTGCCGATCAGTGTGTTCTGGTAGCGCCACATCTCCACGATGGACATGCGCAGGCGCATCTCCTCGGTGACGATGAAGGTGTTCTCGGCATCGCTGTAGGGCAGGCCCACCACGAAGTTGTAGAAGTCGCTCTTGAGCGGGTAGTCGCCAAGCTGCTTGATGATGGCCGGCGCCGTGTTGTACTTCGGCACGTCCCACGGGTAGACCTGGTAGCTGTGGTCCCAGATGTCAGGTTTCTTGGCCACCCACTGCCGGCGGGACGGGTCGAGCAGGCTGTTCTTCAGGTCCTTGCCGCAGCAGGGGCACTTGATCCACGCCTCCTGGAACTTCAAGAACGGGTTGCGCAGGTCGTCCCTGGACAACTCGATAATGCCGCGGTCAAGTCCAGGGACGACGAAGTCCTGGAAGAAATCGGGGAGCACGAAGGTCTCGCAGCCGTCGCACCGGACCATGTAGTAGGCCTGGTGGCCCATCTGGAAGCCGGCGTCGACGCCGTAGTCCTCCACGGTCGGGGTGCTGAATCGCATCCTCATCCCGCGGTTGCCCATCTCGTCGACCAGGCTGGCGTGGCGGAGTCGGGAGTTGAGCTTGCCGAGGATCACCTCGTTGGAGAAGTCCTCCTCGTCCGAGATGACCACTTCTGCCGGTACGGAAATGGCGGAGTTCGCGCCGAAACTGCCGGTGATGTAGAGGGTGCAGGTACCGATCTTCTTCTGGGAGGCACTGTTGGACGCCTTCTCCATCAGGCCGGAGTAGAACTCGGACTGGTCAATGGCGCCGTCGAAGCGGTCCTTCGAGAAGGCCATGGCCATGTCGCGGGTCGGCAGGGTGAAGATGATCCGGGTGTGCTTCATGGTCGCGCACATGGCCAGGATCTTCTGGACCATCAGCTCGGACAGGCCGACCTGCGAGCACTTACGCACGCTGATCCTGGATCGGGTGTCCCTGATGATGTCGATCTGGTACTCGTGGTCCTTGAAGGAGTACGGCCTGCCGGAGACGAAGCCGTACTTGGTCACCGTCTTGTCCAGCTCCCGCAGGCCCTCCTCGCGGTTGAGCTGCATTCGGAGGCGGCTTGATGCGGAAGCGGACACAGCAGCTCCTTACTGGGCTACACGGATCTGAATGTTGGGCGTGCAGCCGTGCTCAATCTGAACCATACGCACGGGTAGCTGCAGTCCGGTAAGTCGCTCCGTCGCCTGGATCAGATTCAGGGTTGCGACCAGGAAAAGGCGTCCAGCCTGCTTCACTGCCGCATTGTCAATACAAACCTCCCAGGTTCCATCCTCAGAGAACTGCACAGGCACCCCAAGCACACGGTATTTCAATTGATAGTCCTTCTCATGGAGAAACGCCCCGACTTGGGGCAGCCGATTCTATCGACGGGTTTTTGACCCGACTAGGTGTGACGGTTTTGTTAAAACGTCTACTCGACGCCATGCTCGATGCGCTCTAGCTCGAGCAGTAGGGCTTCCTGCTGGTCCCTGCTCAGGTGGGTCTCCATCACCCGGCGCAAAGCCTCCTCCTGCCTCTGGATGCGGTCCAGCGAGTAGATTTTCGGCAGATCCCGCACCATCACCTGGGTCACCTTCAGGGACAGGTTCAAGGCGTCCTTCAGCGGGATGTCGTAGTCCTCGGCCGAGGGCGTCACGGTGCCGTCGTCGTTCACGATGCGGCGCAGCACGGTGTCGACCAGGGTGATCTGCTGGCGGAAAGTCATCAGCACCGACGCCTCCAGGCCAGCGATCTTGGCCACCATCTCCCGCCGGGCTGCAGGCGACATCGAGTTGACGATCTGCATCTGCACGTCGAGCGGCAGCAGGTCTTGCTTCAGCGCGCCGATCACCTCCCGAACAGAATCGCTCATGCCACCCAGGCGCTCATCGTCCACCGGCGGGATGTAGTGCTGCATGGGCGGGAGGTTGCCGGGGGTGACTTGTCTGCGCTGGGTCATCGGTAGGTCCTGGAAGTGGGGACCGCCCCGGAGGGCGGCTTACAACAGTGCTCTGTGGTGCTATCAGTCGGCGGTACGGACGTGCTCGCGGCCGGCGGTGAAGCACAGGGCGACCTTGGCCGGGACTTCGACGGGCGGGGAGCCCGCGGCGAGGCCGGTGGAGACCTTGCGCGGGGCGCGGCGGCGGGCCTCGAAACGGCCGAAACCGCGGATGGTCAGCTTACCCTGCTCGTAGGTCAGCTCGGCGATCGAGTCCAGGACGGCGTCGACGATGTCGGTAGCGGTCTTGTGCGAGGCGTCGATCTTGGTGCGTAGCCGGTTGGTCAGGTCTTTCTTGGTGGCGATCATTTTCTGGTTCCTTGGTACGGCCTTGGCGTCTGTCTTGGGTTGGCCGAGGGGCTGGAGGACTGACTGGGCGCGTGTGGAAGTGTGGATGTGCGGAGTGTATGGGCGGAAGTGGGTGGTGTAAAGGGAGTTCTGGGGCGATGGCGTGGGGTAGCGGAGGGCTTGGTGGGCTATTTATGGCTTGATTGTGTATATATAAGAGTATAAATGCCCTGAAAACCGGAAAAATTTTGGCCGAGGTGGTAGGCGATCTATGGGTGCAAAAAAGTGTGAAAAAAGTGCATCCGGGGTATTGACCCGTCTTTTTAAGTCTGTAGAATGGGCGCCACTGGGGAGACGAAAGCGTCCTCGGTAGGGGAAGGGCCTAGCCTGCCCCCTTGGCTTGGGCCTTGCCCTTGCCACGCTCTTTAACAATGTGGGGCACTACTGGCCGGGGCGTTCTAGCACTGGCCCCCGCTCAACCTACCCCAATGGACTGAGGCGCCACGGCGCCTTACTGGGGACGATAGGGGAAAGCAGAATCAGCAGATACAGCGCGCACCTGTGCAACATGCGCGGCACTAGGGGAGCTGACGGGGGCTTTCGTGGGTATACGGAACGCCGGGGAAGGGGACCAAGACCATCTAAATTCGCAAGGATTTGGAACGGGCTCGGCTTGCCTGAAGAAACTTGGACAGTGGTGTGGTTTCGTTGTACCGGATGGGCGCGGCCTTGACGGGAAACCGAACGGATTTATGCCTTATCGGCAAGCGTTCCCACATGTTAATGCACTTTAAAAATAAGCGCGGTATCGGATGAATAGTGGGCTCAAGAAGTCACTGATTCATGTCCTAGCCCTAGTTTGCCCTAGTAACTTGTTCGGCCAGTCAAAGCCGTGGCGAGATTGACAAACAAGCGAACACGCAAACAACGGCCAGTGCACTGACACACTTCCACAGCGTCCGATACCGTTTACTTTTCGGAATGCAAACTAGCCCTAGTTTGCATTACTCAAAAGTAAACCATCAGAAGGATCTAGCATCATGGCAAAAGTAACCGCTACCATCCGTGGCCAAGTTGTGTCCGCCGATACCGTCCGCGGCTGGAACAAATCTGCCGAAAACATGAATAACGTTTTCGGCAGCTGGGCGAACTACGGCGCCGTTTGCGCTGTCTTCCACGACGGGCTGGACGTCCTGAATAACATGGTCAAAAACAGCGCCCTCACTCTGTCCACCGGCAAGCTGTCCGCCCTTGGCCGTCAAGTTGTGGACTATGTGCTGGCCCACGCTGGCCAGTTTGTCCGCTTCGACTCCAAAGTGCAGGCTTTCGCCTTTGTGCAGTTCAAAGGGGAAAACAAAACCGAGCGCAAAGCAGCCGCCCGCGTTTTCGTCGATCCCCGCGCTGTCGATTCGCTCGGCGCCCCGGCTATCAAAGTCACTGCGCAGCGTGACGAAAACGGGGTCAATCCGTCTGCTGTGGACTTCGCCCTGACCTTCGCCGAGTTCCGCGAGTTCACCAAGCCCAAGAAAGTGGCCGACGACGCCCAAGGGATCAAAGTCGAAACCGTCACCAAAGGTCTGGAAAAGTCGATCAAGGCCATCAGCGAGGCCGCCGGCATGGTCGGCACCGCCGCCGATTTCGTGAAGGCACTGGAACAGCTCGAAGCCCTGCGCGTTGAACTGACCAAAGCCGGAGCCGTAGCACTGGCCAAGGAGGAGACCGCCCGTGCCGATATTGCCAGCGCCTTTCTCCCGGCCCAGCAGCGCGCCGACGACGGTGTGACCCTCAAAGGCGAAGCAGCCTGACCAACAGCAAGGCCGGAGTCCACCAGGACTCCGGCCTTTTTCTTTTCGCGCGCGCGTGGTCCGCATTTCGCCCTGCTTCAGCGTCAAGGAAACGGCCAGCGTCCCGCCAAACCACTGAGAAAATTCCCCAAAATTACCGGCATTTCCGGTAATTTTGTGCAGTTTTCACGAAATTTCACCGAGTTTAGCCGCCAACAGCGCAAGGATACCGCACCATGTCCAACCTGATCGCCGCGGTCATCCTGACCGTATGCCTCCCCTCCTCCGACCACTGCGAGGTCAGCCTGCCCCACGTCTGGCGGCAGCCCGAGGCCCAGGACCTACACAGCTGCGCAGGCAAGGCCGAGGCCCTGGTCCTGCGAGGGCACGACGCCCGTTGTGAGGTCGCCTATTCCCATCCGCTGCCGTCGGCAGTGGGTGACACCCCCATCCACGACCTGGCCGATCGACAGGCCGTCGAGGATTTTCTGGCTCCGCTCAAGGAGTGAGCCAACATTTACAGCAATCCCCACAATTCCAAAGGATCGCAGCCATGCACGACATCGACCTACCCCTCCCGAACATCTACTTCGCCAGCGTCACCAGCGCTGTGACCGGCGAGACCCTTCACCTCCACGTCGCGGCTGACTTTGTCGGCGCCGCGCTGTCCAAGGTCGGCAACCTCTGCGCCGATCAGCATGGGTTCCGCCCGTACCGCAGCAATGCGGTGATCAAACTCCGCCGCCTCAAGCTCCTGGACTACGTCCAGAACCCGGAGGCCCTTGGCGCCGCGATCAGCAATGCCACCCTGCTCGGCGAGCGGGAGACCGTGGCCCGCCTGGCCCACCGGCCGCGTCAGGTCAACGCCCTGCTCAACGACCTGGGCAGTGGTCCAGACAAGGTCGACACCGAGGCCGTGGCCCGCGCCCTGGGCGAAGCCCTGCGCCTCGCCTCCTGACCCTCATTTGAATATTTGAATAATACCACAATTGTGGCGACAATCCCACAGTTGTCCGTGCAGTGAGGTGGCCATCACTCAAGGTGGCCATGGGCAAGTCCGCCCACAACCAAGGTCCGCAGAGACCGCAGCATCCACAGAAGGAATAGCAAAATGGCCCAACCCCACGACGTCGCCATCCGCATCGGTGGCCACAACATCCCGGTCCCCGCCACCCTCCTCAACGCCCTGCCCCAGTGGTGGCAGGAGGTCGCCAGCGCCTGCAGCCTGGCCCAGGACGAGGGCACCGCCTACCTCGCCGTGCCGTATGGCAGCGACGATCAGGTCATGGCCTGCGACGACGAGTACGACACCCCGTCCGGCTGGTGGGGTCGGTTCCGCATCACCCAGCGCAAGTCCGGGGTGTTGGAGCTGGCCGACGTGCTCACCGGCAACCGCTACAACATCGCCGCGCTCAGCCTGTTCCTGGCCGGCTTGCTCAGCGCCGATCCGGACGACAGCATCGAGGTGCTGCAGATCGCCCAGACGCTGCAGCTGGAACTCCTGGGATTCGACCCGGAGTACCGCGCCGCCGTTTGACGCAGCGTCCCTTCCGCTTACCTACACGCCCTCATTTGAGGGCGTGTTGCTTTCCACATCGAGAAAAAGGATCACAACCATGGCCACTACCACCATCCGCGCCTACGACCTGTACCGCCAGCTGCCCGGCCTCAGCCGCCCCGACCTCAACCACTGGCTGGCTCAGCTCCAGATTTACAGCGCCGGCACCATCGTAGGCACCGGCCTGTTCACCACCATGGACCGCCGTGCAGCTGAGTACGAACTCGGCGTCTACTGCCACGGCTACCCCGAGGCCCGCGACGCCGCCCTGGCCTGGCTCGACGGCCTGGAGGTGATCACCGACGCCGACCTCACCTACATGCAGGAGGTGGCCGACAGCATCGACGCCGCCCTGGCCCAGGACGCAGCGCTCTGGGAGGCCCAGGACGGGGTCGTGATGACCGAGGCAGGCGTGAGTGCCACCCAGCTTGATGCGCAGCGTCTGGAGGCCGCCCCGGGCCTTGAGGCGGTGTTCATGCAGGGCTTCGCCAACGTCCGCAGCCTGGACGTGGAGGTTGACCTGCTGCGCATGGACGGCGAGGACGTGAAGGAGCTGCTGGTGCGGCTGGAGGCGCTCGGCGTGCAGCGGGTGCAGGTCATGGTCCACCGCGTCCTCGGGTACAGCGTGCCGGTGTGGGTCGGGGTGCTTGGCGAGGACGGGAAGGTGGCGAGCGAGCTGGCTGCAGCTGTGAAGGCGGAGCGGGAGCGTCTGCAGCGGTATGAGCAGGCTGTGGCAGCGTATGGGGAGGAGAAGAAGGCTTGACTCGGATGTGAAAATGTGGTAATGGCTGTCGATAGGCAGCCTCTATTATATATATATTTAAAGAAAGAAATTATTTATATATATAAGGGTGTAGAAAGAGGTCGTAGAAAAAGAGGTGCAAACGTGCCAGAAAAAACAACGGGTCGGGAACGGATTTTCAAATTTTTTCGTCGAGACGCTGCATCGGCGATACCCCTCCGTAGATTCAGATGGCAAGTCTGCACCTACTTTCTGCTCAACAGGCTCAAAACGTGGCCCAGACCCACCCTGCACCCCTCAACCACGCCCAAACCCAGGCCCACCACCACCCTGCGACCTTCAATTACGCCGGCCCCTTTGGCGAGCACCCCTGTATTTACCAAACCCACAGCCTGCGCGGCCTCCGCCCTGTTCACCCACCTCGCAGGACCACGCCCAGACCGCCCCTTTCACCCTTCCAGAAGGTGCCACCCAGACCCTCACACACATTAAAGGACGCCCACCTACGACAACTGCCGACAAGCAACGACACCCAGCCCCTCGCCGTGTAGCACGCCAAACCCCCTACACACAATTCCCGACGACCATAATACTCCACAAAAAAGTGTGGTTTATATCGTTATGTTTTCTTCACTTGACCGCATTTGTCGTCACATCGCCCATTTCCACCCCTTCCCCAAGGTGGAAATGACCTATTCCGCACACACTTTTGCACAAATTGGTCATTTTTCGATCAACCTTTTTGTCTGAAAGTCGGTGCGGAATCGGTCGAAATCCTTATATGTTTATACAAAATCGACCCACTTTTCCGCACTCGCTGCCCTTCCGGTCAAAATCGCTCCAGCCCAGTATCCATGCGGGTTTGAGGCCGATTTCAGGCTGTTCCGTGGCGGCGGTGAAACGTATAAGTCGTCTGTAAATAGGTGTAGCCAGCAGTCAGACCTGGGGCGGGAATTGACCTGTTTTTGCAGGGTAAAAAGCCCGCAAACCCGCGTGGCACTAGGGCTCCAGCCATTTTCATGGTGCGGAAATGGCCGAAAATGCCAAATGGCCCTCTGGAGGGGTAATACCTCCGGAAGCCCCGGAATTACTGGGTTTGCGAGATGGTCCAAATCTGGACCATCCCCTCCCGGCAATTAAATACGGCCGCCGCCTGTGGCTATTTAAAAAGAATCCCCCTTTACAGAAACCAACATCTGCGGCAATGTGGGCGAACACCCAAACTACAGGGAACCTACCAAAATGAGTAAACCCACCTCGGTTGAGATCACCTTCAGCGGGGTCACCACGACGATCCCCCGGGACGAGCAAGGCCGCCTGTCAATCAACGCCCTGCACGAAGCCTCCGGCAAGGCCGGGCACCAGCGGCCCGCCGACTGGACCGCACTGGAGCGCACCAAGAACATCGCCCGGATCGTTCAAGAGCGTAACCCCGGCACCCCGGTCCTGGAGTCGAAGCGCGGCAGGTACGGCGGCACCTTCGCCAACCTGACCCTGGCCCTCTCCTACGCCCAGTGGGTGTCCGACGAGTTCCACGTTGCCGTGTGCGAAGTGATGGGTGAGCTGGTCACCCGCGGCTACGTCGTCGCCGACCGCTGGTACAACGTGGCTGACATCGTCCGCATGTACCGCCGGCGCAACGGTGATGCCTACAGCGACCACATGGAGCCGCTGGAGGGCCACAACGACATTGGCTACTACGCCGAGGGCACGACGGAGGAGCAATACCGGAAGGCCCGCGAGATCGGCAGGGTGCGCCTGGAGCGCCTCTCCAAGCGGGAGTGGTCGCACCCCGACAAGTACCACTTCGTGAAGGAAGGCGCTGACCCAGGCGGCAACGGCGATGGCCCGTGCAACTCCTGGTGTGCCTCCCGCTACTACTTCGTCCGTGTCGACGAGGTGTACAACCTGATCGACGTGTTGTTCGGAGACGAGATCGGGCACTTTGCCCCGGAGTGGCGTCACCGTGAGGAGGAGATGCTCAGCGGGCTGCCGCGGTACCGCCGGGCTTCCCTTGACGACCCGTTCCTGGCCCACCAGCTCTCCCTGAACCTGCACAAGCCTCCGCTGATCACCTGGGACAGCTGGGCCGACGCCCTCAACTCCGACGAGGACATGCCGGCATGACTCCGCACGAGCAGATGTTCCGGATGCCGGACGACGAGGAGGTTATTGCCTTCATCGCAGAGTTCAACGACCACAGCGCAGAGGAGTGGTGCCGCACCCTGCTCCAGCGCCTTCCTGTCGACCCCCACGGGGACCGCACCTTCGACGACATCTACACGGCCTTCGCCAAGCACGGCGACTACCTGCCGCTGACTGTCGAGGAGTGCCGGCGCGAAATGAGGTTCTGGGATGAGCTCGACAAGTTGCGTGACCCCGTGGCGCCTGGCCACGGCATCAGCTTCGAGGCGTCTGACCGGGTCAAGTTCGTCGAGTACCTGATCAAGGTCTACGAGACGCCGGACCTGGACGACGGCGAGATCATGTTCATCGACTGATCCCCTAAACCCCACGGCGGCCACGGCCGCCAAGGTGGTACACTACACACAATTCCAGACTACCAAGGCCCACCATGACCAAGCCATCCACCCGCCCGTTCCAGTCCATCCCCAAGCCGTCCACCGCCGGCCCGGTCGGCCGCAACACCTTCACCCCGTCCCCCAAGTTCCTCGCCGCCCGCTACCCGGTCGAGGAGCGCGCCGAGGTCCGCCAGTTCATGGCGTGGTCGCTGGCCAGCGGCCTGTCCTACATCGCCAACCGCCCTATGGCGGCCGGTTTACCGGCTGCCATGTCGCAGTTCGCCAAGGGGGCTGGGCGTTGCCTGTGGAGCTGGGACGACGTGCTGGAGGACGGAGCTGTGCCGGTCGAGGTCGAGCCCTTCCTGATCCACCTCAAGGAGCAGGCCCTACGCCCCACCAGCATGTTCCCGGCGGACATGCGGTCGCTTTCCCCTCGCCTCTGCATCGACCTGCTGGGCGGCAACTACGCCCGAGCCCGTCGTGAGGTCGAGCTGGTGGCCGGCGCCGTCCTGCCAAAGTTCTACCCCCTGGACCGGATCTTCGGGCTGATGAACTACGGCGACGTGCAGGACCACGCCCTGCCCCTGTTGTCCCGGGTGCGCCGCGAGTTCCCCTGCCGCCCTGGCTTCAGCGCCCACGCCACCTACGTGGCCGAGACCATCAACGACAGCCTGTCCCCCTTCGCCGTGGGCATCCTCAAGAGCACGCTGTTCGAGGAGGACCAGGCCCAGCGCCTGCTCAACGCCCGGCCGTGGGTCGAGGAGAAATGCCGCGAGGTGTTCGCCGGCCTGGGCGCCTACCTGGAGGACGACTTCAGCGCGAACTACACCGGCGTGGTGGACCGCCTGCTCCGCGAGGAGTGGCACGTCGACGAGTTCGACCCCGAGGACCCGGAGCCGGACGCCGAACAGGTGATCGAGCGGCTGATCCTCTGGAAGTTCCACGACAACCGCACCCTGCTGCCCGGCCTGCTGCTGGGCCTGTCAGTACTGACCGGCGTCAGCCCGGCGTCGCTCACCGCCTACGCTGTGAGTGATGCCCGGCGCCGCGGCTACAGCTACATCTCGCACACCGACATGGAGGCGCTGGCCACCCTGGTGGAGAACGCCAGCATGAACCAGAACGCCGCCCGCTGTGCCAAGGAGATCCGCGGCCAGGTGGTGGAGCTGGTGGATGCCCAGGCCGGCAAGCAGGACGTGCTCGAGAAGCTGGCCCGGATCAACCGCGCCCGGTCGCTGGGTCAGGTGTTCTGGGAGTGGGAGAGCAGGCTGGGAGGTGCGGCATGAGCGGGTTGCACGAGCTCGGCGACGCTATCGCCGCACTACGCAGCGAGCGAGACGCCCTCACACAGCGGTGCCTGGAGCTGGAACATGCGCTAGGAGTGAAAGAGGAGTTCTACCAAGACGCCCTGCATTCGCATATCGCCCTAGCTTCCCAGCGAGACGCCCTGCGCGCCGAGGTCGATCGCCTGACGGCTGAGAACGAGGACCTCGCCGCCCACCTTGCAGACGCTGAGCACCGCGCCGAGAACGCCGGCCGCAACGCCTCTGCCTTCGAGGGCCGCATGGGCGACCTGCAGGTGGAGAACGGCAAGCTGCGGGACGAGATCGCCCGCCTGCACAGTGTGCTGGAAGACGACACCCGGGTCCGGTACTACAAGGAGTACCTGGACCGCAAGCGCGGCGGTGTAGAGGGCGGCGACCTCTAGCGCCCCCTCCCCCAGCCCCACCAACAGAACCCCGGCAAGTCCGGGGTTTTTCATGCCCGCAAGGCATCGACCGCAAACCCACATTTGTGGGAAACTATAAACACATAAAACTATAGAAGGATAAGCACATGGACATCCTGATCACCAACCCAGCCGGCGCCTCCGCTGTGGTGCCGCTCAACGACGACCGCATGCACCACACGCTGCTCCGAATCTACGGCTGCGCCTTTGAGTCGCAGACCCGCGCCGCCATCGAGGCCAGGCACCGGCTGGACATGGGCATGACCGTCGAGGTCAAGGGCTGGAAGTTCGAGCCGATCACCGATGCGGAGGTGGCGTGATGGCCATCCCGGACTACGCCGACGAGCGCTCCTACAAGTTCTTCAGCCGCAGCCTTGTGGGCACCAAGCACGGCGAGGGCGGCACCGGTTACTGCGTCAGCTGGAACACCTCCGCTGAAGGCCTGGAGCCCACCGCCGTGTACCCCAACTGCACCTGCATCTACTGCGGCAACAGGGCGAACCCAATCCAGGCCGGGCTTCGCCGGCCGCGCAGCACCTACATCGGCGAAGATGACCGCGACTACAACGTGACCGGCTACGCCTGCTGTTGCAAGGGCGCCATGGACGAGGGCGAGCACAAGCTCAAGGTCGCCGAGCTGAAGGAGCGCCACGCCCAAGAGCTGGAAGCGCTCGAGAAGCAAAGGCCGACCCCCGACCCGGAGGTGTTCAAGGCGTTCGCCGAAGACATGGCCCGCCAGATGGCCAGAAAGGCCCTCGACAGGTTCAAGTGGGGTAAGGACCCAGTGAAGGTGGCCCGGCGGCTGGCCGAGCAGGCGAGAGGAGACTGACATGGCCCTCGACCCTCGCCACCTCTCCCTTGAAAAGCTGGTGCCGCCGGCGCCCCTTCCCCATGTCAGCCGCAAATCGCTGGCCAGGGTGACCGACCCCCTGCCGGTGCCGACCACCTGCCACTGCTGCGGCAACCCGGTGCGTCTGATCAACAACAAGCTGATCTACGGCACCGAGTACGGCGAGTGGCCCTATGCCTACCGCTGCACCGGCTGTGCGGCCTACGTCGGCCTTCACCCCAACACCGACATCCCGCTCGGAACCTTGGCGGATGCCCCTCTCCGGGCCGCCCGTAAGCGCAGCAAGGAGGCGTTCGTGAAGGCCACCCGCCTGCTCCACATCAAGGAGCGCAAGCGGTCGTACCAGTGGCTGGCAAACGCCATGAACATCCCCAAGAGCGAGTGCCACTTCGCCTGGTTTGACCTGGACCTGTGCCGACGCGCCGAGCGGGTTTGCACCGAGGTCGTGAAGCAAAAAGGACCCCTGTGATGAACGAAATGAACCTCGGCGCCCTGGACGCCTATTTCGCCCACCTCCCGGCAGACGACCTCCGCACGGTCTCCCGGGCAGTCCTCCAGACCTTGGACAGTTTCCTGGCCGGAGGCCCCATCCCAGACCGCAAGTTCGGCCTGTGCTTCAACGTGGACACGGGCGTCGTCAACCGCCTGCCCCGGGAGTACGAGTACCGGAGGTGGGCCGGGCAGTGCGCCCGGAACCTCGTATGTCACATGGCCCAGAGTTGGCCCAAGTACAGCGGCGACTGGAGCTACCCGGTGCCTGGAGCCAACGGCGAGTCCGCGGCCGTGGCGTTCTATGGGGAGACCGACTGCTGGGCCGGCGAGTACGGACGACTGCGGAGAGAGCTGACCCAGCACGTCAGGGACCGCCTGGCCGAGCTGATCGGCATCTCGCACTGGGAGATCACCGCCTACGGCTTCGACGGCGGCACCGACGAGACCGACGACAGGATCATCTGGGTAACCGCCGAGTCTGAGGCGCAGGTGCAGGACGCCATTGCCGGCACCGATGCCGACTACACCCCGCTCACCCCCTGCCGCCGGCTGATGCCGTCGACTTTCACCTGCCGGAAGACGCCGGTGCCCTCCGCGGCCGGCTACTGCAGTTCCAACTGGAGACCTGACATGGCCAAGCACCGCGCCACCAATGAAGAACTCATCAACCACCTGATGAACTGGGCCAAGTCCGGCCCGCTGATGCAGGCCTACATCCTCGAGGCCATCCGGGCATACAGCGAAGGCGTGGCCGCCGCCCCACAGGGCTTCATGGACGGCCACATGGTAAGCGAGGACGCCTGGAGGGCCTGCGGCCGTGAGTACCTGGAGGCGCTGGCCAACCGCGACCAGCTGATGATCGAAGACTGGGACCAAGAAGGGGAGTTCTGAGCCATGAACCTGATAGCTCGCCTCGTCGTCCGTGACGAAGGCAAAGACAATGCGCCGCGCCTGATCCTCGGCACCCTCACCCAGCAGCAGGAGTTCTTCAAGAAGGGCACCGTCTACGAGGTGGTCGAGATGCTGGGCGAGATCGTAATCCGCGAGGTGGGACCAACCTGCCTAGCCGGCGAGGGGGAGACCTACCGGGACTCCCCTATCGGTCTCCACTGGATAGGGCACTCGGTGGATGAAGTGCTTTCCCGCGGCGGGAAGATGCTGTTCCTGACCCGCCCAGAAGCTCAGCAGGTCGTCGACCAGCAGCGCGCCGCCCGCGCCTTGGAGGACTGAGCCATGCCCAAGCATAAGCTCGAGGTCGAACTGACCCTCCGCTACAGCTACCACGTCGGCTGGCGGCACCTCAACGACACCCTGTACCTGTTCGACGGCCGCATGACCACGCCGCGCCGGGTCGAGGTGGACGAGGACCGCGACGGCTGGCTGGACCGCTGCGTCGTCACCCTGTCGCCGGCCGAGCTGGCCCGTGCCAAACGGGCCTACAAGGTGTACCGAGCCTGGGCCAAGGCAGACCGCGCCGAGTGGATTCCCACCTTCACCCAGGTGCTCGAGCGGGCCACCGGCGACTACTTCGACCGAGGCTGCCGCTGCGAACACGACTGCTGTGGGCACGTCAGTGCCTACGGCGTGGCCAAGCGCATCGGACCCCGCACCTTGTCGGTGCGGGTTCGCAACATCATCAACGTATAGGAGAACGAGCAGTGAACGAACTCAACATCCAATGGGCCGACGCCCCGGAAGGCTATGACATCTGGATCGTAGACGATAACGGCAGCCAGCCGTCCGCCTGGCACCGCGAAAGCGGCGACCGCTATCAAGACCAACTGGGCCTGTACTGGTCGAAAGGCGGCGACGGCTTCACCGCCTACCACCGCCCCGTCTGGAGCGGCCACGGCCTGCCGCCGGTGGGCAGCAAGGTGTTGTTCGTCCCGGATGCCTGCGACAACGCCGACGCCGAGTGGCACAGGCTTCTGTCCACGGACGGCTCCGAGGTCGTCGAGATCCTGGCCCACTACTCCCCGTGCAAGGACAGCGGCACCGTGGCCGTCTTCTGCTTCGACAGCAAGGACAACGGCCGGGAGGTCGAGCAGGCAGTAGCAGGCTGCTTCAAGCCGCTGCCGCCGGCAGTCTCCGAGGAGGAGCTGGACGAGATCGAACGGCTCTACGAGGAAGGCGGCCCGGCCGCGCTCTGGGACGCCGGCTACCGCAAGACCAACTGATCACCAAGCCCGGCGGCCAACTGGCCGCCAATCCCACAAATACAGGAATAAGCAAATGTCACTGGTACTCACTAGAAATGTCGGCCAGACCATCATCATCGGCGAAGGCGCCGACGAGGTCCGTGTCACCGTCGCCCACGTCAAAGGCGGCCAGGTCAAGCTGCTCGTCGACGCCCCGAAGCACATCGAGGTCGATCGTGAGGAAATCCGCGAGCGCAAGATCCGCAACCCGAGGGCCGCGTGATGAGCGACGTCAAGTTCAAAAACGGCGACAAAGTCGTCGTCACCGGCTTCAAGGTCGGCAACCCGACCTGGCCCGGCGACCACTTCTTCGGCACCACCCCGGTCATCGAGCACCTGGTTGATAGCAAGCAAGTGGTGACGGTCGTCGACGATGCCGCGATGGTCACCCTCCGAGGCGTAGGCCACACCTGCATACAGATTCAGACGCGAGCCGGATGGGACTACTGGTTCCTGCCGGCTGAGCTCCGCCTGGCCACCGAGGACGAGATCGCCAACGAGGTGGACCATGGCTGACCGCACCCAGCGCATCGCCGAGCTCAACGACCAGTTCCGCACCACCGGCCTGGGCGGCCAGATCGTGATGACCCAGGGCGTCAGCCGGCACCAGTTCAAGGAGCAGGTCCTCGCCGCCGTCCGGGAGTTCGGCGACTTCACCGAGGCCAACGACCCGCATGGTGAGCACGACTTCGGCGCCGTGACCGTCGACGGTGAGACCTTCTTCTGGAAGGTCGACTACTGCGACCTGTCGATGCAGTACCTCTCCGAGGACCCCAGCGACCCCGCCAAGACGTGCAGGGTGCTCACCATCATGCTGGCGGAGGAGTACTGATGCAGCGGCTCATAGACCACCTATGCGCCTTCCTGGCCGGCGTGACCGAGTTCCGCCAGTCGTTCACCAAGGCATACCCGCACGACGACGACCTGAGCGTGCGGTACGACCAAGGCCGCGAGCTGGCCCACCGACTGACCTTTCGGAGGTACGAGGCATGACCAAGCTCACCGCAGAGAACCTGCACACCCAGATGCTGGCGGCTCGCAGCCGGCACGACCTCGTGAAGATGTACCTGGGTAGCGCAGAGCCGGACGCAGAGCTCTACCTCACCTCCAAGGGCAGCGGGTTGCCGCCATTGAAGGTGAGCACTGACGTGCTCATCAACCTGCTGGAGACCGAGGCAGCAAGGGCAGGGCACGAGTACAGCGAGTTGGTCCGCAAGGTCCATGCCGTCAACCAGCTGTTGAGCGAGGAGTAACCATGGAAATCCAACGACTGCGGAACCTGACAACCGGAATCCTGCATACCCGGATGCAGGACATCTACGAGGACATTGAGCACCTGACCGGCTCGAAAGGGGTGATGACCCACCAGCTGGGAATGGCCAGCAAAGCCCTCGAACCTTACCTGAGAAACGTCGCCACAGACCCGCGCCTGTGGGACGGCCGGCATGACCCCTCGCACACCGGAGAGATCGAGGTTCCTCCGTTGCAGGGCGCTGACCTCGCGGAGTTCTGGGCGCGATACGACGATGAGGTGGAAAAATGGCTGAGCTGAAGACAGCCAACCTCGAGGGCCTGGCCCTCGACTGGGCGGTGGCCAAGTCCATTGGCTGGGTCAACTACCCAGAGGATTCCGTAGAACACGGAAAAATCTGGCACATAGAGCCGACCAAGGCGCCGTTCGGGCGGATCATGTCCGCAGAGTCATGGAAGCCATCGACAACCTGGGCACAAGGGGGACCTCTACTGGTCGAGCACGACATCATCTTCCGCAAGTACCACCGACCAGACTCCCCGGACCACGGCAAGTACTACGCCATGGTCCACAGAGACTCGGGGCAGATCGTCCACTGGAGCAGGAGGACCAGTCTCACCGGACCCACCCCACTGATCGCCGCCATGCGCTGCCTGGTGGCCTACGGCCTCGGCGACACCATCGACATCCCGGAAGAACTGCTCTAACACCCACAAATACAGGAAGTAGCATATGCAGAAACCAAACACCCGACCGACCTGCGGCTTCCAGCCGGTCTACCACGGACGCCGTAAGTTCGCCTGGGACGGCAACCCGCCCCGGGCCATCAAGAAGGGCGAGTTCTACATGTCCGGGGCGATCCCCGGCGCCTACGAGGCCCTCAGCGACAGCGAGGCCTTGCACTTCATCCTGGTGGAGGTGCCGCGATGATCACCACCGTACCCTTCGCTGGCTTCTACGGCAGCCTCCACGAGAGTGAGCTGGACAGCGCCCTGGAGCAGATGTTCACCGACCGTGACACCGGCTGCCACCTCAACGCTGGCCTCTACGACCGGGCCTACTGGTCGATCGACTGGCAGATGGTGCACACCAAGTACGCCGCGGCCTACGTCGATGCCTTCGCCCACAAGTTCGGCATCAAGATGACCTTCGAGAGCCTGAGCTCTCCACGGGAGTACAACTTCACCACCGACCGGATCTTCGCCGAGATCAGTCTCGACGAGGTGAAGCGCCTCCGCGCCGAGACCAGTGAGTGGACGCTCCGAAACAAGGTCCGAGAGCAGTTCACGTCCTGTGACGGGTTCATCAGCTCCTACCCGAACGACCTGGACGAGTGGGACAGCATCGAGACCTGGGACCACAACGAGGTGGGCACCCTCCTCTTGGCCTACGTCGAGGACGCTGACCCCGACTTCGACCAGTACGCCGAGATCTACCTGATGGGGCACGTCCGGGACAACGGCCGGTACGACGAGTGGTTCTACGACTGCGGGCCGAAAGTGCACCGCCTGCTGAACGTCCACGACTACCTGGAGGCCCGCAGTCGGCGGGCAACCTGACCAAGGAGACCGCCGTGAGTTACGCCGTCATCTGCGATGCCCGTGCCGGCGAGAGCCTGGGCATCCAGTTCCTCGCCTTGGTCGATCGCAGCAGGTCTCGCAAGCAGTGGTGGACCAGCGACGACCCGAGCATCGCCATCAACTACCGCAGCCTGTCCGCCGCCCGGTATGCGGCCCGACGCCTGCACCACAACAACGCCCGCGTGGTGCCCTTCCAGAGCGCCGTGAAGTGGCTCAGGGAGCAGGCCAAGGAAATCCTGCACAACGAAGCTCTCAGCGCCTGCGAGGCAGGCTGGGACGCCCACAAAGACTCTTTCTGAGGAGAAGCACATGAGCGACATGAAAATCTGGGTCGGCGTACTCGCCGACTACAACGCCGGCCGCCTGCATGGCCAGTGGTACGACCTCGATGACTACACCGACGCCGAGGACCTGGAGGCCGCCGTCCGTAAGGACCTGCTGGTCACCTCCCACTACCCGAACGTGGAGATCGAGTGCCCGTTCTGCGGCGGTGACGGTATCGACACCAACCAGCACGACAGCGTCTGCACCCACTGCCACGGCACCGGCGTGATGGCCGCCGCCGAGGAGGTCGGGATCTTCGACCACGAGGGGTTCCCGAACGGCACCGTCGGTGAGTACACCCAGTTCTCCACGTTGTTCGAGTTCAAGGAGCAGATGGAGGAGGCCGAGGACGAGTTCGGCAGTGACGGCCCGGAGATCGTCGAGGCCTTCCACCACTGCTTCGGGGTGGGCGCCGGCGATGTGACGATCCGCCAGATCCGCGATGCCTATCGCGGCGAGTACGGGTCCGGCGCCGACTTCGCCGAGGAGTTCTACCGGGAGACCTCGGAGCCTGGGTTCATGGACCAGCAGCTCATCAACTACGTCGACTGGAACCGGGTGTGGGAAGGCGAGTTCGAGCAGGGGGTCAGTGAGCACAACGGCCACTACTTCTGGTCCAACTGGGCGTAATACCCATAAATATAGGAGTAATGAGATGAACCTTTCCCAACGACTGATGTACATCGACACCGACGTCAAGCAGCTGCTCAAGGACGCAGAGGAGGCCGCAGGGGTCCTCAACCGAATCCATGCCGTGCTCGACGGCCAGGAATGGGACAGCGGTACACCGGCGGCTATCGCCGAGATCCTGATCGAGGCCGGCTTCGAGATCCGCGCAGTCGAGGTTGAGCAGTGCTTGACCCCCCTATCCAAGTACGGCGACCACATGACGATTCAGGAGTTTCTTGAGTCAGTGGAGTGCGGCGCGTTCATCCCTGACGACGGTGACGGCTCCTGGGCTACGGAAGCTAGCTACGAGAGTGGTTCCAGCGTCTGGACCGACCTGAACAACCCGCCGGCCTGGGCTACCCACGTCGTCTGGTTCAACAAATGAGCCGCCCCATCCCCATGCAGGTCCCGGTGATCAGCACCGGGCACCTGGACCAAGCCACCGCCGAGCGGCTCACCGAGCAAGGGGACTCCAACGACTGGTGCCCTTGCGCCCCGTGGCACTACGGCTACTTCCTGTACTTGGATGCCCCTGACGAAGGCGCCCCGCAATGCCTGCTGGACATCACCGACTGGCTGCAGAAGCACGGCTTTCACGACTGCTGGGTCCGGCTCGACTGTGATACCGACCCGGTAGAAGACCTTCCCCATTACGACTGGTGAACACAATGAGCATCCAGCAAGAAAAAGCAGCCCTGGCCCGCATCATCACTGCCCTCCTCCCGCTGGGCTGGGAGCCTTGCAAGCTCGACGACGGCGGGGACGACCTGATCGACCTGTCGCACATGGACACCGAGGACGTTGTCGAGAACTGTGCAGCAGTGGATATGTGCCACCTGCACTTTCGTGACGAGGCGTGCAGGGTGGCAACGGTCGTGATCATCTGGGGCAACAGCCCGGAGGAGCTGATCGCCGACGCCACGATGAGCCACGGCTTCGACGAGGCGCTGGAACAGGCCGGGGCGTGGCAGGAATGACCAGCCGTCTCTACGAGGTCAGCTTCTACCACCACGACGACCAGCAGATGGACTACCCGCAGCGGTTTATCTGCTGGGCCGAGGACGAAGACGACGCGGACGAGCAGTGCAGGGAGCAATACCCCCCACTGCACCACCACCCACATCGGAGAGGTTGACGACGATGAGTGAACTGAGCAAAGGCCCCTACCTCACCCCGGACGAGATCGCCGAACGCATCGAGGAGCTTCGCGCTGAGCTGGAGAATCTCGAGAGCGTGGTCAGCGTCGCCGAGAGCTGCGCCGGCTGGCAAGGCGGGCCGCTGATCCGCGAGGATGAGTTCGTTAACTACTGCCGGGAGCTGGCCTCAGAGGTCGGCCAGATCGACGCCAGCAGCCCGCTGGAGAGTTTCGTCCGCTGGGACGACTGGGCCGAAGCAGTCCGGCAGGACTACCTTGTCGTCGACATCGACGGCGAAGACTTTCTGATCCGCAAGTAACCCACAACTACAGGAATAAAGACATGAGCATCAAGCACGAAACCTTCACCGTAAACCGCAACAACGCCTACAGCATCTCGGCCATCTTCGACTCGTTCATCCGACTCGAGCGCGCCAACTCCCTCGCCGCCAAGGCCCTCTCCGTCACCTCCTTCCATGCTGAACTGGACGCAGGGCACAGCCACTGGCTGGCCGGCACCCTGTTCATCAGCGCCCAGATCGCAGCCCTGGTGGATGATCTGGTCGACTTCGACGCATGGAATGATCGGATCGGCGGGGTGTTCACCTACGAGCACCTCGAGTTCCAAGAGGGTCAGACCGCTACTGGCTGCCGCAGCCTGCCGGCGTTCCTCTGGGTCCGTCTGAGCCGGGACGCCTGGTATCAGGCGGTGTGCAACTACGTCGAGATCGACAAGGACGCCCTCGAGATTTTCTTCCGCCAGTGGGCACTGGATAACAACGTCCCGCTCAAGGACGGAGGGGTCCTTGACCCGGAGGAACTGGAGGCGAAGTACGGCCGTGAGCATCCGAGCTTCACCCGGGCCATGTGGCAGGTAGCGGTCCAGCGAGGTGCCACCGATGCCGGCTACTGGGACTGGGTCGCCGGCTCGATCGAGGAGGTTGTGTGAGCCTCCGGGCTCCTCTCACCGTTATCGCCGTCGCCCTTTCTGGGGTGACGGCAGCTTCGGTGGGAAGCGCTGTGTTCAAGCTCATCAGCGACCCGGTGCCGGCCTGGATGTTCGCCGGCGCCGCGGTGCTGCTCGACGCCTACAAGTACATGGCCTGGCCCAGGGCAGACGCCCTGATCAAGGAGCAGCGGCCCGCGCTGGCCAGCCTGATGATCGGGTTCTCCCTGCTGTTGGCCGGGGTGTCCGGCTGGGCGGTCTACGACCGCCTGGACAACGCCATGGCCAAACGCAGTGCAGAGTCCAAGGCCGTGGCAGAGCAGCGCATCCGCGACCTGGAGGCGGCAAGGGAGGTAGACCATGCCCGTCTCCGGGCACTGGCAGCCGATGCGGACCTGGTGCGCCGGCAGGCCGCCGCGCTCACCGATCTCACTCGCATCAGCAAGGCCGCTGAGCTGGCTGCCGCCGGCAAGGCCCAGGTCGACAAGGAGCGGGGCGAGATCCTGGCTCGGCTCGATGCGTCGTCGCTTGAACTGACCCGGCTGAGGTCGATGCCGGAGCCTGCGAAGCTGCCTCCGCTGGCGACCCTGCTGCTTTGCCTTGGGTTCGCCTTCTCGCTCGAGCTGGTTCCCGTCCTGATCTTCATGGACGTGCACAAGCGCCGACGAGAGTCCGCGGCAGAGGCGCAGGTTCCAGCTTCGGAACCGCCGCCGGAACCGCTCTACGACGCGGCTCCCGTGCACATCCCTGTCGAGCCTGAAGTGCCACAACTTCCGCCGAAACCCGACCCGGAACCGGCCCCGGCCGCGGATATTTCTGCGGATTTACCGGAGCCGAAGGAGCAAATACCGGAACCCACATTCCCACAAATGCGGGAACCAGTCCTGGAGCTGGAGCCGCAGCCGGAGCCTTCACCTGAAGACCGAACCCTGCTCCAGAACCTGCTCGACAGCCTGGCCGGAGTTGAACCCGGAACCTCCATGCCGATCAAGAAATTCGCCCGCGCTGTGGGGATCGGCAACACCAAGGCCGGGGCCGTCTTCCAAGCCGCCGAGGAGCTTGGAGCCCTGACCAAAACCAACCGCGGCTACGTCGTCGCCGAGAGGAGTGCATGACCCTGACCGAACTGCTCGCCGCCGACGTGCGGCACGACAACCTGCCGAGAGGCTCCTACCACCACGGCTATCTGGCAGCGTTATTCAGCCACGTTGAGGTAGAGCTGAGGCCGGCTAAGCCAGCCTTCACCTCTGTCGACCTAGACACGCTCAAGGAGCTGACTCAAGAGGTGCAGGCCGTAGGCAACAGCCGTATGACCCACCGCCCCGGCCGGGAAGCCTGCAGGGTGGTGGCCTTCTGCCTACTCAGAAAATGGAATGAGGTGTGACATGCGAAGAACAAACCTGGACATGCAGGCCATCGCCAGCAGAGTCAGCACTGCCTTCTCGACCCTCCGCTTCAGCAAGGGCGATCTGAAGATGATGGGCCACCTGCTAGAGCCGCTCCGCGAGGAGCTGAGCACCAGAACCGCTTACGGCCGCCGCCGTTACCCCATGTACCTGGTCGGCTACGCTCAGGGTCTCACCGACGCTGAATACCGCCGGATCATGCAGTACGAGGTGGAGTTCGTGTACCGCCACCCCGAGACGAAGGTCATCTACTCCACGCACTACGGCAGCAGCCACCGCAGCACCGAGGAGTTCTACGACCGCCAGGCCGGCAGCGAGCTGAACGACTACGAGGCGGCTCACGTCTGGAAGGGAACTGACAAGGCGTTCAACGGCTGGGAGCCAGTGTGGAGAAAGCGCGAGACCCTGGAGGACGCGGCATGAAAAAGCCCCTGTACCTGGCCCTGGCCGAGCTGATCGGCCGCAAGCACCGGCTGAGCCAGCCCGGCAGCAACGCCACCATGCTCCGCCACGTCGAAGACACCCTCGAGCACCTGTGCAAGGAGTACCTGCCGTCCGGCAGCGGGTTCGACGCCGGCACCGAGCTGGCCGAGGACGAGTGCATCCAAGGCGGCCTTGTCACCAAGCTGGTGTTCATCACCCATTTCCACCACATGGACGATCACGGTGTGTACGACGGCTGGACCAGTCACACCGTCAAGGTGACACCGGACTGGCGTGGGTTCCACCTGGCCGTCACCGGCAGGGACCGGGACGGCATCAAGGACTTCATCAGCGACACCTTCCACCATCGCCTGATGCTGGAAGTCGAGTACGAGCAGGTTCCGCAAGGAGGTACGGAATGACCCATCGCATCGAGATCCGACAGTTCGGCAACGAACTGGCCAGCTTCCCCACTACCAGCAACGTCGAGCACGAGATCGACGAGCACGAATTCATGGCTGCCTGCGCCGTAGCCGACTCCCTGCACATGCACGGCCGGCTGGAAACCGGCTACTACGAGGTGGTGCTGGTCAATTCGCAGGGCGGCGACTTGGACAGCATGGAGGCCGTGGCATGACCCTCTCCCTCAAGATCCAACGAGCAGTCCTGGTCGGCCCCCGCGGGGGCCGCATCAACGGCCTGGTCGCCCTCTACCCCAGCGGCGAAGTCGCCGGCCTGGCAAACGACCGACAGCCTATGCCGCTGGCCCAGTCCATAAGCAAGGCCAACAACGTCAGGGTGCTCTGGTCGATGAAGTCAGGCATCTACCCGTTCGACCTGAGCATCCGCCGGTATGAAGCCGGCCTGGACCCGGTTGACCCACTCGACAAGATCAGAGGTAGAACATGAGCCTATTTGATCCGATCGCCGGCCAGATTGCCGTAGCCGACCCACAAGGAGACCTGTGGGTTGTTAGCGGGCGCATTCCCGGTGATGACGACGACACCACGTGCATGATCCAGGCGTCTACCGAGCAACAGGCCAAGACGCTGTTTGAGCGGCTGCTGTACGAGATATTCGGATCGGCAGACGAGATCGGCATGGAGAAGGACCACGCCGTCAGCGTGTACGGAACGAGTCGCTACATCATCACCTGTGACCGGGTTGCAGTGCTTGTACCCAAGGAGCTTGGCACGACCGCCGGCCAGGGATAACATTTGTGGAAATGTGGGTCTGCGTTTGCGGACCCTTTCTTTCTCCCAAAAGAAAAGCAGAATGACAGAGCCCACCTACAAGAGTCAGATCGAGACCCCGACTGACTCCTACGTCACACGGTATCCCTGGGCCGTGGAGATGGCGATCGAGCAACAGGACATCTTCTGGCCGGCGCACGAGCTTGGCGTCGAGGAGGACGAGGCGGACTTCCGGGTCAACCTCAACGAGGCTGAGCGTCACGGGGTCCTGACTGCCCAGTCGATCCTCACCAAGTACGAGCAACTGATCGGCGGCGACGACTTCTGGGGCGGCAAGATTGCCCGCCTGTTCCCCCGGCCGGACATCCAGCGCATGTGCGCCTGTTTCTCCAACGTCGAGTACAACAGTCACGCGCCGTTCTACGCCATCGGCAACAAGGTCATGGGCCTGGACACCGACGAGTTCTACTCGCAGTGGCGGCATGACCCGGTGCTGGCCGAGCGCATCGCTTTCATGGAGCGGTACGCCGCCAGTGACGACGCCCTGGTGGTGACCGCAGCCCTCGCCTTCTTCGAGGGCGCTGTGCTGTTCTCCAACCTGGGGTTCTTCAAGGGCTTCAACAGCCGGGGCTTCAACTTCATCCCGCACTTCGTCAGCGGGATCGACGGCAGCACCAAGGACGAGAACTACCACAGCCTGGGCAGCAGCTACCTGTTCCAGACCTGCAAAGCTGAGCGAATTGCCGCCGGCAACCACAGCGAGGAAGACGAGACCCGCCTCAACGCCATCATCGACGACATGGCGCACCACGTCACCCTGCACGAGGCTCGCATCACCGAACGGCTGTTCGAGATCCCTGGCAATCGTGTGGTGACCCACGAGGAAGTCACCCACTTCTTCCAGGATCGCGTCAACATCGTTCTGGAGCGCCTCAGCCGCCCACCGAAGTTCCTGCAGGAGAAGGGTGTAATCAGCGGCTGGTTCTACCAGCAGCTCAGCACCGTCAAGGTGCCTGACTTCTTCGCTGCCACCCAGCTGCAGTACCGCCGCAACTGGGCCAAGCACAAGCTGGTATTCGACGTGGAGCTCGCCAATGGCCTTTAAACCTGTTGGCGTCACCGCCGAAAACCTGCAGATGTTCGAGCAGCTCAGCGCCGAGCGCAAAGCCGGCCAGGCTGCCGGTATCCTACCGACCTGGTACACCACCCAAGGCTACCAGATGTTCAAGGAGGGCTACGCCGCCCCGGAGGAGACACCGGCCAGCGGCGTCGCCAGTGTCCATGCCCGTCACACGGTGATCGCCATCACCCTGGCCCGCCACATGAAGGGCCGGGTCTCAGAGTGGGAAAAGAAGTTCTTCGACCTGCAGTGGTCCGGGCGCCTGTCGCCGGCCAGCCCGGCACTGGGCAACACTGGCACTAGCCGCGGCCAGTCGGTCAGCTGCTCGGGGCAGGAGGTCGACGACTCGGTGGCGTCCTACTACGGCAACCTGAAACGCATGGCACTGCTGAGCCAGAACGGGTTTGGAACCTCCGGGGACTTCTCCAAAATTCGCCCCCGTGGATCGAAGATCAGCCGCGGCGGCAAGGCCAACGGCCCGGTGCCTGTGATCGACCAGTTCTTCGACACCGCCGGCAAGATCCGCCAGGGTCGCCGCCGCGGCGCATTCGCAGCCTACCTGGACATCGAGCACGCCGACTGGGACGAGGCCGCTGACAGCCTGCTCAACAGCCCGAACGGCAAGAACTACGGCTGGACCATCCGCGACAGCTTCGTGGCCCGCCTGAAGGCCGGCGAGGCGGATGCCCACCGCCGTTTCACCAAGGCGCTGTACATCAAGCTGGTCACCGGCAAGGGCTACTTCTTCTGCGTGGACAAGGCCAACCGCCACCGCCCGCAGATGTACAAGGACTGGGGCCTCGACATCGTGGCCACCAACCTGTGCACCGAGATCATGCTGCACAGCTCCAAGGAGTTCGACTACTCCTGCATCCTGGCCAGTCTGAACCTGGTCCACCTCGACCAGATCATGGACCCGAACGACGAGACCATCTTCGAGGCCATGGTGTTCCTCGACTGCCTGTGCAGCGAGTTCATCGAGCGCAGCAAGGGCGTCAAAGGCCTCAAGAAGGTCCGCAAGTTCACCCAGTACGGTCGTGCGGTCGGCCTGGGCGTCATGGGCCTTCACACCTACCTCCAGATGAAGCGCATCCCGTACATCAGCCTGGAGGCGCAATTCCTCGACAACGCCCTGTTCAAGCGCATCCACGACGAGACCCTGCGGGCCTCCCAGTGGCTGGCCAAGGAATACGGCGAGCCGAAGTGGTGCAAAGGCTACGGCGTGCGCAACACCCACCGCACCGCCCTGGCCCCCACCAAGTCCACCGCCCTGCTGATGGGCGGCGTGTCCGAGTCCTGGCTGCCGGACCCAGCGATGATCTTCGACGCCGGCAGCGCAGTGGGCGAGCTGCGCCGGATCACTCCGGTGATCTACGAGCTGATGAAGGAGCGCGGCGTCTACAGCGAGGCCACTATCAACGACATCATCGAGCACATGGGCTCGGTGCAGCACGTTGACTGGCTGGACGAGCACGAGAAGCTGGTGTTCCTGACCGCGTTCGAGATGGACCAGGAGATCCTCCTGCGCCGTGCAAGCCTGCGCCAGAAGTGGCTGTGCCAGGGCCAGAGCCTCAACTTCTTCGTGCCGGAAGACGGCTGCGAGGAGAAGGTGGCCCGGCTGATGACCAAGGTGCTGTGCGACGAGAACATCTTCAGCCAGTACTACATCTACAGCCGCAGCGGGGTCGTCGTGAAGGACGAATGCGTCGCCTGCGCCGCGTAGCCTGAACCCACAACTACAGCAACAAGGGTCTGCACATGCAGACCCTTTTCTATGAGGAGCGAAAACATGATCCACCTGATCTCCGCAGTAGGCCGAAGCGGGCAGCTCGGCCTGGACAACAAGCTGCCTTGGCACTGCCCCGAGGACCTGAAGTGGTTCAAGGAGATGACCATGGGCCAGGTCGTCGTGGTCGGCCACAACACCGCGCAGACCCTGCCGCCGTTGCCGGGGCGATGGATACACGTCATGGGCCGGGACCAGACCTGCCAGGAGGTGATCGAGGCATTTCCCGACCTGGACATCTGGATCATCGGCGGCGCCAAGACCTATGCCAAGTGGCTGCCCTACGTCGACCGATTCCACATCAACGTCATCGACTACGACGGCCCGGCTGACACCTGGATGCCTGCACTGTTCGCTGACCGCACCAAGGAGGCTGTGAGGTGACAGCTGAAGAACAGATCATCGCGTACTCCAAGCAGGGGTTATCGAAGGCCGCGGCGGCGGCGCTGATGGGCATGACGGAGTACAGCTTCGCCCAGGCACTGGGGGTGATGGGCTTCAAGTGGCCGCCAAGCCGCGTAGGAAGGCTTGTGATCGACGGGGTGGAGGGCACCATTGCCGACCACGCAAAGCGCCTTGGAGTGACCCGCTACGCCCTCCGGGGCCGCCTGCGCCGCACCGGCGACCACCCGGTGACTGAGCAGGTCTACACACCTGTCTCCGACGAGGAAGTGGACAAGTTCATCCAACTCCGCCTTGACGGCGTACCCGCTTGGCAGGCCGCACAGATGATCGGCCGCCCCTACAACAGCCTGCGAAAGCACGCCGCCAAGCGCCCCGGCTACAACAAGGCGCTCTCCAAGGTGAAGCGTAAGCGCCGCAGCCCAGAAGAACTCGCCAACCGCAACCAAGGGTTCCTCCCTCCCAAAGAGGAACCCGGAGATGAAGCAGCCTAAGAGTCGCGCAAACGAAACCGTCCGCCGCCTGCTCGAGTATGCGGCGGAGACCGGGTGGACCGCCTCGCACACAAGGGGTGGCCACCTGAAATTCTCACGGCCTGGTAGCAAGCCGGTCTTCTGCAGCAGCACCTGCAGCGACCACAGGGCGTTCTTGAACGCCAGGGCGGACCTGCGCCGGGCCTGACCACACAGAGGATTCAGCAATGGCACTTCGCAAAGACCGGATGTCTCCGGAGGAGATGTTGCACGAGGAGGTCGACACCCTGCTGCACGGCGAGGACGTGCCTGGCGTGCCGTTTGCCACTCACGTCAACCAGTGGGGCAGCTACGTGGAGGGCTTCGACCAGCCGGCCAACGCCCTGGTCATCGACCTGGACTCGGACGGCGGCTGTGCCCTCCTCCGGGTCATCCTGGCCCTCCGCAGTAACGACCTGGTCACAGCCAAGGCGCTGGCCAGCAAGTTTTTCGGGCCGCTCGAGGAGCTGGCCGAGAACGCCATCAAGACCCGCAGCATCGACGAGGACTTCTGACATGCCCATCCAAGTCACCCACACCTACGACCTTTACCAGTTCGACGAGCTGAGTGATCGAGCGAAGGAGGCCGCCCGGGAGTGGTATCGCCAGGCCTCGTGTCACGACGAGTGGTGGGACAGCGTCTACGAGGACGCCATCCGGATGGCCGAGATCCTCGGCATCGAGGTCGACTACCGCTACCACGACGGCCGGCAAGGACGCCCAGGCTGGAAAGAGCCGAAAATCTGGTTCAGCGGGTTCTCCTGCCAAGGTGACGGCGCCTGCTGGGAGGGTCGCTACCGCTACGCCGCCGGCGCCCTGAAGAAGCTCCAGGACGAGGCGCCGGCCTTCTACAAGGACGAGGCTGGGGTCAAGCAACCGATCCCCGGCAACGTCGAGCTGCACCGCATAGCCAAGGCCTTGCAGGACGTACAGGGGCGCTACTTCTACAAGCTCGAGGCCCGCTCGACGCACCGCGGCCACTACAACCACAGCGGCTGCATGAGCATCGAGGTAGAGCACACGGAGGACCGGTACCGCGACCTGGGGGATGCCGAAGACGAGGTCAAGGAAGCCCTGCGAGACTTCGCAGACTGGATCTACCGCCGCCTAGAGGAGGAGTACGACTGGCTCAACAGCGACGAGCAGGTTGACGAGTCGATTCGCTGCAATGAGTACACGTTCGACGAGGATGGCAACCGTGCCGACTGAGTGGAAGCCGCCACCCCTGGCCATCCGAAGTGTGCCGCACACCTTGAAGAACACCTGCGACGTCTGCGGCCGGCGCCGCGGCGGCGGGAACAAGATCAACCACAGCAAGTGCTCTGCCATCCGCAAAGCACGGGAGAATTAAGAAATGGATCTGCACAAACTGGCTGCCGCCCTCACCTTCGACACGCCGTACTCCACGGTGACCGACGAGCAGCGTCGAAAGGCCAAGGCGATCAACTACACGGCAGCTTACACCACGGGGTTCAGCCTTCACGTGACCGGTGAGCAGCTGGAGCGAGTACTCAGCCGCTATGAGATCGAGCAGTGGCTCCAGGAGGTAGGCCTGCCCCACGCCGACACCGAGTCGAAAGCGGCACTGGCAGGCCGTCTGGCGGCGTCCATCTGCCGGGGGTTCGCATGATCGAAGAAGTCACCATGTACAGGGCAAGCGACAACACTGTGCACGAGACCAGGGAGGCAGCCGAGGAGAAGGAGGCGCTCCTGACGCTGGTCTCTGAACTCGACAACTCCCTTATCTACTGGCGGGAAACCTCCCCAGAGGAGGTCGCCCACTGGCTCCTGGAAAACTACGAGATCAGGAGAAAGGTGTGAACGTCGTCTTCGACTCCAACAACCCGACCAAGCGCCCCAGGATCATCGGAGAGGGCAACGGGATGCCGCGTGTCTGGACAGTGCAGCTGAGGATCGAAGGAATCGAAGGGCTGATCACGTTCAAGTCGAAGGGCAAGGTCTATATCCGGGACCTGGCTGAGATGGTCGACGAGTACATCCTTGCCCACGTCAAGGTGCTTGGAGTCACGATCGGACGCATCCGCTGGACCGCAACAGCCAGGTGACCACTTGACACCCACACACCAACATTTATACCTTTATACAAATCCCCTTACGCCGAGACATGTGCCATGACCGAGACCACCGAGAAGTACCTGAGCACCGCCGAGCTGGCCACTCGCTACCGCCGAACCAAGCGCACCATCGAACGCTGGGTTGAAGCCAGAGGGTTCCCGAAGCCCGCGCTCGCCGGCCGCGGCTACGGCAGCCTCTGGCTCCGCACCGACGTCGAGCGGTGGGAGGCAGAGGAGATGGAGAAGATGTCAGGGGCTAGCGAAGTTCCCGACTTCTGAGATCCTCGAGCCGCTGCCACCAAGCCCGGTAGGCAGCGGCCTGCTCCTCCAGATAGAGGTGGCGGTCGTACACACCCTGCATCCCCTTCAAGCTGTGCCCCAGCATCATCTCTGCCACATGAGGCTCGGTGAGCGTCGAGAAGTTGGTCCGGGCCGTCTTTCTCAGGTCGTGCATCGACCAGTGAGCCATTTCGATGCCCATCTGCTTCTTCGCCGTCAGCATCACAGTGCCCGGCAGTCGTAGGGTGGTGCCGCGGTGCATCGCCTTGGGGGCGTCGAACTGCGTGAACAGCAGTCTGGGCGACTTCGACATGCTCATCGCCTCCTTTATTAAAGGAAGGACTTCTGGGATCAGCGGCCTAACGACACCCTTCCTCACTCGCTTTCTGGTCTTGTTCTTTTCCGCCGGGATCGTCCAGGTCATCGCCTCGAAGTCCAGGTCGGTGGTCGGGTCCATCAACCGCAGCTCCCCATTCCGACACCCGAAGAACAGGCAGAGCTTCAAGAATATCTTGAACTCAGGGGACATCCTGGAGCGGTCCACCGCCTTCCAGAACACGGTGATCTCCTCGTCACTGAGGGACCGACCTGCTTCCTCCCGCAGCGTTTGCAGGTCGACTCTGGCCGACACGTTGCCCAGAGGTTCGGTGACCATCAGCCCGCGGCGGTTCGCCCATTTGTGCAGCTGCTTCGTCTCGTAGAGCAGGCGCTCTGCGATCGCCGGCGAGCGATCCGCTACGTCCTCGATCAAAGACAGCCAGGAGTGCGTGCTGGTCTTGTCAGCAGGGAGCGAGCCCAGCACAGGGAAGACGTGGAGCTCGAAGGATCGCAGGAGCGCCTTGTGGTTTGTCTTGTTGGTGACGCAGTAGTTCTCGTACCAGTCTCTGTACAAGCTCTCGTTGGTGGCTGCCGTCGAGATTTGTACACGCTCAACCCTCCGGACAACCCGAGGGTCATGCCCCTGCTCCAGCTCCGCCTTCAGGCGCTGGTGCTCGGTGCGAGCCTCCTTGAGGGACATCCTGGGGTAGACGCCAAGGTCCAGCCTCGCCGGCGTGCCCCCGTACCGGTACCGCATCTGGAAGACGATCTTGCCTGCCGGCGACACACGGGCACTGAGCCCCTCGCCATCCGCCTTCTCGGTGGTCTTTTCGTGGGGCTTCTTGTAGTGAGCCTTCAGCCACGAATCTGTGATTGCCATGGAAATTCCTCTGTGTACAAGGGCGTCCCCGACAGCGTGCCACAGATGTGGATTTTGTACATCTGTATGTACACGGTTTTGTTGGCTGCCGACGGCAGGCTATGGACCCAGTCGTCGTCACTCTGTAACGATGCAGCCCAGTATTCATCTATGCAGGAGGGAGTTTATGTCTTTGGTCGTCGGCGCTTGTCAGAACGGTAGATCGTTCATGTACTCGACGATGCGCCGGTGCTGGTTGTCGATGACCTCGATGCCGAGCTCGAGATCGCTGGTCCACTTCATGTAGCTCATGGGGTCGTCCTTGGAGGCGGGAAATGTCCGGCATTCTGACACCCGAACCAGCTCCGAAACACAACCGGGGTCAAAAAGCCGGAAAACCGCCCATCCGACCCAGACGCTGCGCCCCGCCAGGCGGCGCAGCGTCGGCAGCGCTCAGCCGCCCAGCGCCTCCAGCAACCCGCTGCGCCGCTGCACCCGGCGCCTGACCGCCTCGTCGAACACCCCGGCGCGGCTCTCGATCAGGCTGAACCAGTGCCGGGCGCGGGTGATGCCGGTGTAGACCAGTTCCTTGGTCAGCACCGGGTTGAGAGTGTCGGGGAGGATCAGCGCGGTGTGGGCGAACTCCGAGCCCTGCGACTTGTGCACGGTCATGGCGAACACCGTCTCCACCGCGTTCAGCCGGCTGGGCAGGATGTAGCGCAGCTCGCCCGAGCCGTCGTTGCGCGGGAACACCACGCGCAGCACGTTGTGCGGCGCCTCGCCCGGGCGCTCGGCCGGCTCGGGCAGGCGCAGGGCGATGCCGATGTCGCCGTTCATCAGGCCCAGGCTGTAGTCGTTGCGGGTGACCAGCACCGGGCGGCCTTCGTACCAGCCCTGGTCGCTCTCCAGCAGGCCGCGCCGCTGCAGCGCGGCGGCGATGCGCGGATTGAGCCCCTCGACGCCCCAGGCGCCCTTGCGCACCGCACAGAGCAGCTGGAAGTCGTCGAAGGCCGCGAGCACCCGCCCGGCCCATTGCGTCCACGCCGCGGCATCGGCCGGAGTGTCGGCCGGCGGGCGGCTGCCGTGCAGCACGTTCAGGTAGTGGGCGTAGCCCTGCGGCCGGCCCTCCCCCTGGGCCGCCAGGCCGTCGAGCAGCAGGCGCTCCAGATGCGCGTCCTGCTCGCCGCGCAGGCGCAGCAGGTGCAGGTCGGGATTGCCCGCGGCGAGGATCTCCCGCGCCGCCGCCGGCTCGCGGGCGTTGACCGCGCGGGCCAGGCGGCCGATGCCCGAGCCGCCGGCGAAGCGCCGCGAGTGGCGCAGCATCACGGTGCGCTGGGCCAGCGGCCGGCGGACGGCGTCGCCCTCCTGCAGCGCCGCATCGACCAGCCGCTCGCCGCCGACCTGCTCCAGCCAGGCGCGGGTCACGGGCGCGTAGAAGCCGCCCTCGGCGTCGCGACACAGGTCGCCGAGCAGCGCGCCGGCCTCCACCGAGGCGAGCTGGTCCTTGTCGCCGAGCAGGATCAGCCGGGCGTGGCGCGGCAGCGCGTCGAGCAGGCAGGCCATCATCTCCAGGTCGATCATCGATGCCTCGTCGACCACCAGCACGTCCAGCGGCAGCGGGTTGCCGGCGTGGTGGCGGAAGTGGCGGCTGTCCGGCCGGCTGCCGAGCAGGCGGTGCAGGGTGGTGACCTCGCTGGGGATTTGCGCGCGCACGCGCTCCTCGACCGGCAGCGAGGCGACCTGCGCGCCGATGGATTCGGTGAGCCGCGCGGCGGCCTTGCCGGTGGGCGCCGCCAGGCGGATGCGCAGCGGCTGGCCGGCAGCCAGCGCCGGCTCCTGCAGCAGCGCCAGCAGGCGCACCACGGTGGTGGTCTTGCCGGTGCCGGGGCCGCCGGTGATCAGGCCGAAGCTGCCGCGCGCGGCCAGCGCGCAGGCGAGCTTCTGCCAGTCGGTCTGGCGCACGCCGTCGACCAGCAGCGGCTCGGGGAACAGCCGCGCCAGGCGCGCGGCGAGATCGTCCGGCAGCTCCGCCGTGTCGCCCAGGCGCGCAGCGAGGGCGGCAGCCACCGCCCGCTCGTAGTTCCAGTAGCGGCGCAGGTACAGGCGCTCGCCGTGCAGCACCAGCGGCGCGGCCTCGTCCGCGCCGTCGACCGCCACCAGGGCGCTGGCGCGCAGCGCCGCCTGCCAGTCGGCCAGGGTGGTGCCGGCGAGCACCTGCGACGGCAGCAGGGTCGCCCGCTCGGCGTCCTCGCCCTCGGGCGGCAGCGACAGGGCGAAATCCGGGCTGGCCAGGGTGGCGGCGAGGTCCAGGCAGACATGGCCGTGGCCGAGCTGGTGGCTGGCCAGCGCGGCGGCGAGCAGCGCCAGCGGCGGGCTGCCGCCATCCAGTTCGACAAGGAAGGCGACCAGCGCGCGGTCCAGCTCGCGCAGCCAGCCGCGCGCGCCCCATTCGTCCAGCAGCTGCAGCAGATCGGCACTGCTGCGCAGCTCCACGGCCGGCGCCACGTCCATGCCCAGGGACAGTTGTTCGTTCATGCCATCGCCTCCGTCTGCTCGGCCTTTTCACCCTTGAACAGCGCGTCCAGCGCCTCGATCAGCACCCGCGGCGGGCGGGCGTGGTGGATGCCCTGCCCCGGTGCGCGGCTGCCGCGCAGGAACAGGTAGAGCGCTCCGCCGATGTGGCGGTCGTAGTCGTAATCCGGCAGGCGCAGTTGCAGTTGCCGGTGCAGCGCCAGCAGGTAGAGCACGTACTGCAGGTCGTAGCGGTGGCCGGCCACCGCGGCCGCCATCGCCTCGGCCGTGTAGGCCGCATCGCCCTCGCCCAGCCAGTTGGACTTGTAGTCGACCACGTAGTAGCGGCCGTCGTGCTCGAAGGTCAGGTCGATGAAGCCCTTGAACATGCCGTTGAGGGTGTCGCGGGCCAGCGCCGGGCGCGCCAGGCCGGGCAGCACATGCTGCTGCACCAGGCGGTCGAGCCGCCGCACGTCCACGTTGCGCGCCTCGAACCAGAACTCCAGCTCCGGCTGGTAGCTGGCGAGCTGCGCCAGCGCCACCGCGCGCCCTTCGCCCAGGACCAGCGGGGTGTCCAGCAGGTGCCGCAGCCAGGCGGCGAGCGGCTCGATCCATTCGGGCATGCCACGCAGCTGGCAGCGCCGGGCGATCTGCTCGCGCAGTTCCGCGGGCTCGGCGGCCAGCTCGGCGAAGCCCTCGCGCCCGGCCATCTCCAGCAGGCCGTGGAGGAAGGTGCCGGGATTGGGGCCGCGCGGGAAGCGGTGCAGGCTCGGCGCGTCGCCCGTGCGCAGCGGCACGACCAGGCTCTCGCGCTCGTCGTCGGCGGCCTTCTGCGCCGCCGGGCTGTCCGGCGCGGCGTCGTCGAAGCGGCTGGTGGGCGGCGCCTCGATCTCGCCGGTGCGCAGGGCGCTGTAGGAGGCGATCCACCAGTGCTCGGCGGCCTTGCGCGCCGGCTCGCGCCAGCTCAGCCCGGCCTGCCTGGCGACCTCCGCGACGAAGCGTGCGTCGTCGGCCTCGGGCGCCGGCAGCACGGCGCTCTCCCCGGCCACCGCCAGCGGCGCCAGCCACTGCGCCAGCGCCGCACTGCCCGCCAGCGCCGCGCCGCCGCCGAGCAGGTAGCCGAGCGCCGAGCGATGCAGCCCGGAGGCCTTGCCGCGGCCGTCCTTCAGGTCGGCGACACCCAGCCAGCAGGCGTGGCGGGCACGGGTCAGCGCCACGTAGAGCAGGCGCAGCTCCTCGCCGAGGCGCTCGCGGTCGGCGCGCTCGACGGTCTCGTCATCGGGATCGAGCACCAGGCTACGCCGCTCGCCGTCGTGGACCGCCAGCGGCTTGCCGCCTTCCGCCGGGCGGAAGGCGCAGATGAACGGCAGGAACACCAGCGGATACTCGAGCCCCTTGGACTTGTGGATGGTCACCACGCGCACCAGCGCGGCGTCGCTCTCCAGGCGCAGCACCTGCTCCTCGGCGGCCTGGATCTCGCCGACCAGCAGCTCGGACAGGTGGCGGATCAGCGCCTGCTCGCCGTCCAGCTCGGCGGCGGCCTGCTGCAGCAGCTCGGCCAGGTGCAGCAGGTTGGTCAGCGCGCGCTCGCCGTCGGCGCGGGCCATCAGTCGCTGCGGCAGGGCGAAGTCGTGGAGCAGCTGGCGCAGCATGGGCAGCACGC
Source organism: Pseudomonas sp. OF001 (assembly GCF_904426495.1). Classification (NCBI taxonomy): domain Bacteria; kingdom Pseudomonadati; phylum Pseudomonadota; class Gammaproteobacteria; order Pseudomonadales; family Pseudomonadaceae; genus Pseudomonas; species Pseudomonas sp. OF001. The sequence goes on along the minus strand of NZ_CAJGBM010000012.1, from coordinate 192,754 downwards.
CCTGGCGCTGCCAGCGCTGGCGGTAGCCGCGGAACTGCATGACCCGCCGCTCCCAGATGCGCTCGTCCTGGTTGAGCTGCTCCAGCTCGCCCAGCGCGAGGCCCAGGGTGCGGCTGGCCAGCGCGGCGCGCAGCGGGCGGTCGACGTCCGGCTCGGCGCAGGCGCGCAGCCACAGCAGCAGGTCGCGGGCCTCCTGGCTGGCGAACACCGAGTCCTTGTCGGACAGGTAGACGCTGCGCACGCCGCGCCGGTACAACTGGTCGCGGATCGCCTCGGCCTCCTTGCGGTCGCGCACCAGCACGGCGATGTCGCTGGGCGCGAGGGCGTCGAAACCGTCCGCCTTGGCGAAGCCGGCCTGGCCCTGCTGGCCGAGGCTCAGCAGGCGGACGATCTCGCTGGCTGCGCGCGCGGCCATCTCGGCGCGATAGGTGGTGGCGGACAGCGGCTCGTCGCCGGCCAACTGCCAGAGGGTCAGCGCCGGCGGCGTCTGCCCCGCCACCTGCCAGACTTCCTTGCGGCCGCTGGCGCGCACCGCATGGAAGGGCAGCGGATTGCCGTCCGTGCCGCCAGCCTCGCGGAACAGGAAGGCGCCGCGGCCCTCCGCGCGCCGCTCGGCCAGCGCGAACACCCGGTTGACCGCGGCCACCATCGCCTGGCTGGAACGGAAGTTGGTGTCCAGGTCGGCGTGGCGCCCGGCGGTCGCGGAGCGCGCGCGCAGGTAGGTGTGGATGTCGGCGCCGCGGAAGGCGTAGATCGCCTGCTTGGGATCGCCGATCAGGAACAGTCCGGTGGCCTGATCGTCGCTCTCGACGCGGTAGATGGCATCGAAGATGCGGTACTGCAGCGGGTCGGTGTCCTGGAATTCGTCGATCAGCGCCACCGGAAACTGCTTGCGGATCACCCCGGCCAGCCGCACACCGTTGTCGCCCTGCAGGGCGGCGTCGAGGCGGGCGAGCATGTCGTCGAAGCCCATCTCGGCGCGGCGGCGCTTCTCCTGGTCGAAGCGCCGGCCGATCCAGGCGGCGGCGTGGCGCAGCGCCGGCTCGGCCGGATCGGCGAGCGCCTGCAGGCGCTGCTCGAGGGTCTCCATGTCCTGCAGGGCCTCGCGCACCGCCGCGCTCAGCGTGAGTTCGACACCCTTCTTGCAGGCATCGCGCAGGCCGTCGAGCTTGAAGCGCTTGAAGTGGTCGTCCTTGAACGACAGCTCGCCATCCCCCTCGCACCAGGCGCGGAGCATCGCCAGGCGCGGCTCGAAAGTCTTGGCGCCGAGCTTGGTGCCGTTGAACTGACCGGCCGCACTGGCCTCGCGATAGAACGTCTCAAGCTCGCAGATCCAGCCCTGCCACGGCTGCCTGATGCGCTCCAGCCCGGCCTGCCGGGCAGCCAGCGCTGCCTCGAGCAGCGCGCCCAGCGTCTCCGCCGGCGCGGCGGCCGCCTCGCCCAGCAGCGGGCGCAGCCTGCCGAGCAGCGTATCCGGATGCTGCCAGTGGTTCATCACCCAGCCCAGCGCCGCGCCGTCCAGCGGGTAGCACTGCTGGCGCCAGTAGTCGCGCACCACCTCGGCCATCAGCTCGCCGTGGTCGGTCTCCAGGGTCTGGGTGAACAGGCTGCCGCTGTCGAAGGCGTGCTCGCGCAGCATGCGCTGGCACCAGCCGTGGATGGTGGAGACCGCGGCCTCGTCCATCCACTGTGCGGCGATGTCCAGCCGGCGGGCGCAGGCCGGCCACTGCCCGGGCGGAAAATCGCCGCGCAGCTGCTGCAGCAGGTCGTCGCCCGCCTCCTCCGCGCGGAACACCCGGGCGGCCTGCACCAGCCGGGCGCGGATGCGCTCGCGCAGCTCGCGGGTGGCGGCGTCGGTGAAGGTCACCACGAGGATTTCCGGCGGCAGCAGTTCGCGGCCGAAGCCGGTTTCGCCCTCGCCGTGGCCGAGCACCAGGCGCAGGTACAGGGCGGAGATGGTGAAGGTCTTGCCGGTGCCGGCACTGGCCTCGATCAGCCGGCTGCCGCGCAACGGGAAACGCAGCGCCAGCGGGCGCTGGTCGTGGGTGATCGGGCTCATGCGTCGGCCCCCTCCTTGAGTTCTTCGATTTCCGCCTGCAGCAGCGCCTGGTAGAGGTCCTGGCTCCAGGCCTGGAAGTCGCCGTCGGCGGTGAGCGCGGCGAAGTCCGGGTACTGGCGCGCCAGGCTGGCGCTCTTCTCGACCTCGCCGGTGCGCTGGTAGCCACCCTCGTAGGTTTCGCAGGCCGCCCTGGCCGCCTTCTCCTCGTCCCCGGCCGACAGCCAGGCGATGGCGGTATCCAGCGCCACCGGCAGCGGCGCATTCAGGCCGGCCGCGTAGCCTTCCAGCCAGCCGCGCAGGATGCCCCGGGCCCGCTCGGGCTCGACGGGGGCCAGCCGCAGGCTGAGATCCTCGCCGACCAGCAGGCTGGTCAGGCGCAGCCCGCAGGCCGCCGCGGCGACGTGCGCGACCCAGGCGCCGAGCAGACGCCGCCACTTCAGCGCCTTGCCCTTCTTGTCCTTCAGCGCCCCCGGCTGCTGCTCGATGCGCGCCAGCTCGCCGTCCGCGCCGCGCGTGCGCAGGCCGCCGAGCCAGCCGTCCAGCTCGACGCCGGCATGCTCGAACTGCAGCGCCCTGGGCGACTGCAGCCGCTCGGGCCACAGGGCGCACAGCGCCCGATAGCGCTGCACCTGCGCCGGCAGCGGCGCCAGCACCTGCTCGCGCAGGCGCTCGCCGAAGCCGGCCAGCGGCAGCTGGCCGCTGCGCTGCAGGCGCAGGGCGGTGGCCTGCAGCGCCGGCTCGACCTGCCCGGCGCCCTCCTCCAGCGCCAGGCTGGCGGCGCCGAGCAACGTCTGGCGCAGCTGGTACAGCTGCAGGCCGTCGAGGCCGAAGGGTTCCTCGTCGAGCTGCGCCCTGGCCTCCTCGTCGAGATGCACCTTGAGGCGCTGGGTGAAGAAGTGCCTGACCGGGTCGCGCAGGAAGCCCTGCAGGGTTTCCAGGCCGAGCGGCGCGTCGGCCTGGAACGGCGGCAGCGCCTGCCCCGCCGCCTCCGTGCCGGCCGGGCGATGCAGCGCGGCCCACTCGCGGGCGTAGCTGAACAGCGCCGGGTCGGCCTCGGCGAAGTAGTCGCGGCTGAACGGCTGCAGCGGATGCACGGTGGTCAGCGCGCCCAGCAGGTCGCCGTCGCCGGCCAGCGTCCAGCCGCTGGCCAGATGGTCGCGCAGCTGGCCGACCAGCACCGAGGCCGGGCGCTCGCTGTTGTCGCGGATGCTGCGCCCCACCCAGCTGACGTACAGCTGCTCGCGGGCGGCGAGCAGCGCCTCCAGCAGCAGGTAGCGGTCGTCCTCGCGGCGCGAGCGATCGCCGGGGCGGTAGTCGCCGGCCATCAGGTCGAAGTCCAGCGGCGTGGCGCTGCGCGGGTAGTCGCCGTCCTGCATGCCGAGCAGGCAGACCAGGCGGAACGGGATGGCGCGCATCGGCATCAGGGTGCAGAAGTTCACCGCGCCGGCCAGGAAGCGCTGGCTGAGGCGGCCCTGGTCCAGCGCGCCGAGCCAGGCCTCGCGCGCCACGCCGAGCGGCAGCGGCTCTATCAGCCCGACGCCGGCGCACAGCGCCAGCCAGTCGTCCAGCGCCTCGCCCAGTTGGCCGAGCAGGGTCTCGTCGCGCTCGCTCTGCGCGCAGAAGAAGTCCGCGAGCAGGCCGCGCAGGGTCTCGCCCCACTGCTGCGCCGCGGCCGGCTTGGCCAGCCGCCGATGCAGGGCGTCGATGGCGTCGAGCAGGGCGACCAGCGGGCCGATCAGCGCGGCGTCCAGGCCGCCGATCTCGTCATAGGGCTCGATGCCGGCATAGGCCGCACCGCGCCCCACGGCGTAGCCGAGCAGCATGCGGCGCAGGCCGAAGCGCCAGGTGTTCTGCTCCAGGCCTTCCGGCAGGCCGAGCGCGGCGCGGCGCTCGGCGTCCAGCCCCCAGCGGATGCCGGCGCCCTCGATCCAGCGGTGCAGGGTCGGCAGCTCGCCCTCGTCGATGCCGAAACGCGCGCGCAGCGCCGGCACGTCGAGCAGGTCGAGCACCTCGCTGACGGTCAGTCGCCCCTCCGGCAGTTTCAGCAGGTGTTCGACGGCGATCAGCAGCGGCTCGCAGCCGCGCTGGCCCTGGTCGGCCAGGGTGAAGGGAATCCAGCGCGGATCGTCCTGGGCGTACTGGCCGAACACCGCCTGGATGTGCGGCGCGTAGGCGTTGACGTCGGGGACCATGACGATGATCTCGCGCGGGCGCAGGGTCGGGTCGGCGGAGAAGCGCGCCAGCAACTGGTCGTGGAGGATCTCCACCTCGCGCTGCGCGCTGTGGGCGATGTGGAAACGCAGCGAGCGGTCCCGGGCCGGATCGAGCGGCGGCCAGGCGGCGCGGGTTTCGCCAAGGGTGCGCAGCTCGAGGATGTCGTCCTGCAACTGGCCGAGCAGGTGGCCGGTGTCGCCCGGCGCGAACAGGTCGACCCGCTGCCCCAGCGCGGCGAAGCGCTCGCGGTAGTGCTCGGGGTCGTCGTGCATGTCGAGCAGGTTGATGTAGTCGCGGCCCTGCTTGCCCCAGGCGGCCAGCAGCGGGTGGGCGTGCTGGTGCAGCTCGTCGGCGGACAGCCCCGCCGCCATGCCGGCCTTACGCGCATGGCGGCGGTACTGGTGGCGCAGCAGGTCCTGGTCGGGAACGATGTCGCCCCAGTGGTGCCGGCAGGGGTTGTGCACGCAGAGCAGCACCTGGCTGAAGCGCGCCAGCGCTGCCAGCGCCTCGAGGGTCTGCGCCGGCAGCGAGGAGATGCCGAACACGACCACCCGCCGCGGCAGGCCGCGCGGCCGCCGCTCGACGCTGCGCAGGCGCTCGACGAAGCGCGGATGCACCCCGGCGCGGCTTTCCGCCAGTTGCTCGTCACCGACGTCGGCGAGCAGCGCGCGCCACAGCGCCGGCTGCCAGAGCGCCGCCTCGTCCAGCCCCTTCATGCCGCCGCGCGAGGTGCGCAACCGGTCGCGGCCGGCGGCCCAGTCGGCCAGCCAGTCGGCGCGGTACACCTGGTACTGGTCGAACAGGTCGGCCAGGCGCTCGGCCAGTTGGTAGCGCTTGCGCAGGTCGCCGTCGTCCTCGAGGAAGCGGCGCAGCGGGGCGAAGACCTCGCCATCCAGCAGGCCGGGCAGCAGACGCATCAGCCGCCAGGTCATCGGCGCCTTGTCCAGCGGCGACTCGCGCGGAATGGCGTCGCCGCCGAGCACCGCGCGGTAGCTCTGCCAGAGGAAGCGCGCCGGCAGCTCGACCTGCACGGCGGCGGCGATGCCGCAGCCCTGCTGCTCGGCCAGCGCCAGCTTCAGCCACTGGGCGATGCCGTTGCTCTGCACCAGCACCACCTCGTTCTCCAGCGGCGCCAGCGGATAACGCTGCATCCACGCCACCGCCAGCTCGCGCAGCTCCTCCAGGCGGTTGCCGTGCACCACCATCAGCCCCGGCGTCAGCTCGTTGTCCTGCATGTCCTGCTCCCTCGACCGACAGAACGCGCATTGTGCCACCGGGGTGCGACAAAGGGTGTCGCGGGGGAATGGCCGGCTGCTAACCTGCCGCGATGAAACAGCCCATCACCGGTTATCACCGCGACGAAGAAGGCCACTGGGTCGCCGAACTGGCCTGCGGCCACAACCAGCACGTGCGCCACGACCCGCCATGGGTCAACCGGCCGTGGGTGACCACGCCCGAGGGGCGGGCGCGGATGCTGGGTCACGAGCTGCAGTGCAGGAAATGCGCCGAGGGGGCAGCGGCGGACCGCTGACCGCCGGAAATGATGACGGGTCGCTGAGGATCCCCCCGACGCCAAGGCTGCGTGCGGGCTGGCTGCAGCGGGAGGCCCGCCCGCAGCCCGATCAGCTCTCCGAATCCTTGCCGGCGGCGAGGATGGCCGCCACCCGCTGCGGTTTGCAGTTGAGGTAGGCGGAGGAGCGCAGCCACTGGCGGTCGGGGTACCAGGAAAACATGAACTGGCCGCCCTTGAGGCTGTCTACCACCATGCGCGCCACTTCCGGGCGCACCGCCGGGCAGCCGTGGCTGCGGCCGATGCGGCCGTGGCGGCTGATCCAGCGCGGGTCGACGTAGTCGGCCGGATGGATGACGATGGCGCGCTCGCGGGCGCGGTCGTTGATGCCGGGTTCCAGGCCGTCCATGCGCAGCGAGTAGCCGTGCTGGCCGTGGTAGGTTTCCGCGGTGCGGAACAGGCCGATGCTCGACTGGTGGCTGCCCTCGGTGTTGGAGAAGCGGGTGGCGAAGTTCTCGCCGGAGCCCTGACCATGGGCGACCAGCTCGCGCAGCAGAAGGGTCTTGCGCTTGAGATCGAATACCCACAGGCGCCGCTCCGTCGAGGGCCGCGAGAAGTCGATGACGGCCAGGCGGTCGGCCGGTTCGGAGCCGTTGTTGATCGCGCACTGCATGGCTGCCAGGGCATGGCGCAGAACTTTCTTGTTCAGGGTAGGCGCCGCCTTCGCCAGGCTCTGCTCCAGCGACGGAGCGCTGGCGGTGCTGGCCATCAGTGGCGTCGAGAAAGCCGCAACCGCTGCGGCCAGCCAGAGCGAACGAATCAGCCTGGTCATGGAAAAGGTGTCCTCTGTCTGCATGGCACGCCGCAACGACGCCGGCCAGCCCACGCTGCCTGCCGTCGTGACGGTCTGCCGATCCGTGACGCCCTGTCGTCGATTCTGCCGTCCTGCCTATGATCCGGCGCGCACAAACGGCGTTCTGCCATGCCGCTGCCCGGAAAGTCGGGCATTCTAGCAAGCAAACGTAGGTCTGGAGTCGAGCGCTTGTCTAAAAAACATACACCGTGGTTGGCAATCCTGCTGCTCGCCAGCCCATTTTCTTTTGCCGCCACTGCGCCGGAGCCGGCGGGCGGGACGCTGCGCCATGCCCTCGAGCAGCCGCAGCCGACGCTGGCCTGCGCCGCGCCGGCAGTCCACCTGACCGGGACGGAGCGCGCGGCCCTGCTCGAGTTCTATCGCCAGCACGCCTTCGCCCCCGTCTGGCAGGCCGGCGCCCGGCTGGCCAGCCTGCTGGAGCAGCTCGAACAGCTGAGCGACGACGGCCTGTCCCCCGACGACTACCAGGTGGCCACGCTGCGCCGCCTGGGGCAGCAGGCCAATGGCCAGGCGGCGCATGCCGACTGCGCCGACCTGCTGGCCAGCCATGCCTACCTGCAGGCGCTGCGGCACCTCGCCTGGGGCAAGCTCGACCGCGCCAGCGTGGAGCCGCTGTGGCACTCGCCGCAGGTCCAGCCCCCGCCGCGCCCGACGCTGCCGACGCCCCAGGCCGCCACGGGCCTCGACGACCTGCCGGCGACCTTCACCCAGGCCCGCCCGCAGCTGCCCGCCTACGCCAACCTGCGCCGCGCCTGGGCCGAGCTGCGCCGCCAGCCGCTGCCGGACTGGGAGACCGTTCCCGCCGGCCCGCTGCTGCGCCCCGGGCGCAGCGATCCGCGCGTGCCACTGCTGGAGCGCCGCCTTGCGACCGCGGGCTACCTGGGCGAAACGGCCGCCAGCACCCGCCGCGCCGACGCCAGCGGCGAGCGCTACGACCCGCTGCTGGTGGATGCGCTGGAGGCCTTCCAGCGCCGCCACCAGCTGCAGCCCGATGGCGTGCTCGGCCCGGCGACCCTGGCCGAACTGAACGTCAGCCCCGCCGCCCGCCGCGACCAGGTGCGGGTCAACCTCGAGCGCCTGCGCTGGCTGGCCCGCGAAATGGAGCCGACCATGGTGGTGGTGGATGTCGCTGGCGCGCGGATCGCCTTCCAGCGCAACGGCGAGGAGGTCTGGCAGGCGCGCACCCAGGTCGGTCGCCCCGAGCGCGCCACGCCGCTGCTCAAGTCGCGCATCAGCCACCTGACCCTCAACCCGACCTGGACGGTGCCGCCGACCATCATGCGCGAGGACAAGCTGCCGGAAATCCGCCGCGACATCGGCTTCCTCGATACCCACCAGCTGCGCGTGCTGGACTACCAGGGCAACACCCTCGACCCCCACCAGGTCGACTGGAACGATCCCCGCGGCATCCTGCTGCGCCAGGAGGCCGGCCCGAAGAATCCGCTGGGACGGGTCGCCATCCGTTTCCCCAACCCGTTTTCCGTGTACCTGCACGACACCCCCAGCCAGCACCTCTTCGACAAGCTGCCGCGGGTGTTCAGCTCCGGCTGCGTGCGGGTCGAGCAGGTCGTGCGCCTGCTCGACTACCTGCTGGAAGACGCCAGCCCGGCCCAGCGCGCGCGCTTCGAGGAACAGCTGGCCAGCGGGCGCACGCGCGACTTCGGACTGCCGCAGCCGGTGCCCATCCTGCTCGCCTACTGGACGGCCGAGGCCGACCGCGACGGCCGCCTGCGCTTCCGCCCGGACATGTACCAGCACGACGCACGCATCCTCGCGGCCCTGGACTCTGTCCGTCCGTGATTGGCAGGGCCGGGCGCCCCGGCTATGTTTCGATAAACCAACCGCTCTCCCGGAGCACTCATGGATCTCGAGACCTACCTGCGCGCCCTGCCCAAGGCCGAACTGCACCTGCACATCGAGGGCACCCTGGAGCCGGAGCTGATGTTCGCCCTGGCCGCACGCAACGGCGTCGCCCTGCCCTGGGCCAGCGTCGAGGAAACCCGCGCCGCCTACGCCTTCAGCGACCTGCAGAGCTTCCTCGACCTCTACTACGCCGGCGCCGCCGCGCTGCTCCACGAACAGGACTTCCACGACCTGGCGATGGCCTACTTCGAGCGCGCCGCCGCCGACGGCGTGGTGCACGCCGAACTGTTCTTCGACCCGCAGACCCACACCGCCCGCGGGGTGCCCTTCGCCACCGTGCTGGACGGCCTGGAACGCGCCTGCCGCGAGGCGCAGAGTCGCTACGAGATCAGTTCGCGACTGATCCTCTGCTTCCTGCGCCACCTCAGCGAGGAGGACGGCTTCGCCACCCTGGAGCAGGCGCTGCCGCACCTGTCGCGCATCCACGGCGTCGGCCTCGACTCCTCCGAGCGCGGCCATCCGCCGAGCAAGTTCGCCCGCCTGTTCGAGCGCTGCCGCGAGCTGGGCCTGCACGTCGTCGCCCACGCCGGCGAGGAAGGCCCGCCGGCCTACATCGTCGAGGCGCTGGATATTCTCCGGGTGGAGCGCATCGACCACGGCGTGCGCGCCGCCGAGGACCCGGCGCTGCTCGAGCGCCTGGCCCGCGACCAGGTGCCGCTGACCGTCTGCCCGCTGTCCAACGTCAGGCTGTGCGTGTTCCCGCGCCTGGCCGACCACAACCTGAAGGCGCTGCTCGACGCCGGTCTCAAGGTGACGATCAACTCCGACGATCCGGCCTACTTCGGCGGCTACGTGCTGGAGAACTACCGGCAGACCGCCGAGGCGCTCGGACTGAGCCGCGACCAACTCCGGCGCATCGCCCGCCACAGCCTGGAGGCCGCCTTCGTCGACGATGCCGAGCGCGCCCCCTGGCTGGCACGGCTGGAGGCGCTGGACGCCTGAGCTAGGCTGTAGCGAGTCAACTCCGGAGAGCCGACCATGGACAGCAAACCTGCCGGCGAACGCTTCCGCCTGTACTCGGCACCGCAGCTGGAAGCGGTGATCGACGCCATGGCGCGCCAGGCGGCAGCGCTGTTTCAGCCCAGCCAGGAGGTCGCGCTGGTCGGCATCCTGCGTCGCGGCGAGCCGCTGGCCGCGCGCCTGCAACAGGCGCTGGTGGCGCGCGGCCTGCCGCGCTGGCCGCTGTATCCGCTGCACCTGAAGCGCTACGCCGACGACCTCAGCCTGCTGCACCCGGAAACCGCGCTGACCGAGAACCCCGACCTGGCCGCCCTGGACCTGGCCCGCACCCGCCTGCTGCTGGTCGACGACGTGCTCTACGAGGGTCACTCGCTGCTGCGCGCCTGCGCCTGGCTGGCCCGGCTGGGCGCTGCGGAGGTGCGTTCGGCGGTGCTGGTGGACCGCTGCGTCAGCCGCCAGCCGGTGCGCGCCGACATCACCGGCCTGCGCCTGCAGGTGGCGCCGACCGACATCATCGAGTGCAACGTGCCGCCCTACGAGAAGGAGTTCTGCATCGAGGTGCTGCGCCGGGCGCTGAACTGACGCGTCGCCCGGCCCCACCGTCGGGCCGGCGCAGCGCATTCGCCCGTCCCGGCTGGCAAGTTGCCGGCCGCGCCGTATAATGCGGCGCTTCGCAGGAGAGTGAGCGTTGCGGTCACCCCGAACGCTCCGCCGAAGGCGCAAACTCCCATAATCGCTCAGGCCCAGGAACTGCGAAGATCCGATCACGCCAACTGGAGAGAGGTTGCTGCGGGCAACCCACCGAAGGGGCAAAGCGGCCGAACGGCCGCGAAAACTCTCAGGTACAGAGGACAGAGGGAGAGGCGATCCAGACTCGAGGAGTCCTCCCGTGATGCTCACCTATATCTACATCATCGCCATCACCGCCGAAGCGATGTCCGGCGCTCTGGCTGCCGGACGGCGCAACATGGACATGTTCGGCGTGGCGCTGATCGCCTTCATCACCGCCCTCGGCGGCGGCACCGTGCGCGACATGCTGCTGGGCAACTTCCCGGTCGGCTGGACCCAGCACCCGCCCTACATCTACCTGACCATCGGCGCCGGGCTGTTCACCATGCTGGTCGCCCGCTTCATGCACCATCTGCACAAGGTGTTCCTGGTCCTCGACGCCATGGGCCTGATCGCCTTCACCGTGATCGGCTGCAACGTGGCCCTGAAGCTGGAGTACTCGACCCCGGTGGTGATCATGGCCGGCATGATCACCGGCATCTTCGGCGGCATCCTGCGCGACATCCTCTGCCAGCGCGTGCCGGTGGTGCTGCGCCACGAGCTGTACGCCAGCGTGTCGATGCTGGTGGCCATGCTCTACCTGCTGCTGGAGCGGCTGGGCGTCAACCACGACCTGACCCTGCTGGCCTCCTTCGGCTTCGGCCTGGCCCTGCGCCTGGCCGCCATCCGCTGGTCGTGGTCGCTGCCGGTGTTCTCCTACCAGCCCGGCCGCTGGGAATAGGCCGGCGCGGCGCTACGGCGTCCGGCTCCAGGCCTGGCGCAGCAGCTCCTGCACCTCGCCATCGCTGGTCTGGCCGAAGTCGCGGTACCACTCGCCGATCGACGACAGCCAGTCCGGCACCAGCGCGCAGACCACCTCGTCGACCAGCGGCTCGAGCATGGCGAGGGCCTCGGTGGAGGCCACCGGCGCCACCAGCACGATGCGCGCCGGCGTCTGCTGGCGTACCGCCTGCACCGCCGCGCGCATGGTCGAGCCGGTGGCCAGGCCATCGTCGACCAGCAGCACCACCCTGCCCCCGAGTTTAGGCTGCGGACGCTCGCCGCGGTACAGGCGGTCGCGCCGCTCCAGCTCCCGGCGCTCGCGCGCCGTCACCGCCTCCAGGGCGTGCTCGTCGACCCGGCTGTAGCGCAGCGCCTCCGCGTTGAGCACGCGCACCCCGCCGCTGGCGATGGCGCCCATGGCGTACTCCTCGTGACCGGGCATGCCGAGCTTGCGCACCAGCAGCAGGTCGAGCGGCAACCCCAGCTCGCGGGCGATCTCCCAGGCCACCGGCACGCCGCCGCGCGGCAGGGCCAGGACGATGGCGTCCGGCTGGCCGCGGTAGCGCTCCAGCAGCCGGGCCAGGGCCCTGCCGGCCGCCACCCGGTCGGGGATGGGTACTTCGATCTGCGCCTTGTGCTTCATCGCCGTCTCCCGGCGGCGGCATGGAAGCGCCGCCTCGTCCTGCAAGCCTATACCGGGCGACGGCACCCGCAAGGCAGGCTCGTCTGAGGACGAATCGCTATCTCGAGCCACCTGCCAACAGCAAAAGCAACTAAGGCTGCCACCGACGGCTTGGCCATAATGGATCTGTCCGCCGGTGAGCCTTCCAGACTGGGACGGACACGCGTCCGGCGCAGGCAGGCTGCGGCCGGCAGAAGAATTCTTTCAGCGGGAGTCGGTGATGGACAAGCATCAGCAGGGCCACAAAGAAAAGCTGAACCAGCCTCAGCACCATGATCGCGACACGGCCCACCAGCATCCGGCCGGCGCCGCCCACTGCGCGGGCTGCGGCGCCTACTACAACGCCGGACGCTGGTCGTGGCAGCGCGAGGCCGGCAGCCAGCCGGAGAGCGTCACCTGCCCGGCCTGCCGACGCATCGCCGAGAACGATGCTGCCGGCAACGTCAACCTGTCGGGAGCCTTCCTGCGGGGACATCGCGAGGAAATCGTCAACCTGATCCGCAACACCGAGGAGATGGAGCGCAAGGAGCATGCCCTGGAGCGCCTGATCGGGATCAGCGAGGAAGGCGGCAAGCTGGTGGTCGGCACCACCGGTACGCACCTGGCCAACCGCATCGGCCATGCCCTGCAGGCCGCCTACGACGGCACGGTGAGCTACACCTACACGAACAACGAGACCCATCTGGACGTGAACTGGGAGCGCGACTGAGCCCCGGCAGCCGCGGCAGGGAGCGCCGCGGGCGCTCAGGGATTGCGCGCCAGGCGGGCCCCGCCCAGCACGCGGCGCGCATCGAGGTAGCTCTTCTGCCAGTAGCCGTTGCTCAGGCTGTCGAGGCGCACCGTGCCGCCCGTGCTGGGCGCATGCACGAAACGGCCCTCGCCCACGTAGATGCCGGCATGACTGACCCGGCCGCCACCGCTGGTGGCGAAGAACACCAGATCGCCGGAGCGCAGCTGCTGGCGAGGCACCCTCGGCACGCGCAGGGCGCTCATCTCGCGGGTCGTGCGCGGCAACTGCAACCCCGCCGCATCCCGATAGACATAGCCGATCAGGCCACTGCAGTCGAAACCGCCCTCGGGAGTGTTGCCGCCCCAGCGATAGGGGGTGCCGACCAGGCCGATGGCGCGGATCAGCACGTCCTCCGCCTCGGCGGAAACCGGGGGAAGCGACGAGCCGGCAGACGGGGGAAGCGGCGCCTGCGAGGAACAGGCCGCAAGCAGGAGGACAACGGCGAGACCGGCCAGACGGCTCGACACGGACATGATCGGCGGATCCTTGCGAAATTCCTTTTGACCCTAGACGGCTGGCCGCGGACTGCGCAAGCGGGAACGCAGTCCGGGTGCCGGCAACCTCAGCGCACGATCACTCGTCGATGACGCGCTTGGCCATCAGGTAACGGCTGTTCCAGTAGTCGCTGGACAGCTTGTCCACCCGCACGCCACCGCTGCGGGTGCTGGAGGAGTGGATGAACTCGCCGTCGCCGATGTAGATGCCGGCATGGTTCACCCGCCCGCGGTTGGCGAAGAAGATCAGGTCGCCGGGCTGCAAGTCGTGGCGAGCCACCTTGGGTGCCGGCATCTTGATCATCTCGCGGGTCGAGCGCGGCAGCTTGATGCCGGCTTCCTCGCGGAACAGGTAGCCGATGAAGCCGCTGCAGTCGAAACCAGTGGAAGTCGAGGTGCCGCCGAAACGGTACGGGGTACCGATCAGCGAGAAGCCACGCACCAGCAGGTTGCTGAGAGCCGGCAGTTCGTAGGGCTTGTCGTCGAGCAGCTGCTCTTCGATGCTGCTCTCTTGCGCCTTGGCGGCGGCTTCGGCATCCAGCTCGAAGGACAGGCTGTGCGAGCTGGCATCGAGGCTGTGCTGCTGCGAGGTGCTGGCACAGGCGGTCAGCAGGAGGGCCAGGGTGATTGGCACGAGGGGTGCGAAGCGCTTGAGCATGGGCACGACCGTGTCGCTGAAAATTGATGATGCGCGACTATGCCGTCTATCGACCCCATTTGCAAATTTTATCGAGCAGAATGTGACTTCCTCTGCTACTTGCGCCGTCTGCGCGACCCACTGCCGCACCCCTGCGACAAAAAACTGAAGCTTTTCAGTGATTTACCGTGAAAGCCAGCATCATCGACAGCTGGCACAACGGCCGCCCGCTCTGCGTCTGCCAGGCGTTGAAGGCGGCCTGCACGGCGGCCAGATCGCGCTGGCTGCTCGGCGCCCTGTCGACGATGCCCTGGGCCCTGAGCGCGGCGACCACGTCGTCGCTGGGGATGAAGGTGTCCTTGCCGGCCATGCGCAGGAAGCGCGGCGCGGACAGGCCGCCGAGCTGGCTGCCACGCTTGCCCAGCTGCCGCCACAGGCCGACGATGTCATCGACCGGCCAGTCGGCCAGCCAGGCGCCGAAGCTGCCGTGTTCGCGGGCGATGTCGAGGACGAACTGGGCGTTGCGCGGCACGCTGCCGAGCTTGGCCAGGTGGCGGATCAGCCGTTGGTCCTGCATCAGCCGCTCGAGGTGCTCGGCACCCATCAGCACTACCTTGTGCGGATCGAAGCCGAAGAACGCCTCCTCGAAGGCCGGCCACCTGGCGTCCACCACGCTGTGCTTGAGGCCGGCGCGGAACACCCGCAGGCTGAGCAGCGACAGGTAGCGGTCGTCGCCGAGGCCACGCAGCTCGTCCGCGCTTTTCGGCAGAGGCAGGCGCGCCTCCAGCTCGGCCGCCGAGCCGAAGCGGTTCAGGCAGTACTCGTGCAGCCACTGGTAGTCGCGCATGGCCGGCCGCTCCGGGTCAGAGGCTCATCACGTCGATGAAGCGCGGCGTGGCGTCGTCGTCGATCTTCAGGCTCTGGAAATCGAACAGGTTGCGATCGGCCAGCTGCGAGGGCACCACGTTCTGCAGGGCGCGGAACATGATCTCGGTGCGCCCCGGTGACTTGCGCTCCCACTCATGGAGCATCTCCTTGACCACCTGGCGCTGCAGGTTCTCCTGCGAGCCGCACAGGTTGCACGGGATGATCGGGAACTCCTTGAGCTGGGCGTAGGCCTCGATGTCCGCCTCGCTGCAGTAGGCCAGCGGGCGGATCACCACGTTGCGGCCGTCGTCGGAGAGCAGCTTGGGCGGCATGGCCTTGAGGGTGCCACCGTAGAACATGTTGAGGAAGAAGGTCTCGAGGATGTCGTCGCGGTGGTGGCCGAGGGCCATCTTGGTCGCGCCGATCTGGTCGGCGAAGGTGTACAGGGTGCCGCGACGCAGGCGCGAGCACAGCGAGCAGGTGGTCTTGCCCTCGGGGATCTTCTCCTTGACCACCGAGTAGGTGTCCTTCTCGATGATGTGGTACTCGACGCCGATCGACTTCAGGTACTCGGGCAGCACGTGCTCGGGGAAGCCCGGCTGCTTCTGGTCCATGTTCACCGCCACGATCTCGAACTTGATCGGCGCGACCTTCTGCAGATACAGCAGCACGTCGAGCATGGTGTAGCTGTCCTTGCCGCCGGACAGGCAGACCATGACCTTGTCGCCGTCCTCGATCATGTTGAAGTCGGTGACGGCTTCGCCGGCCAGGCGACGCAGGCGTTTCTGCAGCTTGTTCTGGTTGACCGAAAGGGTGCCCATGGTGGTGTGGAATCCGGTGTTCTACGAAAAGGGAGTGCGAAAGGGGAATGCGAAAACCAGCCATTTTACGCACAAACGCCCGCGCACCCCAGCCCCCTCGGCGCCGGCGGTCGCCGCCGCGGCCTGCGAGGCCGGTCACGTCCCGCGCAGGCGCGCCGTGGCGGCGCCCGGACGCATGCTAGGCTGCCCGCATGAACACTTCCTTCGATCCCGCCCTCGAGCTGATGGAGCAGCTGCTCGACCTGCTGCGCCAGGTGCCGGACGGCCTCAGCGAGCACCAGCTGATCCGCCGCCTGCGGGCGCAGCACTGCACCCACATCCCGCAGCTGCCGCTGGCCGACAAGCTGGTGCTGTACCGCACCCACTTCGTGCTGTTCAACGCCCTGTACCGCCTGCGCGACCGCCTGTGGCAGGAGCGCTGCGCGCATCTGGAGATCAGCCCGCTGCTGATCCGCCTGCTGCCCTGGCAGGAAGGCGTGCAGGGACTGACCGGGCACGACCCGCTGCGCAGCTACTACCTCGACGAGGCGCACCTGCGCGACACCACCGAGCGCGACGTCGAGCGCCTGCTGCAGAGTTTCTGGACCCGCATGCACGGCGGCGAGGAACGCCAGGCGGCACTGGAGCTGTTCGACCTCGACGCCCGCGCCGACTACGCCGCCATCCGCCTGCGCTACCGCCAACTGGTCAGTCAGCACCATCCCGACCGGGGCGGCAGCACCGCCCGCCTGCAGTCGATCAACCAGGCCATGGAAATTCTCGAGCGCTATTACAGCCCCCGCTGAGAGGCGAAATCGCTCTATCCTCCCCGGCCGCCGCCCGCGGATGCGCGCCTATACTGCGTCATAAGGTCGCAGAGGACGACCCGGCACCGGACGGCACTGGCCACGTGCCTCCGGCGCCTTGTCAGGGGCGATCCGCATATAAAACGAAGAGGTGTCCGATCATGATTCACCACGTCTGGGGGCTCTTCACCCATCCTGATCAAGAATGGCAAGAGATTCGTGGCGAGAAAGAAAGCATCAGCCATATGTATCTGAGCCATGTACTCATCCTGGCGGCGATCCCCGTTGTATCCGCCTACATCGGTACCACCCAGGTCGGCTGGTCGATCGCCGGCGGCGAGGCGGTGCGCCTGACCGAGTCGAGCGCGCTGCAGATGACCGTGCTGTCCTACCTGGCCATGCTGGCCGGCGTCGCCGTGATGGGCGCGTTCATCCACTGGATGTCGCGCACCTATGACGCCCAGCCCAGCCTGACCGACTCCATCGTGTTCGCCGCCTACTGCGCCACGCCCCTGTTCATCGGCGGCCTGGCGGCGCTCTACCCCAACCTGTGGCTGGCCATGGCGGTCGGCACGGCGGCGGTGTGCTACACGGCCTACCTGCTGTACGTCGGCATCCCCTCCTTCATGAACATTCCGAAGGACGAAGGCTTCATGTTCTCCAGCTCGGTGCTGGCCGTGGGCCTGGTGGTGCTGGTGGCGATAATGGCCATCTCGGTGGTGCTGTGGGGCTTCGGCGTCGGTCCGGTGTACGCCAGCTGAAGCCGGTCCAGCAAGACAACCTGGCGTAGGTCCGGTCAACACCGACAAGAACAATCACGGACCATCCCGACTGAGGCCGCCTGCGGGCGGCCTTGCTGTGTCCGCCGCCTGCGGCTGGCATAATCGACCGACCTGCCCCACCACGACCCGCCCATGCCCGAACAGCTGCTCGCCCGCGTCGAGGCCTGCTACCAGCAGGCCGAAGCCTTCTTCGCCCGCCGCTTCCCGCGCCCCGAGGTCAGCCTGCGCCTGCGCGGCCTCAAGGCCGGCGTCGCCCACCTCACCGAAAACCGCCTGCGCTTCAACGCCCAGCTGTACCGCGAGAATCGCGAACACTTCCTGCGCCAGACCGTGGCCCACGAGGTGGCGCACCTGGTCGCCCACCAGCTGTTCGGCGCCGGCATCCGCCCGCACGGCGGGGAGTGGCAGCGGATCATGACCGGCGTCTACGGCCTGCCGGCCGAGCGCTGCCATTCGTATGAAGTGCAACGCCGGCAGCGGCACTACCTGTACCGCTGCAGCTGCCCGGACGGCGAATTCCCCTTCACCGCGCAGCGCCATGCGCTGGTGCTGCGCGGGCGCCGCTACCTGTGCCGGCGCTGCCGGGAGACGCTGGTGTTCAGCGGCGAGCGCCTCGCTCAGCCCTGAACGGCTGCGGCTGCGCCGCCGGCCGTGCCGTCGCGGCGCGGCAGGTGGGCGAGGAACTCCGCCGCCGAGGCCTGCCACGACTGGCGCTGCGCCTCGGCCCGGCAGGCGTGGCGATCCAGCGCAAGGGCCTGCAGGCAGGCGCTGCGCAGATCCTCGTCCATCATCCCGCTGACGCCCTGGCGCAGCACGTCCAGCGGGCCGGCCACCGGAAACGCAGCCACCGGCGTGCCGCAGGCCAGCGCCTCGAGCATCACCAGCCCCAGGGTGTCGGTGCGCGAGGGGAACACCAGCACGCTGGCCGCCCGGTAGGCTTCGGCCAGCAGCGGCGCCGGCAGGTAGCCGTCGAAGCGCACCTGCGGATAGCGCCGCTCGAGCTCGCCGCGCAGCGGACCGTCGCCGACCACCCGCTTCGCGCCCGGCAGGTCGAGGCCGAGGAAAGCCTCGAGGTTCTTCTCCGGCGCCAGGCGCCCGGCGTAGAGGAACAGCGGCGCGCCCTCGCCCGCCTCCAGGCGCGGCTGGAACTGGCGTAGGTCGACGCCCTTGCGCCACAGCGCAAGGCGCTCGAAGCCGCGCGCGGCGAACTCGGCCTGCAGGCGCTCGGTGCTGACCAGCACCGCCCGGCTCGGCCGGTGGAAGGCGCGCAGCCAGGCGTAGCCCCAGTCCAGCGGCAGCCACGGCCAGCGGCCGCTCACGTATTCGGGAAAGCGCGTGTGGATCGCCGTGGAGAACGCCCAGCCGCGCCGCCGCAGCCAGCGCCGCGCCGCCCAGCCAAGCGGCCCCTCGGTGGCCAGGTGCACGGCATCCGGGGCGAAGGCTTCGATCTTCGCGCCGACCTTCCAGACATCCCAGGCCAGCGGGATGGCCGCGTAGCCCGGGCAGGGCAGCGTGCGGAACTCCTGCGGCGACAGCACGCCGACCTGGTGGCCTAGGCGCTCCAGCTCCCCGACCAGCGCGCACAGGCTGGTGACCACGCCGTTGACCTGCGGCGCCCAGGCATCGCTGACGATCAGCAGCCTCATGTCAGCGTCTCCGCCAGCGGCTCGGCCGCGACCGGCAGCCCGCCGCCGGCGGCCAGGCGATACAGCTCGATGCGCCCGTCCAGGTGTTCGATCAGCGCCGTGCACGACTCCACCCAGTCGCCGCAGTTGAGGTACTCGATGGCGCCGATGCGGCGGATCTCGGCGTGATGGATGTGGCCACAGACCACGCCGTGGAAGCCGCGGCGGGTGCACTCGTGGGCCAGCGCCTCCTCGAACTCGCTGATGTAGCTGACCGCGCCCTTGACCTTGTGCTTGAGCCAGGCCGACAGCGACCAGTAGCCGTAGCCCCAGCGCTGGCGCCAGTGGTTGAGCCAGCGGTTGAGGGTCAGGGTGACCTCGTAGGCGGAGTCGCCGAGGAAGGCCAACCAGCGGTGGTAGCGGGTGATCACGTCGAACTGGTCGCCGTGCAGCACCAGCAGGCGGCGGCCGTCGGCGGTCAGGTGCTCGGCCTCGTCGACCAGGCGGATGTTGCCCAGCACCAGGTCGGCATAGCGGCGCAGGCATTCGTCGTGGTTGCCGGTGACGTAGATCACCTCGGTGCCGCGCCGGCTCATGTTGATCAGCCGGCGGATCACGTTGGTGTGGCTCTGCGGCCAGAACACCGAGCTGCGCAGCTTCCAGCCGTCGATGATGTCGCCGACCAGGTAGACCCGCTCGGGCGCATAGCCCTTGAGGAAGGCCTCCAGGCGCTCGGCCTGGCAATCGCGGGTCCCCAGGTGCACGTCGGAGATCCACAGGGTGCGCACGTACTGCTTGCACTTGGGCAGGAGCGGCTGGGCTAGGGTCATCGACGGCCTCCGGCGGGTTTGCCCCGATGGTGCGGCGCCGCCGTGTACGCCGAATGACAGCCCGGCGGCAGGGCGATGACAGGCGCCGGCAGACGGGTAAACTGGGCACCTTTGCCCGGAACCACCGCATGCCCCCGCACCTGCCGTCGCCCGCCTCCGCGAGTCGCCGCCCATGACCCCGCGCAACGCCCTGCTCGCCGTGCACCTCGGCGCCCTGCTGTTCGGCCTCACCGGGGTGTTCGGCAAGCTGGCCGAAGCCGCGCCGCTGGCGATCACCGCCGGGCGCGCGGCGTTCGCCGTGCTCGCCCTCGGCCTGTTCCTCGCCCTCGCCCGCAATGCTTCCGCTGGCCGCCCCAGCCTGCGCCAGCTGGCCCTGCTGGTGCTCGGCGGACTGCTGCTCGGCGCCCACTGGCTGACCTTCTTCCACGCGGTCAAGGTATCCGGCGTGGCCATCGCCACCCTCGGCTTCGCCAGCTTCCCGGCCTTCACCCTGCTGCTCGAGGGCCTGCTGTTCCGCGAGCGGCTGCGCGCGGGCGAGTTCGCCGTGGTCGGCCTGGTCTGCCTGGGCCTGGTACTGGTGACGCCGCAGTTCGAGCTGGCCAGCCAGGCCAGTCAGGGCCTGCTGTGGGCGGTACTGTCCGGGCTGCTGTTCGCCCTGCTGTCTCTGACCAACCGGGTCAGCGCCCGCGGCATCGAGCCGGCGCAGGCGGCGCTGTGGCAGAACCTGACCATCGCCCTGTGCCTCTTGCCGCTGACCGCACCGCAGCTGCCGGCCATCGCGCCGCTGGACTGGCTGTGGCTGGCGCTGCTCGGCGTGCTGTGCACCGGTCTCGCCCACAGCCTGTTCGTCTCCAGCCTGCGCGTGCTCAAGGCGCGCACCGCCGCGGTGGTATTCGCCATGGAGCCGGTCTACGGGATCTTCTTCGCCTGGCTGCTGTTCGCCGAGATACCGAGCCTGCGCATCCTCGGCGGCGGCGCGCTGATCGTGCTGGCCACCTTCGTCAGCGCACGCCTGCCGCGCTGACCGCTCAGGGTGAGGCGCGTTCGGCGCTGAGCCGCTCGGCCGGCAGACAGGGCGCGCCGTCCAGGCGCGGCTGGCGGGCGAGGAACTCCAGTGCGGAGGCCTGCCAGGACTGGCGCCGCGCTTCCTCGGCGCAGGCGCGCCGGTCCAGCTCGAGCGCCTGCAGACAGGCGCGCTGCAGGTCCTCGTCCATCACCCCGCTGACGCCCTGGCGCAGCACGTCCAGCGGGCCGCTGACCGGGAAGGCGGCCACCGGCGTGCCGCAGGCCAGCGCCTCGAGCATCACCAGGCCGAGGGTGTCGGTGCGCGAGGGGAACACCAGCACGCTGGCGCTGCGGTAGGCCTCGGCCAGCGTCTCGCCGCGCAGGTAGCCGAGAAAGCGCACCTGCGGATAGCGTCGCTGCAGCTCGCCGCGCAGCGGGCCGTCGCCGACCACGCGCTTCTCGCCCGGCAGCTCGAGGTCGAGGAAGGCCTCCAGGGTCTTCTCCGGCGCCAGGCGGCCGACGTAGAGGAACACCGGCGCGCCCTCGTCCGGCTCGAGGCGCGGCTGGAACTGGCGGATATCGACGCCCTTGCGCCACAGGCCGAGATGGGCGAAGCCCTGGCGGGCGAACTCGGCCTGCATGCGCACGGTGCTGACCAGTACCGCATCGCTCGGCCGGTGGAAGGCGCGCATCCACGCATAGCCCAGGCTGAGCGGGATCACCGGCCAGCGGGCATGGACGAACTCGGGAAAGCGCGTGTGCATGGCGGTGGAGAAGGCCAGCCCGCGGCGCTGCAGCCAGTGCCGCGCCGCCCAGCCGAGCGGCCCTTCGGTGGCCAGGTGCACGGCGTCCGGGGCGAACGCCTCGATCCTCGCCGCCACCCGCCAGATGTCCCATGCCAGGGCGATCTCGGGGTATCCCGGGCAGGGCAGCGAGCGGAAATCCAGCGGCGACAGCACGCCCACCTCGCAGCCCAGCTCCTCCAGCTCCATCACCAGCGCGCGCAGGCAGGTGACCACGCCGCTGACCCGCGGCTCCCAGGTGTCGCTGACGATCAGCAACCGCATGGTCGCGCCCCGCGCAGGCGGTCACGGGAAACGGCAGGAGCCGGGGCAGTCCGCGGACGCGACGGACGACGTTCGCATTTCGACGGGCAAGGCTGGGCACAGTCCATCAGCCACCTCCGGCTGGAGCTGCAGGATCTTTGCTGGCGTCAGGAGGCGCCGCGCATGGGCGCGGGGCCTCGTTAACGCAGCATAGTCACAGCCGGGAAAGTGCGCCGCTCGTCGGCGCACTTCGTCACTCGCGGCGCGGGCGGTCGCTGTGGCCGAGGTCGCGCTGCGGGTCGATGCGATCGCGCACCCGCTGCTTGAGCACCTTGGCCTCGGGGAAGCCGCCATCGGCCTTGCGCTCCCAGATCTCCGCGCCGTCGCAGGTGATGCGGAACACCCCGCCGGTGCCCGGGACCAGGCTGACCTTGCCCAGATCGTCGCCGAAGGTGGACAGCAGTTCCTGAGCCAGCCAGGCGGCGCGCAGCAGCCATTGGCACTGGGTGCAGTAGGTGATCTCGACTTCGGGTCTGCCGATGCTCATCGCGGGGTCCTGAACGGAAAACGGGCGGGGCGCCATGATAGCGCCCCGCCCGCCGCCTCAGCGATTGCCGCGCAGGCGCCAGGCCGGCCAGATCGCCAGGGCGAACAGCGCGGCCAGCAGCCAGAAGCTCTGCTGGAAGGCCAGGGCGTTGCCCAGGGCATCGCCGCCTTCGGCCTCGTGACGCCATTCGAGGAAGAAGGTCAGCAGGTTGATGCCCAGCGCCCCACCAAGCTGGCGCATGAAGGTGGTGGCGCCGGTGGCGCTGGACAGCTCCTCGGCCGGCAGGTCCTGCACCGCCGCGGTGCTCACCCCGGGGAGGATACCGCCGAGGCCGAAGCGCCCCAGCGAAGCCCAGGCGCAGATCGCCCAGAAGCCGCCCTCGTCGCCCAGCAGCGCCTGGCCGGCGGCGGACAGCGCCAGCAGCACCAGACCGCCGACCAGCAGCCAGCGCGCCGCCAGGCGGTCGCTCAGCCAGCCGCCGACGAAGGCGGCGACGCCCAGCACCAGGCCGGTGGGCAGCAGCACCAGGCCGGCGTCGGCGGCGCTGTAGTGCTCCACCGTCTGCACGTACAGCGGGATCAGGTAGGTGACGCCGAACAGACCGACGCCGAGCACCATCGCCACCCAGCTGGTGCGCCGGAAGCTGGCGTTGCGCCACAGGCGCAGCGGCAGCAGCGGCGCCTCGTGGCGGCTGCAGCGCCAGAGGAAGGCCGCCAGGCAGGCCAGGCCGATGCCGCCGGGCACCAGGGTCACGCCGGCCAGCCAGCCGAAGCGCTGCGCCTCGGCCAGACCGCCGAGGATGCCGAACAGCGCCAGATTGAGCAGGACGAAGCCCGGCACGTCCAGGCGCGGCGGGGTCAGCGAGCGGAAGCTCGGCAGCAGGCGGGCGCCGCCGATCACACTGATCACGCAGATCGGCGCCGGCAGCCAGAAGATCGCGCTCCAGCCGAAGTGATCGACCACATAGCCGGCCAGGGTCGGCCCCAGCGCCGGCGCCATCATCGCGCCGAGGCCGAACAGCCCGAGCGCCAGGCCGCGGCCGCGGTCGGGGAAAGAGCGGAAGATCAGCACCATGGCCAGCGGCTGGACCAAGCCGGCGCACAGCCCCTGGACGATGCGCAGGCCGATCAGCGGCCAGATCGAGGTCACCAGCGGCGCCACCAGCGAGGTGGCCATGAACAGGCCGAAGGTGCCGAGCAGGGTGCGCCGGGCGCCGAAGCGCGCCTGCGCCCAGGACGACAGCAGCAGGCCCGAGGTCATCGCGGCGAGGAAGCCGGTGATCAGCCACTGCGCCAGCGGCCGGCCGATGGCGAACTCGGCCATGATCGCCGGCAGGGCGACGTTGACGCTGGTGGAGGCCAGCACCATGGTCATGGTGGAGAGGATCAGCAGGGCCAGCAGCCAGGCCGGGTAGCGGGCGCCGAAGCGCTCGCGCAAGGCATCGAGGTCGTGCCCCATCACAGCCGCTCCAGGTTGGCCTGCATCCGGCCGAGCACCCGCTGGCAGACCTCCAGCTCCTGCTGGTCGATGTCGGCGAGCACCTCGTTGCGCAGCTCGCCGGCGATCGCCTCGATCTGCGCGATGAGCGCGGCGGTCTGCGGCAGCAGCTCGATGCGCTTGGCGCGGCGGTCCTCGGCCACCGTCACCCGGCGCACCAGCTGCTGCGCCTCGAGGCCGTCGAGCAGGCGCGCCAGGGTCGCGCACTCGACGCCGACCAGCGCCGCCAGCTCGCTCTGGGTCGGCGCCTCCGCATGCCGGGCCAGGTGCAGCAGCACCAGCCAGCGCGCCTGCGACAGGCCGAGGTGGCTGAGGCGGCGGTCCAGCTCGGCCCGCCAGGTGCGCGCCAGCAGGGCGACCTCGGCGCCGAGGCGGTGATCGGAATGCGCCATTTCATACCCTCCTAAATATCAACAAGCTAAACATTAGCCTGCTAAGTATTTATCCGCAACTCTCCCCCGTCAGCAACCCGATGGGGGACAGTGCGCCGGCTCAGGCGCCCAGCTCGACCTCCAGCGCGGCGCGCACGCAGTGCAGCACGCCGAGCGGCACGCGGCCGTCGAATGCCTCGGCCAGCGCCGCCACCGGCGGCAGCTCGCCGTCGCCGTCGAGGAAGGCGTCGTGGATCTCGCCGAGCAGGTCCTCGGGCAGGTCCAGCGCCTGCTCCAGGCTCAGTTGCTGGCGACCGATGGCCTCGGCCAGCAGGCTGTAGACGTTCTTCTCCGAGCAGTCGAGCTGGCGGGCGATCTGCGCCGGGGTCATGCCCGAGCGGGCCAGGCTGACCAGCTCGTGGCGCAGGTCGGTGACCACCGCCGGTACGGCCGGCGCCGCGGGGCTGTCGGTGAGCACGTCGAGGAAGGCCTGGCCGTAGCGCTCCAGCTTGCGCGCACCGACGCCGCTGACCTGGGCCATTTCGGACAGCGACTGCGGCTGGCTGCGCAGCATCTCCAGCAGGGTAGCGTCGGGGAAGATCACGTAGGGCGGCACGCTGTGCTCCTCGGCCAGCTTGCGGCGCAGGGTGCGCAGCGCCTCCCACAGCGGCCGCTCGTCGCCGCGCACCAGCTGGCTGGCCTGGCTCGGCCCGCCGCTGGAACGCTGCGCGCGCTGCGGCTTGAGATCGCGGCGCAGCTCGAGGCTGACCTCGCCGCGCAGCAGCGGCCGGCAGGCGTCGGTCAGGCGCAGGCCGCCGAAGCCGTCGAGGTCGATGTCGGCCAGGCCGCGCGCCACCAGTTGGCGGAACAGCGTGCGCCAGTCGGCTTCGGCCAGGTCCTTGCCCTTGCCGAACACAGCCAGCTGCTGGTGGCCGAA
The DNA here is from genome assembly GCF_904426495.1 of Pseudomonas sp. OF001. Classification (NCBI taxonomy): domain Bacteria; kingdom Pseudomonadati; phylum Pseudomonadota; class Gammaproteobacteria; order Pseudomonadales; family Pseudomonadaceae; genus Pseudomonas; species Pseudomonas sp. OF001. Next base: position 167,947 of record NZ_CAJGBM010000012.1, on the reverse strand, counting down.
CGAGCGCACCTTGTCGCTCTCGCGACCGAGCAGGATGTCGACCAGGTGGCCGACGCCGTAGCGCTGGCCGCTGCGGTAGATGGCCGACAGCGCCAGGCGCGCCGCCTCGGTGGCGTCCCAGGTCTCCACGCCCTCCACGCAGTTGTCGCAGTGGCCGCAGGGCTGCGCCAGCTCCTCGTCGAAGTAGGCCAGGAGCGCCTGGCGACGGCAGCGCGACTCCTCGCACAGCGCCAGCATGGCCTCCAGCTTGTGGCGCTCGACGCGCTTGTGCTGCTCGTCGCCCTCGGAGTTCTGCAGCATCTGGCGCAGGAACAGCACGTCCTGCAGGCCGTAGGCCATCCACACTTCCGAGGGCAGGCCGTCGCGGCCGGCGCGGCCGGTTTCCTGGTAGTAGGCCTCCAGCGACTTGGGCAGGTCGAGGTGAGCGACGAAGCGCACGTTGGGCTTGTCGATGCCCATGCCGAAGGCGATGGTCGCCACCATGATCAGCCCTTCCTCGTTGATGAAGCGCTTCTGGTTGTGCGCGCGCAGCTCGCTGGCCAGCCCGGCGTGGTACGGCAGCGCCGGATAGCCCTGCTCGGAGAGGAAGGCGGCCACCTCCTCGACCTTCTTGCGCGACATGCAGTAGACGATGCCGGCGTCGCCGCGACGCCCGGCGAGGAAGGCCAGCAGCTGCTTGCGCGGCTGATCCTTGGGCACGATGCGGTAGAAGATGTTCGGCCGGTCGAAGCTGGAGAGGAAACGCTCGGCCTGCTCCAGGTGCAGGCGCTGGACGATCTCCTCGCGGGTGCGCTTGTCCGCGGTGGCGGTCAGGGCGATGCGCGGCACGTTGGGGAACAGCTCGGCGAGCTGGCCGAGCTGCAGGTACTCGGGGCGGAAGTCGTGGCCCCACTGCGACACGCAGTGCGCCTCGTCGATGGCGAACAGGGCGATCGGCAGGCGCTGCAGGAAGGCCAGCATGCGCGGCTGCACCAGGCGCTCGGGGGCCAGGTAGAGTAGTTTGATCTCGCCGCGGCGCAGGCGCTCGGCGATCTCGCGCTGCTCCTCGGGCGTCTGCGTGGAGTTCAGCGCCACCGCCGCCACGCCCAGCTCGTCGAGGGTGGCGACCTGGTCGTCCATCAGCGCGATCAAGGGCGACACCACCACCGCCACGCCGTCGCGCAGCAGCGCCGGCACCTGGAAGCACAGCGACTTGCCGCCGCCGGTGGGCATCAGCACCAGGGCGTCGCCGCCTTCGCTCACGTGCTGGATGATCCGCGCCTGGTTGCCGCGGAAAGCGTCGTAACCGAACACGTCTTTGAGGGTGCGCAGGGCGGAATCGAGCATGGGGCCTCCGGATGAAGCCGGGCATTATACGCCAGCCCGCACCCGGTTCCGTGCGCCACTCGCCTGGCAGCGCGCCCACTGCTCGTCTACAATCGAGCGCGCATTCTTCCCGAGGTAGTGTCCCGATGTCCTTCGCCGAGCAACTGTCCCGCCTGCAAGCCTTTCTCGATGCCGACGACCTGCATGAGGAAGCGCTGGACTACGTGGCCGCCCACGGTTACCTGACCGCCCTGTCCATCTGCCCCGATCCGGTACCGGAGCGCGAGTGGATCGACGCCCTGTTCGCCGAGCCGCCGCACTACCGCAGCGACGCCGAGCGCGAGGAGATCGAAGCCTCGCTGATCCAGCTCAAGGCGCATATCGGTCGTCAGCTGGCCAGCGACGAGGACATGGAGCTGCCCTGCGATCTCGACCTGGGCGACGATCCCGACGACTCCGACCTGCGCGGCTGGTGCATCGGCTTCATGGAGGGCGTGTTCCTGCGCGAGGCCGTGTGGTTCGAGAACGCCGAGGACGAGGTCAGCGAGCTGCTGCTGCCGATCATGGTCGGCTCCGGCCTGTTCGACGAGGAGCCGGAGTTCGCCGAGATCGCCAGCGACCGTGACCTGGTCGACAGCATGATCGACCAGATCCCCGAGCTGCTCACCGCGCTGTTCCTGCTCTGCCAGGCTCCGGAAGAGAAGCCGGCGCTGCTCAAGCCCCGCCAGCACTGAGCCGCGCCGCATGGCGCCACGCGAACCCGCCGAGATCCGTCACGCCTGGCTGCGCTGGCTGCTGCTGGGCATTGGCTGGCTGAGCGTGGCGCTGGGCGTGCTCGGCATCTTCCTGCCGGTGCTGCCCACCACCCCCTTCCTGCTGCTGGCCGCCGCCTGCTTCGTGCGCAGCTCGCGGCGCGTCTACGTCTGGCTGGTCACCCACCCGCGCCTCGGCCCGTGGATCCGCGACTACCTCGACGGCCAGGGCATCCCCTTCCGCGCCAAGGCCTGGGCCATCGGCCTGATGTGGGCGAGCATCCTGCTGTCCTGCTACCTGGTGCCGCTGCTGCCGGCCCGCCTGTTCATGCTGACCAGCGCCGTGCTGGTGACCCTCTACATCCTCCGCCAGAAGACTCTCGGCCGGCCCTGAGGGACGGCGCCTTCCCCACAACCGGGGCCGATACCCCCAGCCACGGGGAAAGTTCCCCACCCCCCGACGCCAGGTACGAGGCCTCGCCTGGGGGGCAGGCGCTGCCCGCCCTTGGCTGCCGCGCCTGGCGATGGCTCCGTGCCGCCTGGCACCATGCTTGCTTGGTCTCCACTGACGATACCTTTCTGCCATCACGGGAAGCATCACGGGAAGGGCTCGATCAACGGAAGCAGTGCCCGGCCGGGAGCAACCGGCCGCGCAATCCGGTATGCACTGGAAGCACCGAGGCAAGACCTCTCGTCCTGATCGGCTCCGCAACGGCGCCGACCCGCGCCGAGTCGCCGTTCTCCTCCGTCGTGGAGCATCCAGTCGCGGTGAACGCCATCGTTCCGATGGTCGACGCGCGCCCGACAATGCACGCGCGTCTGCGTCTATCCGTGCAGCAGGGTGAGGACAACATGGACAAGAAATCATCTTCCGCGAGCCTGTTCCAGCTATCGGCCGTCGCCTGGGCGATCCTGGCGACCCTGAGCCTGCCCGGCAGCGCTGCCGGCTCCCTGGACGACGAGAGCCAGCCGCCGCCGACCGACCCCTCGGCCTACGTCGATGCTCCGGAGCATCCGGACGAGACGCTGCACGAGATGGAGAGCTGGCCGAAGGCCAACAAGGGCGCCTACGACCTGCCGAACGGGGTGAGCGGCGACAAGAACACGCCGACCGCCGAGAACGTGCTGCAGCCGCTGCAGCAGACCTCGTTCAACTACCCGACCAACGGCACGGCAAGCCCGCTGTTCGGCGCCCAGCCCTTCACCCAGCAGGTGCTGCGCTTCGAGGAGTTCGGCCTGGAGAGGCTCGACCCCGGCGCCCCGGCCGGCACCCTGCCGCTGCCACCGCCGAGCCTCGGCCCGGCTCCGGCCCAGGATCCGCTCAGCGTTGCCCGCAGCGGTCCGCCCTCCTCGGCGCTGGACGACTTTCTCAGGCAGCCGGGGCTGTTCCCGTTCCCGGCCCAGTACTCCAACGTGCTGGACCCCAACCCGTGGAAGTCCCAGATCGAGCACTTCCTCAACCGCTACGTCAGTTCGCCGGCCGAGGGCCGCCCGCCGGGCAAGGGCTGGTCGCACCAGCGCTGGAACGAGTTCTATCCCCAGGCCGCGTTCAAGACGGTACAGGCAGGGGCGCGGGTCAACGGTGGCGTGCGCAACGGCCGGCAGCTGCACGGCTACGCGGTCGGCGAATTCGGCCCCGGCGGCCTCTACCACAACACCGCCGGCACGCCAGCGACCGCCGGCACCACAGCCGGCATCGGCATCCGCCTCCACCCGAACATGCCGGTGCAGAATCACAAGTCGCTGTGGACCTTCGACGGCACCCTGCCGCCCAAGCTGCTGATGGTCCGTTACGGCCAGCCGATGCTGATGCGCCACTACAACGCCCTGCCGATCGACCCGGCGGCCAACCGCGGCTTCGGCCTGCACACCATCAGCACCCACGAGCACAACGGTCATGTCCCGGCCGAGAGCGACGGCTTCGCCAACGCCTTCTTCTTCCCCGGCCAGTACTACGACTATCGCTGGCCGGTGCAGCTGGCCGGCTACGACAGCATCAACACCAGGGCGGAGGATCCGCGAGCCGCCTTCCCCTGCGCACCGGGAGAGACCCTCTGGGTCAACGACCTCAACCCCGGCCCGAGAACCTGTGGCGACGACGGCAAGATCAGGATTCGCGGCGACTGGCGCGAGACCATGAGCACCCACTGGTTCCACGACCACATGCTCGATTTCACCGCGCAGAACGTCTACAAGGGCAACGCCGCGGTGATGAACTACTACAGCGCCGTCGACCGCGGCAACGAGGCGTTCGACGACGGCGTCAACCTGCGCTTCCCCAGCGGCTCGGCGCTGCCCTGGGGCAACCGCGACTACGACGTCAACCTGGTGATGGCCGACAAGGCCTGGGACGACCGGGGCCAGCTGTGGTTCAACCCGTTCAACACCGACGGCTTCCTCGGCGACCAGATGGTGGTCAACTGGCTGTACAAGCCCTACATGGAGGTGCGCGCACGCAGCTACCGCTTCCGCCTCCTCAACGGCTCGGTGTCGCGCTACTTCAAGATCGCCGTGGTGCGCGAGATCCAGGGCAGCGGCGGCGAGTTCAAGGGGCCCAAGGGCTCGGGCGTGTCCTACGACCGGGTGCCGTTCCACATGATCGCCAACGACGGCAACATCATGGAGCACGCCGTGCCCTTCGACGGCAGCATGGATCTGGACGGCGACGGCGACCGCAAGGACCACCACGGCATCCTGCCGACCCAGGCCATCGCCGAGCGCTATGACATCATCATCGACTTCGCCCGGCACGGCATCCGCCCGGGAGACCGCCTCTACCTCGTCAACCTGATGGAGCACGACACCGGCAAGGGCCCGTCGAACAAGGAGCTGTCGCTTGGCGAGGTGCTGTCCGAGGCATACAAGGCGACCCTCGACCAGACCAGCAAAGGCGCGCGCTGGCGGGACGGCGATCCGGTGGTCGGCAAGTTCCTGCAGTTGCGGGTCGTCACCTATGGCGGCAATGACCTGAGCATGAACCCTGCCGAATACGAGCCGGCCAAGCCCGGCAAGGCCGCCGGCAAGAAGATGATCCCGCTGACCATCGACCGCAACAGCGTTGCCGACCGGGCCAAGCTCGCCCAGGCCCGCAAGCGCCACTTCACGTTCGGCCGCTCCGACGGCACCGATGCCGAACCCTGGACCGTCAAGACCGACGGCGGCCTCGGCTATGCCGCCGACCCGCGGCGGATCTCGGCAGCGCCCCAGCTGGCCAACGGTCCGACCGACGCCGGCTGGAGCGGCGACGGCACCCTAGAGGTATGGACCATCGAGAACGGCGGCGGGGGCTGGAGCCATCCCGTGCACGTGCACTTCGAGGAGGGCGTCATCCTCAGCCGCGACGGCCGGGAGCCGCCGGAGTGGGAGAAGTGGGCGCGCAAGGACGTCTATCGCGTCGGGCCGGAGGTCGATGGCTCCATCGAGGTCGAGGTGGCACTGCGCTTCCGCGAGTTCGCCGGCACCTACGTCGAGCACTGCCACAACACCCAGCACGAAGACACCGCGATGCTGCTGCGCTGGGACCTGGAGCACCCCGGCCAGTTCCAGTTCATGCCGACGCCCCTGCCGACCTGGGATGGCGTGCAGTACGCCGGCTCGGTGGCCCTTCCCACTGCCCGCAGTAGCAGCGGCGGCAGCGGTAGCTCGGGAGGCGATACCGGCGGCAGCGATGGCGGCACCGGCGGTAGCGATGGCGGTACGGGCGGCGACGGCGGCAGTGGCGGCGGCACCCCGCCCGCCAATCAGCTGCCGGTGGCCATGGCCGACAGCGCCAGCACCAGGGCTGGCGCGGCGATCAGCATCGACGTGCTGGCCAACGACAGCGATCCGGAAGGCCAGCCGCTGAGCATCGTCGACCTGAACCCGCCGTTCCACGGCCAAGGCAGCGCCAGCACCGACGGCGACCGGGTGCTCTATACCCCGCCGACCACGCTGAGCGAGCCCCTGACCGCGACCTTCACCTACTCGGCCAGGGACGCCCAGGGCGGCGTCTCGAGCCCGGCCACGATCAGCGTGGCGGTCAACCCGGCGCCCAGTGCCGAAGACCTGAAGGTCACCACTGCCGAGGTCCGCTCGCGCAGCGGCAACCGCTATCGCTGGGAACTGAGCGGACGGACCTCGCTGCCGAGCGGCAACAGCATCGAGGTGACGGTCGCGACCCGCAGCGGGCCTCTCAGCCTGGGCAAGGCCACCCTGACCTCTGCCGGATCCTGGCGGCTTTCCGTGGAAACCACCGGCAGCGGCCCGGCAGCGGCCCCCACAGCGACCATCCGCTCGATCCACGGCGAGGTCACGGTACCGCTCAAGGCGCTCTGAGCCTCCCGCCCGCGCCCGGGAGTTCCCCGGACGCGGGCGGGATCCTGCGAAACGGACTGCCCGCGAGGGCGAACCAGCTCCGCCCGCCAGCGGACCCAGCACGGGAAGCCGAAGCCATGTCCAGCCAGCCCCGCACCGCCCGATCCGTCCTCACCACGCTGCTGCTGTCGCTCGCCCTGCTCGGCGCGCTGAGTCCGGCGGCCGCCACCTCCGCCAGCGAGAGCAGCGCGGCGAGCGGCTCCGTCTCCCCCTGGGGGCGGGACTACTTCCCCAACATCGTCCTGATCAACCAGGACGGCCAGAAGGTCCGCTTCTTCGACGACCTGATCAAGGACAAGGTGGTGGCGATCAACTTCATCTTCACCGCCTGCGGCGACTCCTGCCCGCTGGAAACCGCCCGCCTGCGCCAGGTGCAGAACCTGCTTGGCGAGCGGGTCGGCCGCGACGTCTTCCTCTACTCGATCAGCATCGACCCGATCTCCGATACCCCGGAGGTGCTCAAGCGCTACACCGAGAAGTTCAACATCGGCCCGGGCTGGCAGTTCCTCACCGGCGACTACGACGAGATCAACCTGCTGCGCCAGAAGCTCGGCCTGTTCATCGACGGGGTGGACGACCAGCAGGTCGACGCCAGCGGCACCCGCGACCACAACCTGAGCCTGATCATCGGCAACCAGAGCACCGGCCGCTGGATGAAGGCCTCGCCCTTCGAGAACCCGTACATCCTCGCCGACCGTCTCGGCAGCGTCCTGCACAACTGGAAGCAGGCCAGCGTCGTGCACAACGACTATGCCGAGGCCCCCGACGTACGCACGCCCTCGGCCGGCGAGCAGATCTACCGCACGCGCTGCGCCTCCTGCCACACCCTCGGCGACACCCGGCACGCCGGGCTGCGCAGCCTCGGGCCGGACCTGCTCGGCGTGACCCGCCGCCGCGACCCGGCCTGGCTCAGCCGCTGGATCAGGGAGCCCGACCGCATGCTGGCCGAGAAGGATCCGCTGGCCATGGCGCTGCTTGAGCAATACAACCGCGTGCCCATGCCCAACCTGCGCCTGGGCGAGGTCGAGATCAGCGCCCTGCTGGCCTATCTGGAGGAAGAGAGCAACCGGCAGAACCCGCCGCAACCCCTCGTGCAGGAAAGCCACGACGCGCAGCGCCAGCACCCGCGCTAGCGACGGCCGGCTGCCGACAAGCCGGCCGCGTTGCGCCTATCCTCAGAAGGGAACCGACAGGGCGTGAGCGGCGCGATGGAGCGATGCGGGATGGTCACGAGACAGCCGACCGGCAGGCGCGCGCTTGTGGGCTTCTGCCTGCTCGCCAGCCTGCTGCCCGGTCTCGCCGTGCAGGCCAACTGGGACTTCGCACGGATCATCCGCCTCGCCGAGCAGCGCTACGGCGGCCTGGGCATCGGACGCGAGCGCCTCGAGCAGTGGTCGCAGCTGATCGAGCACGGTGGCGGGTTCGACGAAGCCGAGCAGCTGCGTGCGGTCAACGGCTTCTTCAACCAGGCCCTGCGCTTCACCGACGACGCCAGCACCTGGCAGCAGCTCGACTACTGGGCCACCCCCCTGGAAGCCCTGGTGAAGGGGGCCGGCGACTGCGAGGACTACGCCATCGCCAAGTACCTGACCCTGCGCCAGCTCGGCGTCCCCGGCGAGAAGCTGCGCATCACCTACGTCAAGGCGCTGGAACTCGACCAGGCGCACATGGTGCTGGCCTGGTACGCCACCCCGACCAGCGAACCGCTGGTGCTGGACAACCTGATCCCCGATATCCGCCCTGCCTCGCAACGCCCCGACCTGCTGCCGGTGTATGCCTTCAATGCCGAAGGCGTCTGGCTGCCGGGTGCCGGCGGCAACCAGCGCAGCGGCGACAGCAAGACCCTGTCGCGCTGGCAGGACCTGCTGAACAAGATGCGCCACGAAGGATTTGCCCGGACCACGGGCAAGGAGGCCCCATGACCCTGCTGCAGCAACGCTTCCTCTCCATCTGCCTGTTCCTGCTGCTGGCCTTCACCGTCAGCTTCGTCGCCAGCCTGGAAAGCTCCCGCGAGCAGACCGTCGCGCAGCTGCGCTCGCACGCCCAGGACGCCGCCACCGCCCTCGGCGTGGCGCTGACGCCGCACATCGATGACCCGGCCACGGTCGAGCTGATGGTCTCCTCGATCTTCGACAGCGGCTACTTCGCCAGCATCCGCGTGCGGCGCGCGGACGACGGCGCCATGCTGGCCGAGCGGCAGATGAACCCGCGCAGCGACGAGGTGCCGGGCTGGTTCGCCCGCCTGGTGGACCTCCACGCCGAAGGCGGCGAGGCGCTGATCCAGCGCGGCTGGCAGCAGGCCGCGCGGGTCGAGGTGGTCAGCCACCCGCAGTTCGCCCTCGCCCGCCTGTGGCACGCCGCCCTGGGCAGCCTCTCCTGGCTGGCGCTGTGCGGGCTGCTCAGCGCCGCCCTCGGCGGCTGGCTGCTGCAGCGCCAGCTGCGCCCCCTGGAGCGCATGGTGGAGCAGGCCGAGGCCATCGGCCGCCGCGAGTTCATCAGCCAGCCGCTGCCGCATACGCCCGAGCTGCGCCGGGTGGTGCTGGCGATGAACCAGATGGCCGACAAGCTGCGCAGCCTGTTCGACGAGGAGGCGGCGCGCAGCGAGCGGCTGCGCAACGAGGCCTACCAGGACAGCCTCACCGGCCTGGCCAACCGCCGCCTGCTCAACATGCGCCTCGACGCCCAGCTGCTGGCCAGCGAGCAGAACGCCGCCGGCTACCTGCTGCTGCTGCGCCTCAACGACCTCAGCGGCCTCAACCAGCGCCAGGGCGCCGGGCGCACCGATGCCCTGATCCGCGAGATCGGCGAGCGCCTGCAGCAGATTGGCGTCCGCTTCGCACACCCCGACTGGCTGGCCGCCCGCTGCCGCGGCGGCGAGTTCGCCCTGCTCGCCCCCGGCGCCACTACCGCCGAGATCGAGCAGCTGGCGGCCGAACTCGGCGAGACGCTCGCCGGCCTGCAGGACACCGGCGCCAGCGACTGCGAGCCGGCGGCGCACATCGGCCTGACCGCCTACCAGCCGGGAGAAAGCCGCCAGGGCGTGCTGAGTCGCGCCGACCAGGCGCTGAGCCAGGCCCAGCAGCGCTACGACCAGCCCTGGGAGCGCGTGGACGAGAGCACCCCGGTCTGCCGCCTCGACCAGCACGACTGGCGCCACTGGCTGGACGAGGCGCTCGGCGAGGGCAAGCTGCAGCTGTACTTCCAGCCGGTGGTGCGCAGCGACGACCGCACGCTGCTCCACCACAAGGTGCTGGCGCGCCTGCTCGATCCGCAGGGCAAGGCCATACCGGCCGGCCTGTTCCTGCCCTGGGTCGCCCGTCTGGGCTGGGGGCCGCGCCTCGACCGGCTGATGCTCGAGCACGTCCTCGAACACCTGCGCCAGCATCCGCAGCCGCTGGCCATGAGCCTGTCCGGAGCCACCCTGCACGACCAGGTCAGCCTCGCCCTGATCCTTCACAGCCTGCGCAGGCATCCCCAGCAGGCGGGCCTGCTGACCCTGGAGCTGGACGAGCGCACGCTGCCCGGCGCCGAGCAGTTGCCGGCCCTGTGCGAGCCCCTGCGCGAAACCGGCTACGGCCTCGCGGTACAGCATTTCGGCGGACGCTTCAGCCTGATCGGCAACCTCACCCACCTTGGCCTGGCCTGGCTGAAGATCGACGGCAGCCACATCCACGGCCTCGACCGGGAAGCCGACCGGCGCGTGTTCATCGAGGCCATCCGCCGCACCACCCACAACATCGACCTGCCGCTGATCGCCGAGATGGTGGAAAGCGAAGGCGAGGCGCAGGCCCTGCGCGAGCTGGGAGTGCACGGGATGATGGGGCGCCTGATCGGAGTGCCGGCGCCCTGGCCGAAGAGCGAACAGCCCGCCACGGGAAGCGGCGTGCGGCCGGGAGCGAAGCTCGAATAGGGGAGCGGGGAAAGGCCCGCGCCGGCGGTGAGCCGACCGGCGCGGGCGGGATGGCTCAGACGACCTTGAGCGAGCCGTCGTCGAGCATGGCGTGGATGATGCTGGCCTGGTCGGCGGAGCCGTAGGCCGTCGACAGGTTCACGCCGTCGAGCACGATGGTCTGGCTCGCCGGCAGCGGCCCGGCGCCGTCGGGGTTCACCGTGAGGGTGGTGCTGCTGCCGGTGGTGAGGGTCAGGTAACTGCCCAGCACGCTGGCCAGCTCCGACATGCCCAGCGACGGATCCAGGCCGGCAAGCAGATCGCTCAGGTCGAGGCTGTCCTGCCCCGGATCGAAGTCGGTGACATGGTCGACGCCGCTGTCCCCGGCGAGCCAGACGAAGGTATCGCTGCCCGCTCCGCCGCTCAGGGCGTCGTCGCCGGAACCGCCGATGAGCGTGTCGTCGCCGGCCATGCCGGCGAGGCGGTCGCTGCCGCCCAGCCCGATCAGCACGTTGTCGCCGGCGCTGCCGGTCAGCTCGTCGTCGTGCTGGGAGCCGATCAGGTTCTCCAGCCCGGTCAGGCGGTCCGTGCCGGCGCCGCCGGTATTCTGCGACTGCCCGATCAGACTTTCGCTCAGGCTGACCCGCACCCCGCTCGTGGCGCTGATGTAGCTGGCCGTATCGTTGCCGGCGCCGCCGATCAGCGTATCGTTGCCGGCGCCGCCGGCCAGGATGTCGTCGCCCGAGCCGCCGTCGAGCACGTCGTTGCCGGAGCCGCCGACGAGGATGTCGTCGCCGCTGTCGCCCTTGAGGGTGCTGCCGCCCTCGCGCCCGAGCAGGATCTCGTCGAGGTAGCTGCCGACCAGCACGCTGCCGGGATCGCGCTCCAGATGCACGTCGGCAGAACCCACCACGCTGCCGCCCAGACTAACCTCGTAGCTGAAGCTGCCCCCGTCGCGCTCGGTCTGCCCCCCCTCGATGAAGGTGATCGTGGAGCCGGCATCCAGCACCTGGCCGCCGCTGGCCGATGCGGCGATGGCCGCCAGGGCCAGCAGGTGGCTGTTGGGGCCGGTGTCGTTGGCCAGCAGCGCCCACTTGGGAATCGTCAGGCTGTCCGGCCCGGACTGGATCGGCACGTTGCTGAGCACGCGGTCGTCGCGCACCACCAGCGGCCCCGAGGCGGCATCGACGATCAGCGACAGGTTCGCGCCCGCCGTATCGCCATCGTTGTCGATCAGCACGTAGCCGATGTGCTCCCTGGCCGACTGGCCGACTCCGGCCGGCGGGGTGTAGACGAAGGCGCCATCGTCCATGTCGACCGCGAAGCGGCCGCCGGCGACGGTGGTGATGGTCAGGATGTGGCTGGCCGCATCGAAACTGCCGGCACCGGTCCCGCCGCTCACGCCTATGCTGCCGCCCCCGGCAGGCTGGTAGGTGTAGGTGACGCCGTCCACGGTCACCGACTGCACATGACCGCCATCGGCGCCGAAGCCGCCACCGCTGGTCAGGTTGCCGGCCAGCGACGCGGCCCGCACGCTGTCCACCAGGGTATCGCTGAGCTGGGCGAAGTCGGTGATGGTCTGGGCGTCGCTGCCCGCCCCGGCGGCGCCGTCGTAGGCGATCGGATCGAGCGCCGCCTCGGTCACCCCCGAGCCCATGCCCAGGGCATGCATGGTGATGCCGTTGGCCTCGAGGAAGTCGATCCAGGCGGCCTCCTCGGCGGCGGAGATGCCGACGCTGCCGGCCGGCAGCTTGGGAATGCCGTCGGACAGGAAGTAGCCGACGTTCTGCCCGTCGGGCAGCTTGCCGGCTTGCCCCCAGGCGCTGTTCATCACCGCCTGCAGGGCGGCGTCGTAGTTGGTCAGGTCGGAGTCCGACGGGTCGTCGATGGCCAGCACGGCGTCGATCGCCTCGTTGACGGATTGCCACTCGCTGCCCAGCACCTGCGCCGCGGAGCCGAAGATGACCACCTTGACCGCCACCTCACCCCGCGCCTCGTACTGCTCGAGCAGCTCGCAGATCGCCTGGCGGGCGGCCTCCAGGCGGTTGTAGCCGCCGAACTGGGCCGACTCGTTCATGCTGTCGGAAACGTCGAGGACGATCAGCAGGTTGGTCTTGTTGCTCAGGGTGTTCTGCTCGTGGGCCGCCTGGTCGACGGCGCTGGGACGGTCGTCGACGATCTCGATGGCGATCTGCGCGGGTGCGGACGCGGCCGTGCCGTCGGACACCTGCAGCTCGAACAGTTCGCGCTCGACACCGGGGCCGTCCGTGGTCGGCCCGCTCAGCTGGTAGAGGTAGCTGCCGGTACCGGTCGCCGCATCGTAGCCGGTGATGGTCAGGGTTCCGTAGCTGCCGGTGAACACATGGCCGGCCAGCTGGTCGATGGCGACGGTCTGGCCGTTGATGGTGACGCTGGCCAGATCGTCCAGGCCGTCCGCATCGCCCAGGCGGAAGGTGCCGCTGGCGAACTCGCCGTCGCCGGCAGCCGCCGAGCCGCCGGGCAATCCGGCCTCGTACACGCAGTCGGCGATGCCGCCGGGATTGCCCGGATCGACATCCACGGTCGGTCCGTCGTTGCTGCCGCGCAGGGTGATGGTCAGGGTGGCGCTGGCCGGGTCGCCATCGCCGTCCTGGATGCGGTAGGTGAAGCTCTCGCTGCGCACATCGCCCTCGCGCAGCGCCTGGGTCGCCGCCCGCGCATTGTCGAGGAGGAAGCTGTAGCTGCCGTCGGCGTTCAGCTGCAGCGTGCCGTACTGCGAGAGGACCGTCGACAGCGGATTGTCCCAGGCGACGAAGCTGTGCCCGTCCGCCCCCGGCTGGCCATTGGCATGCAGGTCGTTGTCGAGCACGCTGCCGGCCAGCGCATCCGTCGCGTTCTCGCGGATCTCGGGAGTATCGTCCACCGCGCGCGGAGCATCGTCGGCGATCGTCACGTCCAGCTGACGCTCCGCCGACATGTCGCCGGTACGGTCGATGACCCGCACGACGAAGCTCTCGCCGACCACGTCCATGCCGCCGCTCAGGCCGGCGCCGCCGAGGTGGAAGGCGGGGCCATCGAGGGTGTAGGTCCAGCGACCGTCGGCGGCGACCACCAGGGTGCCGTAGAGCCCCTGCACGCTGCCCCCCGCCGCCACGTTGACCCAGTTGCCACCGGCATCACGCACCTGCAGCGCCAGCACGCCATCCGGGGCATCCACCACGAAGCGCCCGTAGGCCGAAGTTTCCGCACTGCCCGCCTGGCTGCCCGCGGGCAGGCCGGACTCGTCCACCGCGGCCCGATCGATCAGTACCTGGGCGCTGGGATCGTCGAAGTATTCGATCTCGAGCGTGGGGATGGACGGCTCCGCCTGCGGGTCCTCCGCGGGAACCAGCTCCTCGGCCTGCAGCGGGACGAAGCTCAGCGGTCCGGTCGGGAAGCCGATTTCCGGGTCGACCCGGCCGGCGGTCTCGCCCAGCAGGACGAAGGAGATGCCGCCGCCCCCGGCCCCGCCAGCGTCGCCGCCGGGGCCCGCCGCCGGGGGCTCGGCGCTCAGCGTCGGGTCGGCGCCCGCCCTGATCGCCTGCTGCAGCTGCTCGACGCCGTTCGCCTCCTGCCCTGCCGCCTCCTCGGCGCCCCGCTCGCCCAGCAGCCGCGTGCTCAGCACCTGGCCGCTGTCACGTCCGAGAGTCAGTTCCCCGCCATTGGCCAGCCGCACGACCACCGCCCCCTCCGCGCCGGTCTGCAGCTGCTCGCCGGCGAACAGCCGGTCCCCCTCGACCAGCACCCGCTTGCCGCCCGTCGTTACCGCGAACGCCTCGCCGACCACCTGCCTGACGACCCCGATCAACCGTGCCATGAGTCCATCCTCCTGCAGCCACCGCCCAGCGGGGCCTGCCTGTAGCGCTGACAGTACGGGGAGGATGTCGCGAGCGAAGTCAGTCGAAACGGGGCAAAGCGGGGCGACACGGCAGCCGGCGAACGACGAAAAGCCGTCGCCCTCCTGGTTTCATCCGGATAGACCGGTCCCCCGCAATGGCAAGCTTCCCCCGGCTGGCGTCCTCGTGTTCCGCCCGTGCTTTCCGATCTGCATGGAACGGCGAATAGCTGCTTCCTGCAGATTGCCTTCTCCTAACAACCTTTGCCGGTTTCTCAGAAGACATCAGACCTTTTTTTCATATTTCTTATGAAAAACACTTCTGAGCAGATAGTCCCGGATGTTCTTTCATTCTTGAGTAGAACGACAAAGCGCCAGGCAGCAACGGAAGTCATAAATCTGGCGCACGACCATCAAGAGTGGACAGACACCAGCGGAAGGAGACACCCATGCGCCTCTCACCTAAGTGGGTCGGACTGCTGTTGGCAGCAGGGTTCAATCAGGTCTCGGCCATGACGCTCTCGGAAGCCATCCAGAGCACCATCGACAACCACCCGGAAATCCACGCCGCCAGCAACAGCCGCCTGGCTGCCGACGAGCAGCTCAAGGTCGCCAAGGGTGGCTACCTGCCGACCGTCGACATGCTGGCCAGCTACGGCCGCGAGCACACCGACAACCCGAGCACCCGCGCCTTCGGCGACCACAACACGGAAACCCTCAATGCACGCACCGCCGAGCTGCGCCTGCGGCAGATGCTGTTCGACGGCTTCAACACCCCCAACGAGGTCGCCCGCAGCGCGGCGGTAGTCGATTCGCGCGCCTACCGCCTGCTGGGTACCAGCGAGAGCCTGGCGCTGCGCACCGCGGAGGTGTACCTGGAGGTGCTCAAGCGCCGCGAGATGGTCGCCCTGGCCGAGAACAACCTGCAGGCGCACCGCCGCGTGCACGACCAGATCAGCATGCGCAGCCGCAGCGGCGTCGGCAGCAGCGCCGACCGCGACCAGTCGCAGGCGCGTCTGGCCCTGGCCGAGAACAACCTGTACACCGAGCAGGTCAACCTGGCCGATGCCGAAGCCAACTTCTTCAGCGTCGTCGGCCGCATGCCCGACGAGCTGAGCGCTCCGACCTCGATCCGCGGCCAGCTGCCGGACAGCGTGGCCAGCGCCCGCGACCGCGTGATGAGCAACAACCCGCTGCTCAAGTCGGCCCAGGCCGACGTGCAGGCCGCCGAGAAGCAGTACGAGGCCGCCAAGTCGCGCTTCTACCCGCGCTTCGACGTGGAGCTCGCCGGCAATGCCGACGACAATCGCCAGGGCGAGGAAGGCCACTACAACCGCTGGTATGCCGGCGTGACCATGAACTACAACCTGTTCAACGGCATGCGCGACAAGGCCCAGCTGCAATCCAGCGCGCACCAGATCAACGAGTCGATGGACATCCGCAACAACGCGTTGCGCCTGCTCAACGAGAACCTGATGCTGGCCTGGAACGCCATGGAGAACGCCCGCCTGCAAACGCCGCAGGCACGCGAGTACGCCGAGTCCAGCGCACGGGTGCGCGAGGCCTACCAGCAGCAGTTCTCCCTCGGCCAGCGCACCCTGCTCGACCTGCTCGACAGCGAAAACGAGCTGTTCACCGCCAACCGCCGCTATACCGAAGTCCGCTACACCGAGGAATTCTCGATGTACCGCGTGATCGCCTCCATGGGCGAGCTGCTGCGCCAGCAGAACGTAGTCCCGCCGAGCGAGGCCGTGGCCATCAACGAGGTGCAGAGCCAGGCGCGCCTCCCCACCCTGAAATAAGCCGGTGCCGGCGACCGGCAGCTGGCTGTCGGTCGCCCGTCTCGACAATCACTGGAAGTCGCCCGGGGGGCCACCACCATGACCATCATGGAACGGGTCGGCAATGCCGAAGGTCCGCAGCACGATCACGACGACCCGCTGCTGGACGGACTGGCGATCCTCTGCAGGCTGCACGACCGACCGCTCAACCGCGCCAGCCTGCGCGCCGGCCTGCCGCTGCCCGGGCAGCGCCTGAACGCCGAACTGCTGCCCCGCGCCGCGGCCCGCGCCGGCCTGCAGGCCCGCCTGCTGCGCCGGCCGCTGGACGGCATCGCCGCACTCAACCTGCCGGTACTGCTGCTGCTGCGCGATGGCCGCAGCGCCGTGCTGCGCCAGTGGGGCGCGGACGGCCGGGCGCTGATCCTGCCCAGCGAAGCGGACGGCGGCGAGCAGTGGCTGGAGCGCGAGCAACTGGCCGCCGACTACGCCGGCCTGGCGCTGTTCGCCCGCCCCCGCCACGAACTCGAGGAACTGCGCGAGCCGCTGGTTCCGCGGGTGCAGTCGTGGTTCCGCGATACCCTCAGGCTGTCGCGCTGGCTGTACACCGACGCCATGTTCGCCAGCCTGCTGATCAACCTGCTCGGCCTGGCCGTGCCGCTGTTCGTCATGCAGACCTACGACCGGGTGGTGCCGAACCAGGCGCTGTCGACCCTGTGGGTGCTGACCGCCGGCCTGCTGCTCGCCACCCTGTTCGAGCTGCTGCTGCGCGTGCTGCGCTTCCGCCTGCTCGACATCGCCGGCAAGAAGACCGACGTGGTGCTCTCCGCCACCCTGTTCGAACGCATCGCCGGCATGGCCATGAAGGCCCGCCCGGCCAGCATCGGCGGCTTCGCGCAGAGCATCCACGACTTCCAGGGCCTGCGCGAATTCCTCACCGCGGTGACCCTGACCAGCCTGATCGACCTGCCCTTCGCCCTGCTGATGCTGCTGGTGATCGGCCTGCTCGGCGGCCCCCTGGTGATCGTCCCGCTGCTCGCCTTCCCGCTCACCGCACTGTTCGCCTTCATCGTCCAGCGCCGCCTGCGCGATACCGTGCAGCGCAGCCTGACGCTGGGCGCCGAACGCCAGGCACTGCTGATCGAGACCCTCGGCGGCCTGGAAACCCTGAAGAGCTGCGGCGCCGAGGGCGAGCGCCAGCACCAGTGGGAGCACACCCACGGCGCCCTCACCCGCCTCGACGGCCATGCCCGCCTGCTCTCCGCGGTGGCGCTCAACGGCACCCTGTTCCTCCAGCAGCTCGCCGGACTGGCGCTGATCGTCGCCGGCGTGTACGCCATAGTCGCCGGCCAGCTCAGCGTCGGCGCGCTGGTCGCCTGCTACATGCTCAACGGCCGGATCATGGCGCCGCTCGGGCAGATCGCCAGCCTGATCACCCGCTACCAGCAGGCCCAGCTGACCATGAAGAGCACCGACGCGCTGATGGCCCTGCCGCAGGAGCGCGCCAGCCGCCAGCGGCCGCTGGAGCACACCCGCCTGCACGGTGCGCTGGAGCTGCGCCAGGTGAACTTCGCCTACCCGGAGCAGGGCCAGCCGGCCCTGCATGGCCTGTCGCTGCGCATCGCCGCCGGCGAGAAGGTCGGCATCATCGGCCGCAGCGGCTCGGGCAAGAGCACCCTGGCGCGCCTGCTGATGGGGTTCTACGCACCGGACGAGGGGCAGATCCTGTTCGACGGCCTCGACCAGCGCCAGGTCGACGTGGCCGACCTGCGCCAGCAGATCGGCTACGTCGCCCACGATCTGCCGCTGCTCGCCGGCACCCTGCGCAGCAACCTGACCCTGGGCGCCCGCCACGTCAGCGACGAGCGCCTGCTCGAGGTCGCCGAGCTGACCGGCGCCGCCGACCTGGCCCGCCAGCATCCGCAGGGCTTCGAGCGTCCGGTAGGCGAGCGCGGCCAGCTGCTCTCGGCCGGCCAGCGCCAGGCGGTGCTGCTGGCCCGTGCCCTGCTGCTCGATCCGCCGATCCTGCTGCTCGACGAGCCCACCAGCTCGATGGACAACGCCAGCGAGGAAGCGCTGCGCGCCCGCCTGCGCGACTGCTGTCGCGACAAGACCCTGCTGCTGGTCACCCACCGGCCGGCCATGCTCGGCCTGGTCGACCGCCTGATCGTGCTCGACGGCGGCCGGCTGGTCGCCGACGGCCCGCGCGATGCGGTCATCGAAGCCTTGCGCAAGGGCCGCGTCGGCCCGCTGACGGTTTGAGGAGGCGCCCATGCACCTGTCGCGGATGGCCGAACCGGCCTTCATGCCCGAAGTCCAGGGCGCCCTGAGCGAAGACGCCAGCGCCCTGACCCGCCTGACCGTGTGGCTGATCGGCGGCCTGCTGCTGGCGGCCCTGGTCTGGGCGCACTTCGCCGTGCTCGACGAGGTCACCACCGGCGAGGGCAAGGCGATCCCCTCCAGCAAGGTGCAGACCATCCAGAACCTGGAGGGCGGCATAGTCGCCGAGATCTTCGTGCGCGAAGGTCAGGTGGTGGACAAGGGCGATCGCCTGCTGCGCCTGGACGACACCCGCTTCGTCTCCAACATGGGCGAGACCGAGGCCGACCGTCTGGCTCTGCTCGCCCGCGTCGAACGCCTCGGCGCCGAGGCCGAGGGCCGCGAGCTGCAGCTGCCGGCGGAAATCGCCGAGGGCGCGCCCGGTCTGGCCGCCGACGAGCTGGCGCTGTTCCGCTCGCGTCAGCAGGGGCTGGCCAGCGAGGTGACCATCCTCAACGAGCAGTTGCGGCAGAAGACCCAGGAGCTGGCCGAGTTCCGCGCCAAGGCGCAGCAGTACCGCGCCAGCCTGGGGCTGATCCAGAGCGAGCTGCAGATGTCCGAGCCGCTGGTCAAGAGCGGCGCCATCTCCCAGGTCGAGATCCTGCGCCTGCGCCGCAGTGCGGTGGAGATCCGCGGCGCGCTGGAGGCCACCAACCTGGCCATCCCGCGCGCCGAGGCCGCGGCCAAGGAGGTCGAGGGCAAGATCGCCGACGCGCAGCTGAAATTCCGCACCGCGGCGCTCAAGGAACTCAACGAGGCGCGTACCGAGCTGAGCAAGATCACCGCCAGCAGCGCCGCCATCGAGGACCGGGTCAACCGCACCGGGGTGGTGTCGCCGGTGCACGGCATCGTCAAGCAGCTCAAGGTCAACACCATCGGCGGCGTGGTGCAGCCGGGCAGCGACCTGCTGGAAATCGTGCCGCTGGAGGACAGCCTGCTGATCGAGGCGCGCATCCGCCCGCAGGACGTGGCCTTCCTCCATCCGGGGCAGGAGGCGATGGTCAAGTTCACCGCCTATGACTACACCATCTACGGCGGCCTCAAGGCCCGCCTGGAGATGATCGGCGCCGACACCATCGCCGACGAGGACGGCAACAGCTTCTACCCCATCCAGTTGCGCACCGAGAGAAGCCACCTGGGCAGCGCCGAAAAACCGTTGCTGATCATCCCCGGCATGGTCGCCAACGTCGACATCATCACCGGGCAGAAGAGCGTGCTCGACTACCTGCTCAAGCCGGTGCTCAAGGCGCGCGCCGAGGCGCTGCGCGAACGCTGACGCCCGTCACTCGCGCAGGTGGTTGCGCCGGTAGGTGTCCTCGCCCATGGCGGCGATCTGCGCATCGATCAGCGCCTCGAACGGGCGCAGCAGGGCGTCGAAGCGCCCCGCCCCTTCCAGCGCGTTCAGGCAGTGCACGATGGCCTCGACGGTGGACAGCGCGCCCGGCCCCGGCGCCTTGCGCAACCGGTAGCGGCTGACCAGGCCGTCCGGCAGGCTCAACCGCGGCAGCGCCGCCAGCCAGGGATTGCAGTGCAGGATGCGCCGCGCCTTGCGCCAGGTGCCGTCCGGCACGATCAGCAGCCGCTCCCCGGCACCCGCCGCCGTATCCAGCCCGTCGACGCAGCGCGCGCCCTCGCCGGGAAACAGCAGCCAGGCCTCGGCGCCGGCCAGTTCGCTCTCCAGTTCGGCAAAGCGCTCGCCGACGCGCAGCTCGGCATTGCTCAGGCCGAAGGCGGCCAGCCGCGCGGTGTTCAGCGCATGGCGCACCTCGTCCGGGTGCTGCAGGATCAGCACCCGGGTACGGTTGTCGAGATGGGGGATCAGCGGGCACAGGCAATGGCTCTGCGGCCGCAGGCAGCGGGGGCATCGGTCTCGGGACATGCGCGCATTGTCGCACGCCCCGCCGCGCTCAGCCCAGCGGCTGGCGCGCCGGCTCGCGGCCCAGCACGCGGCGCCACCAGCCGTCGGCGCTGACCATGCTGATCCCCAGCAGCACCAGCACTCCGCCGCCGACGAAGAAGGCGTCGATGCCCTCGTCGAGCAGCCAGACACCGAACAGCACGCCGAACAGCGGGGTCATGAAGGAGAACACCCCCAGGCGCGAGGCCAGGTAGCGGCGCAGCAGCCAGAACCAGGTGAGGAAGGCGACGAAGGACACCAGCACGCTCTGGTACAGCAGGCTGCCCCACACCACCGGGGTGAAACGCGCGCCGTCCACATGGCCAGCGAGCCAGGCCAGCGGGATCAGCAGCAGGGCCGCGCAGAGCAGTTGGTAGAGCAGGGTCTTGGCCGGCGCTGCCCGCGCCAGGCTGGTGCAGCGCACCACCACCGTGGTCAGCCCCCAGAACAGTCCGGCCAGCAGCCCCAGGGCGTCGCCCAGCAGCATCCCGCGGGAGATGCCCTGCTGCAGGGCGCCGGCGCCGAAGGCGATCACGATGCCGGCGAAGGCCAGGCCGATGCCCAGCCACTGCAGGCGACGCAGCCGCTCGCTGGGCAGGGTGAGATGCAGGCCGAGGGCGGCGAAGATGGGCGCGGTGTACAGCAGCACCACCATGTGCGAGGCGCTGGTGAAGCGCAGTCCCTCGGCGACGAACAGGAACTCCAGGGCGAACAGCATCCCGGCCAGCAGACCGGGGCCCAGGGTGCCGTCGCCGAGGGCGAGGGGCTGGCGCCTGGCGAGCATGAGCAGGGACACCAGCACGGCGGCCACCAGGGAACGCAGGCCGATCTGCAGCACCGGCGCCATGTCCGGCGCGGCCAGCTTGATCGCCACCTGCTGCAGTCCCCAGATGCAGCACAGCACCACCATCAACTGGATGGCCAGGCCATCCAGCCCCTGTCGCGTATCCGACATCTCTTCACTCCCGAAAAAACGAAACGGCCCGCGGCGACGTGCGCGGACCCGGTCTGAGCGGAATCCAGGCCATTGCCTGCATTCAGTTGGCGGCCAGAAAGTGCATGCCCTCCTCCAGCCCGGCCGGGGTGAGCGGGTACATGCGCTCCTGCACCAGCTCGCGGACCAGCGCCGTGGAAGTGCTGTACTTCCAGGCATCCTGCGGGTAGGGGTTGATCCAGATGAGCTTCTTGTAGGTTTCCATGAAGCGCTGCATCCACACGAAACCCGGTTCCTCGTTCCAGTGCTCGACGCTGCCGCCGGCATGGGTGATCTCGTAGGGGCCCATGGAAGCGTCGCCGACGAACACCACCTTGTAGTCCGGGCCGTACTTGTGCAGCAGGTCGTGGGTGGCGATGCGCTCGCCGTGGCGGCGCTGGTTGTCCTTCCACACCGACTCGTAGACGAAGTTGTGGAAATAGAAGTGCTCGAGGTGCTTGAACTCGCTGCGGCAGGCGGAGAACAGCTCCTCGCACACCTTGACGTAGGCGTCCATCGAGCCGCCGATGTCGAGCAGCAGCAGGAGCTTCACCGCATTGCGCCGCTCGGGGCGCATGCGGATGTTGAGCAGACCGGCATCGCGCGCGGTGTGCTCGATGGTGCCGTCGAGATCGAACTCCTCGGCCGCGCCCTCGCGGGCGAAGCGGCGCAGACGGCGCAGGGCCAGCTGCAGGTTGCGCGAGCCGAGTTCGGCCTGGTCGTCCAGGTTGCGGTACTGGCGCTGCTCCCAGACCTTGGCCGCCCGCCCCTGGCGCTCGCCGGCGTCGCCGATGCGGATGCCCTCGGGGTGATACCCGCCCGAGCCGAACGGGCTGGTGCCGCCGGTGCCGATCCACTTGTTGCCGCCGGCGTGGCGCTCCTTCTGCTCGGCCAGGCGCTGCTTGAACGCCTCGAGCAGCGCATCGAGGCCGCCCAGGCTCTTCAGCTGCGCCCTGTCCTCCGGACTCAGGAAACGCTCGAACTCCTTGCGCAGCCAGTCCTCGGGGATCAGCGCCTGCAGCGCCGCGTCGAGGTCGGCGAGGCCCTGGAAGTAGGCGGCGAAGGCGCGGTCGAACTTGTCGAAATGCCGCTCGTCCTTCACCAGGGTGGTACGCGCCAGGAAGTAGAAGGCGTCCAGATCGGCGAACACCACCTGGCGCTGCAGCGCCTCGAGCAGGTCGAGCAGCTCGCGCAGCGATACCGGCACCTTCGCCGCGCGCAGCTCGTTGAACAGGTTGAGCAGCATTTCTATGCCCCCGGAGAAAACCGTAGGGTGGGCAGCCGCGCAGCGTTGCCCACCGGTGAAAAACCGCGTTGCGGGCTTTCCACACTACCGCCCGGCACGGCGGCTCATGAACGCCAGGCGCTCGAGCAGCATCACGTCCTGTTCGTTCTTCACCAGCGCACCGGCCAGCGGCGGGATGGCCTTGGTCGGATCGCGCTCGCGCAGCACCGCCTCGCCGATCTGGTCGGCCATCAGCAGCTTGAGCCAGTCGACCAGTTCCGAGGTCGACGGCTTCTTCTTCAGCCCCGGCACCTTGCGGATGTCGAAGAAGATCTCCAGCGCCTCCTGCACCAGCTCCTGGCGGATGCCGGGGAAGTGCACGTCGACGATCTTCTGCAGGGTGGCGCGGTCGGGGAAGGCGATGTAGTGGAAGAAGCAGCGGCGCAGGAAGGCGTCCGGCAGCTCCTTCTCGTTGTTGGAGGTGATGATGATGATCGGCCGCTGCGTCGCCCGGATCGTCTCGCCGGTCTCGTAGACGAAGAACTCCATGCGATCGAGTTCCTGCAGCAGGTCGTTGGGGAACTCGATGTCGGCCTTGTCGATCTCGTCGATCAGCAGCACCACCCGCTCGCCGGCTTCGAAGGCCTCCCACAGCTTGCCCTTCCTGATGTAGTTGCGCACGTCGTGGACCTTGTCCACGCCCAGCTGCGAATCGCGCAGGCGGCTCACCGCGTCGTACTCGTAGAGTCCCTGGTGGGCCTTGGTGGTCGACTTGATGTGCCAGGTGATCAGCCGGGTGCCCAGCGCCTCGGCCAGCTGCTCGGCGAGCAGGGTCTTGCCGGTGCCCGGCTCGCCCTTGACCAGCAGCGGGCGCTGCAGGGTGATGGCGGCGTTGACCGCCAGCTTGAGGTCGTCGGTGGCGACGTAGGAAGCGGTGCCTTCGAACTTCATCGGAAATGTCTCTCGTGAGATGCGCGGCCGGCCCTGCGGCGGCCAATTCCCGACTATAGCGCGAGGGAAAGCGGCCTGTGAACGCCGCAGTGCCCAGGACTGGTGCAGGCGTGCGCCTGGCGCCGCTGGACGCCTCCTCGGCGACGGCATAGGCTGTTGCGGTTCAGCTTTCCATCGGAGGAGAAGGCCCGACATGAGCCGCATCTACGCAGACAACGCCCAAGCCATCGGCAATACGCCGCTGATCCGCATCAACCGTCTCGGCCCGCAGGGCGTGACCATCCTGGCCAAGAACGAGGGCCGCAACCCGGGCTACTCGGTGAAGTGCCGGATCGGCGCCAGCATGATCTGGGAGGCCGAGCAGAGCGGCCGGCTCAAGCCGGGGATGGCCATCGTCGAGCCGACCTCGGGCAACACCGGCATCGGCCTGGCCTTCGTCGCCGCCGCCAAGGGCTACCGGCTGATCCTGACCATGCCGGCCTCGATGAGCCTGGAGCGGCGCAAGGTGCTCAAGGCACTCGGCGCCGAACTGGTGCTGACCGAGCCGGCCAAGGGCATGAAGGGCGCCATCGACAAGGCCAGCGAGATCGCCAGCTCCGATCCGGCCCAGTACCTGCTGCTGCAGCAGTTCGAGAACCCGGCCAACCCGGCGATCCATGAGCAGACCACCGGCCCGGAAATCTGGAACGACACCGACGGCGCCATCGACGTGCTGGTGGCCGGCGTCGGCACCGGCGGCACCATCACCGGGGTGTCGCGCTACATCAAGAACACCATGGGCAAGCCGATCCTCTCGGTGGCCGTGGAGCCGACCGGCTCGCCGGTGATCAGCCAGACCCTGGCAGGCGCCGAGGTCAAGCCCGCACCGCACAAGATCCAGGGCATCGGCGCCGGCTTCGTGCCGAAGAATCTCGACCTGTCGCTGGTCGATCGCGTCGAGCAGGTCGGCGACGACGAGGCCAAGGCCATGGCCCTGCGCCTGATGCGCGAGGAAGGCATCCTCTGCGGCATCTCCTGCGGCGCGGCCATGGCCGCCGCGGTGCGCATCGCCCAGGAGCCCGCCATGCAGGGCAAGACCATCGTGGTGATTCTCCCCGACTCCGGCGAGCGCTACCTGTCGACCATGCTGTTCGACGGCCTGTTCGGCGAGCAGGAGCTGCAGCAGTAAGGCGTCACGAGCAGCCGGCCGCGATTTGTCGCGGCCGGACAAAAAAGTGTTTGCCATGCCGGACGGGAACGGGCAAAGTGAAGTCGTTGGTCAAGGCGGAATACGTCAGCTGTAAACGCACTGAATCAGTACGTCAGTCCGTCATTCTCGACATCTTGATTCCACACCCAGGGACTCCGGTCCAGCAACAAATCAACACCTAGGAATTGCACGAAATGGCAACTGGCACTGTTAAGTGGTTCAACGACACCAAAGGTTTCGGTTTCATCAAGCCGGACGACGGTGGTGACGATCTGTTCGCCCACTTCTCCGAAATCCGCGCTCAGGGCTTCAAGACCCTGGCCGAGAACCAGAAAGTGTCCTTCGACGTGACCACCGGCCCGAAGGGCAAGCAAGCTTCCAACATCCAGGTCATCGGCTGATCCGCTGATCCAGATGTGAAAAACCCGGCTCTCGAGCCGGGTTTTTTTGTGCCTGCGATTCGCTCAGCTTTCGACCTGGCCGCTCGCCAGCAGTTCGCCGCGGCGCCACAGCTTCCACTGCCCGGACTGGTAGCGTCCCCAGTTCTCGTTGGCCGTCAGCGGCTCGGTGGCGATCACCGTGACCACGTCATCGGGCGAGGTTTCCGCCTGGAAGTCCACCGCCACGTCGGCATCCTTGAGCTGCGCCGGGCCGAAGGGCGCGCGGCGGGTGATGTGCGCCAGCTTGGTGGAGCAGAAGCTGAACAGCCAGTCGCCATCGCTGAGCAGGGTGTTGAATACGCCGAGGCGGCGATAGCCGGCACAGGCCTCGACCAGGATCGGCAGCAACTGCTCCACTTCCACGGGCTCGGGAAAAGCACCACGCACCCGATTGAGCAGATCGCAGAAGGCCGCCTCGCTGTCGGTATCGCCCACCGGCCGGTAGAAGTCGGTCAGTGGCACGAGTCCGGCCAGTTGACCGTTGTGGGCGAAGCACCAGTTGCGCCCCCACAGTTCGCGCACGAACGGATGGGTGTTGGCCAGACTGACCTTGCCGACATTGGCCTGGCGGATGTGGCCGATCACGACCTCGCTCTTGATCGGGTAGCGCTGCACCAGCCGCGCCACCTCCGACTCGCTGCTCGCCTGCGGGTCCTGGAACAGGCGCAGGCCGCGGCCCTCGTAGAAGGCGATGCCCCAGCCGTCGCGGTGCGGCCCGGTGCGCCCGCCGCGCTGCATCAGCCCGGTGAAGCTGAAGACGATGTCGGTCGGCACGTTGGCGCTCATGCCCAGCAGTTCGCACATGATCGACTCTCCCTGGCAATGCGGCCCTTACAACCTGGGTTCGCGACGCTCGCCGCCGCCCTGCTGCGCCAGTACCTCGGCGAGGGTCGGCTCGCGTGCCGCCTCGGCGGCGGCCTGGCGCGCCCGCCGGCGGCGCTGCAGCGGCCAGCGGATGGCGACGAACACGAAGTACAGGACGAAGGCGGCCATGCCGAAGGTGGCCAGGTCGGTGACCGCGCGCCAGACATTGCTGCCGGTATCGAACAGCAGGTCCAGCGCGCTGATAGCGATGGCGGGCGCATACAGGTCGCGCAGCGGGTCGACCAGGGTCGGGGTGAACAGCAGCACCGCCATGATCACCCGCAGCGGCTCGCGCAGGGCGCGCCACATCCAGCCGGTCATGCGGAAGCCAACCGCCAGCGCGGCCAGCGCGGCGACGCCGTACACGGCCCAGGCGAGGAGATAGTCTTGTTCGGTCATCGGTGCATGGCAGCGGCGGAATCAGGGCGCTTATGATAGCGGCTTTTCCCCGGAGCCGCGCGCCAGACGCGGCTGGAGTAGCCGATGTCCACCACCCCGCCCATCGCCCGCCGCCAGGACGGCGCCGATCCCTACGCCTGGCTGGAGCAGCGCGACGACGCCGAAGTGCTTGCCTACCTGCACGCCGAGAACGCCTGGCTGGAGGAGCAGCTGGCCGATACCACCGAGCTGCGCGAACAGCTGTTCGAGGAGATCCGCGCGCGCATCCGCGAGACCGACCTGTCGCTGCCGACGCCCTGGGGCCCCTGGCTGTACTACCAGCGCACCACCGCCGGCGAGGAGTATCCGCGCCACTACCGCTGCCCGCTCCCGGCCGACGGCTCGCTGGTCGTCGACGAAAGCGCCGAGCAGCTGCTGCTCGACCCCAACGCACTGGCCGGCGACGGCTACCTGGCCATCGGCGCCTTCAGCATCAGCCCCGACCACTGCCGCCTGGCCTACAGCCTGGACACCCAGGGCGACGAGGTCTATGAGCTTTTCGTCAAGGAGCTGGCCAGCGGCGACATCACCGCCCTGCCCTTCGACGACTGCGACGGCAGCATGACCTGGGCCAACGACAGCCGCACGCTGTTCTTCGGCGAGCTGGACGACACCCACCGGCCGCACAAGCTGTACCGCCACCGCCTGGGCGAGGACGGCGCCGAACTGGTGTTCGAGGAGCGCGACGGGCGCTTCTTCCTCGGCTGTCACCGTTCCAGCTCCGAGCGCCAGCTGATCCTGCTGCTGGCCAGCAAGACCACCAGCGAGGCCTGGGTGCTGGATGCCGAGCGGCCGGACGGCACCTTCCAGTGCCTTGCCCCGCGCGAGGAAGGCCACGAGTACTACCCCGACCACGGCCAGGTCGACGGCCAGTGGAGCTGGGTGATCCGCAGCAACCAGGCGGGCATCAACTTCGCCCTGTACCGCGCCACGGAGTCCGCGCCGACCCGCGAACACTGGCAGGAGCTGGTCCCCCACCGAGCCGAACTGATGCTCGAGGAGGTCAGCCTGAACGCCGGCGCCCTCACCCTCGGCCTGCGCGACAACGGCCTGCCGGTGATCGAGGTGCTGCCGCGCGGCGGTGCGCCCTACCGGGTGCAGCTGCCGGACGCCGCCTACAGCCTGCACGTCTACGACCACCTGGAGTTCGACAGCCCGGTGATCCGCCTGCGCTACGAGGCGCTCAACCGCCCGGCGCAGATCCGCCAGCTGGAGCTGGCCACCGGCGCGCAGACAGTGCTCAAGCAGACCCCGGTGGAAGGCCCGTTCGACGCCGACGCCTACGAGAGCCGGCGCATCTGGGCCACCGCCGCTGACGGCACTCGGGTACCGGTCAGCCTGGTCGGTCGCCGCGAGGTGCTCGAAGGCCGGCGCCCGGCGCCGCTGTACCTGTACGGCTACGGCGCCTACGGCGAGAGCCTCGACCCCTGGTTCTCCCACGCGCGGCTGTCCCTGCTGGAGCGCGGCTTCCTGTTCGCCATCGCCCATGTGCGCGGCGGCGGCGAGCTGGGCGAGGCCTGGTACCAGGCCGGCAAGCTCGCGCACAAGCAGAACACCTTCGGCGACTTCATCGCCTGCGCCGAGCGACTGATCGCCGACGGCTATACCACGCCAGGACAGTTGGCGATCAGCGGCGGCAGCGCCGGCGGCCTGCTGATCGGTGCGGTGCTCAACCAGCGCCCGGAGCTGTTCGCCGCGGCCATCGCCGAGGTGCCCTTCGTCGACATCCTCAACACCATGCAGAACCCCGAACTGCCGCTGACGGTGACCGAATACGACGAGTGGGGCGACCCGAACGAGCCCGAGGTCTACCAGCGCATCCGGGCCTACGCCCCCTACGAGAACGTCACCGCCCAGGCCTATCCGGCGCTCCTCGCCGTGGCCGGCTACCACGACAGCCGCGTGCAGTACTGGGAAGCAGCCAAGTGGGTGGCCAGGCTGCGGGCGAGCAAGACCGACGACCGCCTGCTGCTGCTCAAGACCGAGTTCGACGCCGGCCACGGCGGCATGAGCGGCCGCTACCAGGCGCTGCGCGACGCGGCGCTGGAGTACGCCTTCCTGCTCAAGGTGCTGAAGCTGGGCTGACCGGGCAAATGCAGGAAGGGGCGCCGAGGCGCCCCTTCCTGCATGCGGCTGTCGATCAGGACAGCTCGCGCGCCATCACCTGCGCGCTGTGGTGCACGCCGTAGCGGCGGCGCGAGTAGACATACAGGGCCAGGCCGATGCTCATCCAGGCGACGAACAGCGCCCACTCCACCGGCACCAGCGCCGACGGGCTGAACGGCATGTACATGGCCGCCATGGCGATGCTCAGCAGCACGGCCACCACGCCGACCAGCATGCCGCCACGCACCTTGAACGGGCGCGGCATGTGCGGCTCGCGCACGCGCAGCACCACGAACGACAGGGCGACGAACAGGTAGGCGATGACGATGGCCAGGCTGCCGGCGTCGACGAACCACACCAGCGCCTTGCGCCCCAGCAGCGGCGCGGCGGTGCTGAGCATGCCGATCAGCAGGATGGCGTTGGTCGGGGTCTTGTAGCGCGGATGCAGCTTGGCCAGGAAGGCCGGCAGCATGCCGGCATGGGCCAGCGCGTAGATCGCCCGGCTGCCGCCGATGTAGAAGGCGTTCCAGCTGGTGACGATGCCGGCGACACCGGCCAGGATCATCAGCTTGGCGGCCCAGGGCGCACCATAAATGGTCCCCATCGCCTGCGGCACGGTCAGCACGTCGGCACTGATGGCGCCGGCCGGGATCGCCAGGCTGACGCCAAGGATGATCAGCGCATAGAAGGCCACGGCCATCAGCACCGAGAAGATCAGCATCTTGCCGATCTCGCGCGGCGGCAGGTTGACCTCCTCGGCCGCTTGGGGGATCACGTCGAAGCCGACGAACATGAACGGCACCATCATCAGCACGGTGAGCACCCCGGCGCTGCCACCGACCAGCAGCGGGTCCATGTTGCCGGTTTCACCCTCGAACAGCGCGCCGGTGATGAACATCACACCGACGGCGAGGATCAGCACCGTCACCACCTTCTGGATCAGCGAGGCGGTCTGCACGCCGAAGTAGTTGACCGCGGTCATTATGATCGAGCCGAGCATGCCGACCGCCACCCAGGAGGCCATCACGTCCCAGCCCGCCACCGTCCACAGGTAGCCGACCTGATAGCCGGGAATCAGGTTGTCGAGCACGGTGGGCAGGGCCACCGCCTCGAAGGCCACCACCGAGACGTAGCCCAGCACGATGGCCCAGGTACACACGAAGGAAGCGAAGTGGCCGAGGGCACGGTAGCTGTAGACGTGCTCGCCGCCCGATTGCGGCATGGCTGCGGCGAGTTCGGCGTAGGTCAGGCCGATCAGCACGATGGCCAGACCGCCGAGGAGGAAGGCGAGGATCGAGCCGAGGCTGCCGGCGGACTGGATCCAGCTGCCGGTCAGCACGATCCAGCCCCAGCCGATCATCGCGCCGAACGACAGGGCCAGGACTTCCTTGCGCCCGAGCACGCGGGCAAAGCTGGTGGTGCGGTTATCAACGCTCATCGTATTTCCTACCTCCATAAGCAGGCTCTGTTGTTCTTGAGCGTAAAAATAAATGCACGAAGCATTCCAACTTTTCGAACACGACTGTAAAGAAAACCGCTACACCCAGAAAACCGCGGCGCAGACCCCATCCGCGCCATCGTCCGGGAAAATTTCTTGATGATCAGTGCATTATCGATAGCTACCGAAGCACACACGGCGTTACCAGCGGTGACACGTCGTGCAGCATTTCAGTGCTCCCGATCAGCATTCTGCACAATCGGGAGGCACAACATGCCGCAAGGCGTTCAATGAATCGCACAGGCTTTCCGGCAGCCAAGACAAACAGGCCCCGCGCCTGCGCGCGGAGCCTGTCCTGGAGAAAACAACAAGCGGGGGAAGTGCGCGGTCAGCGCAACAGGCGGGTGTCCAGCACCTTCGACGGGCCGCCCAGCACGCTCTCGCTGATCTGCACGAAGTCCTCGGTGCTGGCCTTGTCCAGGCGCATCAGCCCGCGGGTCACGTCGTCCAGCGAACGCTGGCCGCCGCTGGCCTTGCGGATCTCGGCGTCGAGATCCTGCAGCAGCAGCACCGCCCGCGCCGTCACCGGTCCACTGGCCCGCTCGCCGCGCAGAGAGCTCACCTTGCGGCTCCAGCGGGTCAGCTGCTCGCGGATCTTCTGGTAGCGGTCCTCGCTCAGCCCGCCGGCGCGACGCATCAGCTCGATGGCGTAGTACTCGGCGACGCCCTCGGTGATCCAGTCGCTGCGGTCGGTGTCGCTGATGCGACTGAACACGTGGGCCAGCTCGTGCACCAGCGAGCTGGTGCCGTTCTCGCTGACCAGCGGGCGGTCGCGGTGCATGTACAGCGAGTTGGGCGCGGACAGACCGCCGCGCCACATCGGATCGCCGGCGCCGACGATCAGCAGCTTGTCCGGCTCGCGCGGGAAAACCGCCTGGGCATGAGGCCAGACGAAGGTCAGCAGGGTGAGGATGTCCATGCGCCGCACGCCCTCGCCCACCGGTGCCGCCACGGTGACGTCGGTCTTGCCGAGGACGGCGCGGCGGCTGCCGAGCTTGCCGGCGAGAATCCAGCCGGTGGGGCGGTCGAACAGGCGCGCCGGGTTGTCGATGCGGAAGCGATTCTTGCCGATGCGCGGCCAGCCGGTCTCGACGCTCCGCCAGCCCTCGGGCAGCTCGAACTGCAGGCGGCTGACCAGCTCGACGCCGGACTCCACGTCGATCTTCGCCGACGGAACCAGATCGTCGCCGCGCAGCAGCGCCCAGTCCGGGGTCATGCGCGCGTCGAAGCGGCCGTTGTCACGCGGATGGCTGATCTTCACCCGGTAGCTGAGCTGGGCCCTGCCCTCCTGCGGGCGCCAGATGCCACGCTCGGGGCCGGTCTGCTGCCATTCGCCCTGGGCCTGGAAATCGCTGTAGTAGCCCTGATCGCCCAGGCTGAAGTCGAGGTACCTGAGCGCCTCGCCGCGCTCCAGGGTGACGGTGACCTCGGCCTGATCGCTGTCCGGCAGGAAGCGCACCCGGTAATCGACGTCGATGCGCTGCGCCGCCGGCAGCGACGCGGACAATCCCAGCAGCAGTGCAGCCAAGGGCAGCTTGAAGCGTTGAAACATGGCAGGTTCTCCTTTGCTGCGGGATTGGATGCCACCGGCCCCGACAGGTTCAGCCGGCGCGAAAAATCAGGTGCTCCTCCCAGTCGTCCTCGGCGACGCTCGTTTCGCTGAGCATGCGTCCGGCCTGGGAGATGCGCGCGTCGTGCACCGCCTGCGGGTCGCCGCAGACCAGATGATGCCAGGGCAGCAGGTCCTTGCCCTCGGCCACCAGCCGGTAGGCGCAGGTGGGCGGCAGCCAGCGGAACTGGTCGGCCTGCTCGGGAGTGAGCTGGATGCAGTCGGGTACGAAACGCTTGCGCTCGGCATAGTCGCTGCAGCGGCAGGTATCGAGGTCGAGCAGCTTGCAGGCGATGCGGGTGTAGTAGACGCTGCCGTCGTCCTCGTCCTCGAGCTTCTGCAGGCAGCACAGGCCGCAGCCGTCGCACAGCGATTCCCACTCGTCACGGTCGAGCTGGGCGAGGGTCTTGAGTTTCCAGAAGGATTCGGTCTTGGCGGCCATGGCGGGACTCCGTGCGGGGGGCGGCAGTCTAGCCGCACGCCGGTCGCCGGCCAAGCGGCGGCGCGACCGGCGGAAAACCGGGTTCAGACCGGGTCGTTGCGGCGCAGCAGCTCTTCCGGGAGGTGCTCGATGTACTCCTCCTCCGGCGGCGGCATCTGCAGGTGGTAGCCCTGCCGCTCGATGTTTTCCAGCACCTTGGCCGCATCCTCGCGGGCCAGCTTGCGCTCGGCGGTGAGCAGCATGTCGAACACGTGCTGCGGAGCGCCGAACGCGCTGAGCAGCGCCTCGGGCACCCGGGCCAGCGCCTCGCGCTTGTCGACATACAGGTACATCTCGCGCTTGCGCGGACTCTTGTAGATGGAGCAGATACGTTTCATCGGCGATCTCAGGACAGGGTATCGAGCAGCGCCTGGCCCATCAGGGCCCGGCGCCAGCCACGCAGGGAATCGGGCAGCGAATAGGGACCGGACGGGTAGCCGGTCTTGAGCAGGGCCTCGAGCACCTTCTTGCGCAGCATCAGTTCGGGGACGATCTGCAGGCGCTCGGCCTCGCGCTGACCGACCGCGCGCAGCTTCTTCAGCAGCGGCGATACCTCCAGCGGCAGCGGCTCAGGCAACTGCGCCGGCCACTGCTCGGCCGGCTGCGCGGCCGCCTCGGCGATCAGGCGCAGGATGGTCTCGCCGTCCTGGCGCACGGTGCGCGGATGCATGTCCTCGATGCGCGCCAGGGTCACCAGGTCGCGCGGCTGGGTGCGCGCCAGCGGCCACAGCGAACGCTCGCGCAGGATGCGGTTGCGCGGCTGGTCGCGCTGGCGCGCCTGCTCCTCGCGCCAGGCGCAGAGGGCTCGCAGCACGGCCAGCTGCTGGCCGTTCAGGCGCCAGGCCAGCTTGACCTCGCGCCAGGCCTCCTGCGGATCGTGCACCTCGCGCTGGCCGGCGATCAGTTCGGCGCCGTCCTCGAGCAGCCAGGCACGCTTGTCGGCGGGCAGTCGGCGCTCCAGCTCGCGATAGACCTCGCACAGATGCTGCACGTCCTCGGCGGCGTAGCGCACCTGCATCTCGCTGAGCGGGCGCTGCAGCCAGTCGGAGCGGGTTTCATCCTTGGGCAGCTCGAGGCCGAGCAGCTCCTTGACCAGCCGCGAGTAGCCCATCGAGAAGCCGATGTTCAGGTAGCCGGCGGCGATCTGGGTGTCGAACAGCGGCTGCGGCTGGCTGCCGGTCAGGCGCTGGAACACCTCGAGGTCCTCGCTGCACGAATGCAGCACCTTGACCACCGCGGGATCCTCGAGCAGCGCGGCGAAGGATGTCCAGTCGGTGATGCGCAGCGGGTCGATCAGCCAGGCGGCCTCGCCATCGCCCACCTGCACGAGCGCGGCGATCGGGTAGAAGGTGTCCACCCGCATGAACTCGGTATCCAGCGTCACGAAGGGCCGCGTGCGCCACTCCCGGCAACGGTCGGCGAGGGTCGCATCATCCAGGATCCAGCGGATATCGATAGCGGGCACGGGGCTCTCCTGCAAAAGAGCGCAGTATAACGCGCAGGGCGGCGAATCGCGTGGGAATCCCCTGCGCAGCGCGTCTGCCGCGGGTTAAGCTGGGCCCGTTCGCGGGCCATGCCCGGCCCGCCCGCACCCCATGAGGAGCCACCGGATGTCGCTCGCCCGCCTGATCACCCCCGAGGCCCTGGCCCAACACCTGGGCCGGTCCAAGCTGAGGATTCTCGACTGCCGCTTCGCCCTGGAAGACCCCGGCTACGGCCGCCGCGCACACGCCGCCGGCCACCTCCCCGGCGCCTGCTTCGCCGACCTCGAGGAGGATCTGTCCGCTCCCGTGGTAGCTGGACGCACCGGCCGCCATCCGCTGCCCGATCCGCAGCGGCTGTGCCGGCGCCTGCGCGACTGGGGCGTCGACGACGACAGCGAGATCGTGTTGTACGACGACGGTCCGGGCGCGTTCGCCGCGCGCGCCTGGTGGCTGCTGCTGTGGCTGGGCAAGCGCGAAGGCGTGTACCTGCTCGACGGCGGCCTGAACGCCTGGCGCGACGCCGGCCTGCCGCTGGAGCACGAACAGCCGCAACCGCCGCTCGGCCATTTCGAAGGGCAAGCGGACAACGACCTGGTGGTGGAGAGTGACGCGCTGCTGAGTCGACTCGCCGATCCGCAGCTGACCCTGCTGGACGCGAGGGGCCTGCCGCGCTTCAGGGGCGAAGTCGAACCCATCGACCCGGTCGCCGGCCACATCCCCGGCGCCCAGTGCGCCCCATTCATCGACAACCTGGACAGCCATGAGCGCTTCCTGCCGGCCGAAGCCCTGCGCCAGCGCTTCGCCGCCCTGCTCGGCAGCCGCCCGCAGGAACGACTGGTGGCCTACTGCGGCTCCGGGGTGACCGCCTGCCACAACCTGTTTGCCCTGTGCCTCGCCGGCTTCCCGCTGGGCAAGCTGTATGCAGGCTCCTGGAGCGAGTGGATCACCGACCCGAGCCGTCCCGTGATCCGCGAGTGCTGATGGCGTCCCGTTCGCCCTATCGGCACAGGGCGTCGGCCGCAGGCAAAAACCGCAGACAAAAAAAAGGGCGGGGTATGACCCCCGCCACTCTTTGTTCCCTATCACCTTCCTGGTGAGCCGCCTCCGGCGGTGTCCTGACCGGCTTCCATGCCGGCTGCGTTCTTCCCTGTCCGCAGTTGTGATATTAGCGGCGCCGATCGCGGCTGCAAGCACCCGGATGCTCGACCCAGAGGCACCGAAACGCCTGCCATGGATAAAAATAATCCTTTAAAAACAACAACATAAAAGACAAAACCGAGATGAAGGGTCGTTTTCCACTCCGGCGCGCAGCGACTCTCCTACAGCATGCGTAAGTCATGGCTTACATGCACTTGCAGCATTCGCCCGGAACTTGTACCCGCAATAAAACACCGCCCCGCAAATACGAAACCCGGCCGGGGCCGGGTTCGCACGCAAGACTGCGCGGGTATTACTCAAGAGGATACCGGTTACTGAAACAACGCCTCGCTGGACAGGCCGTTGCTTTCCAGAATTTCCCGCAGGCGCTTGAGCGCCTCGACCTGGATCTGCCGCACCCGCTCGCGGGTCAGGCCGATCTCCCGCCCGACCTCCTCCAAGGTGCAGCTTTCATGTCCGCGCAGGCCGAAACGGCGGATGACCACTTCGCGCTGCTTTTCGGTCAGGTCGGACAACCACTGGTCGATACTCTGACCGAGGTCCTCGTCCTGCAGCAGCTCGCAAGGATCGGTCGGATGGTCGTCGGTCAGGGTGTCCAGCAGGGTCTTGTCGGAGTCCGGGCCGAGAGCCACGTCCACAGAGGTCACCCGTTCGTTGAGGCCGAGCATGCGCTTGACCTCAGCCACCGGCTTCTCCAGCAGCTGGGCGATTTCCTCGGCGGTGGGCTCGTGGTCGAGCTTCTGGGTCAGCTCCCGCGCTGCGCGCAGGTAGACGTTGAGCTCCTTGACCACGTGGATCGGCAGACGGATGGTGCGGGTCTGGTTCATGATCGCCCGCTCGATGGTCTGGCGGATCCACCAGGTTGCATAGGTGGAGAAGCGGAAACCCCGCTCCGGGTCGAATTTCTCCACTGCGCGGATCAGGCCGAGGTTACCCTCCTCGATCAGGTCGAGCAGGGTCAGGCCGCGATTGACATAGCGCCGGGCGATCTTCACCACCAGGCGCAGGTTGCTCTCGATCATCCGCTTGCGCCCGGCGACCTCGCCGCGGCGAGCCATGCGGGCGAAATGGACCTCTTCCTCGGGACTGAGCAGGGGCGAGAAACCGATCTCGTTGAGATACAGCTGCGTCGCATCCAGTGCCCGACTGTAGTCGACGAACTTGTGCTGGCGTCCACCCCCAACCGTGGCTGAGCCGGCGAATGCCTCATTGCCGCTGTCGCCTTCGTCCGTATCGGACGAGAGCATATCCGCAGCGACGTTTATCTCCAGAAGGAGAACTTCCTCGTCACTGTCAAACTCCGGCGTTATTTTTGTAATGGCCATCGTTTCTGTCCCTTTGCTGAGTTCGACCACAGGTCCGGTGGCAACTTGCGCTGCCCTGCACGAGAACCCGTCTACTCACGCTATCGGCAAAGGGTGACAGTTCAGCGACGCGGCAGATATTGCAGCGGGTCGACGGGCTTGCCCTGTCGGCGAATCTCGAAATGCAGCTTCACCCGATCAGTCCCCGTGGCACCCATCTCGGCAATCGTCTGGCCGGCCTTGACCTGCTGCCCCTCCCGAACCAGCAACCTACGGTTGTGTCCGTAGGCACTGACGTAAGTGTCGCTATGCTTGATGATAACGAGCTCGCCGTATCCCCTGAGTCCGCTTCCGGCATATACAACATTGCCTGCAGACGCCGCAACTACAGGCTGGCCCATTTCGCCGGCTATATCAATGCCTTTGTTCAAACTGCTGTTTGAGGAGAACAGCGCGATCAACTGGCCATTGGCAGGCCAGGTCCAGCCGGCGGAAGAAACGGTCGCTGCCCCCGAAGGTTGCATCGTCGCCGGGGCAGTCACGGGCGACCGGGTCGCCCTGGTGGTGGTCACCGGAGCAGAGGCGGTGCTACCGCTGGCCGCCATGGGCACTACCGGCCCGCTGCCGGAGAAGCGGATCACCTGACCGACGCGGATGGTGTAGGGGGCGGGAATGGCGTTGCGCTCCGCCAGTGCCCGCCAGTCCCAGCCATGGCGGGACGCGATCGAGTAGAGGGTATCACCGCTGCGCACCCGGTACTGGCCATGGGTCACCGGCTGGCGCGCCGGTGCACTCGCCGGTCGCGCCTCGATACTTTCGCTGGTGCCACCGGAGGTCGCACAGCCAACCAGCTGCGCCAGCAGCAGGCTCAAGCCCAACCCCGCACCCAGCCGCAGGGTTCTGAGGCGACTGCGGTCGTTCATGCCGATTGCCATGTTCATCCCTCGCCTCAAGCCTCCTGCCCGGCCTGGCGCAACTGGCGCTTGGCCACCCACTCCAGTCCCAGCACCAGCGCCACGCCCCCCAGGGCCAGCAGCACGGCCAGCAGCACCTGCGGGTCCTGGCCGGTGATCTCGGCATAGCCCGAGGGCAGCAGGTTGCCCTGCAGCACCGGCTGCTGCACACCGTGGCTGTCGGTTCGCCAGGTCAGGGTTTCCTTCCACGGCCAGACCTTGTTCAACGAGCCGAGCATCAGGCCGGTGAGGAAGGTGAGGGTCAGGCAGCGCAGATGGTTGAGCATCCAGCTCAGCAGGCGCGCGAAGCTCAGCAGTCCGCAGGCGCAACCGGCGGCGAACACCAGCAGCACGGCCAGATCGAAGCTTTTCACCGCATCGAGAACGAAGCTGTACAGCCCCATCAGCACCAGCAGGAAGCTGCCGGAAATGCCCGGCAGGATCATAGCGCAGATGGCGATGGCGCCGGCGAAGAACAGGCTCAGCGGATCATGCCCCCACTGCATGGGCGCGGCGACCGTGATCCACCAGGCGAACAGCGCACCGAGAGCGAGGCTCAGCCAGCTCGGCCAGTTCCAGCGGCGGATCTCGCGGCCGACCAGCCAGGTCGACACCACGATCAGGCCGAAGAAGAACGACCAGATCGGGATCGGCTGGTGCTCGAGCAGCCAGGTGATCAGCCGCGCCAGGCTGAACACGCTGAACAGGATGCCCGAGAGCAGGACCAGCAGGAAGTTGGCATTGGCGGTCCGCCAGGCCTGGCGCAGGTTGCCGCGCAGCAGGTCGCGCAGGGCCACCGGCACGGCGGCGATCGAGCGCAGCAGTTCGTCGTAGATGCCACTGACGAAGGCGATGGTGCCGCCGGAGACCCCGGGCACCACGTCGGCTGCCCCCATGGCCACGCCCTTGGCAAACAGCAGGAAGGGATTTTGCATCGGTTTTTTCCGTAAAACAGAAGATGCGACTCAGAACACCGAGCCGGTCAGCAGGGGCACGAAGCGTACCGGGTCCAGAACCTGGCGGGTGAAACCACCCCCCTCGCGGACGATCAGCATCAGTTGCTGCTCGTCGCCGCTGCCGACCGGAATCACCAGGCGTCCGCCCGGCGCCAGTTGGTCGAGCAGGGCCTGCGGCACCTGCGTTGCGGCGGCGGCGACGAGGATGCCATTGTACGGCGCCAGCGCCGGCCAACCCTCCCAGCCGTCGCCCCAGCGAAAGACCACGTTGCGCAGGTTGAGTTCAAGCAGACGCTCTTTAGCGCGGTCCTGCAACGACTGGATGCGCTCGACGGAGAACACCCGCTCGACCAGTTGGGCCAGCACCGCGGTCTGGTAGCCGGAGCCGGTACCGATCTCCATCACCTTGTCCAGCGGCCCGCCGGCCAGCAGCAGCTCGGTCATGCGCGCCACCATGAACGGCTGGGAGATGGTCTGGTTGTGACCGATCGGCAGTGCGGTGTCCTCATAGGCGCGATGCGCCAGCGCCTCGTCGACGAACAGGTGACGCGGCGTGCGGCGGATCACCTCGAGCACCCGGGGATCGGCGATGCCCTCCTCGCTGAGGCGCTGCACCAGCCGTTCGCGGGTGCGCTGGGAGGTCATGCCTATCCCTCGGCGCTGCAGATCGTCCGTAATCAAAACAGGCTCTCCAGGATGCTCAGGCCGCGGAAGGCCTCGTGGAAGGTGCGATCCAGCTGCAATGGGGTGATCGACACGTAGCCCTGCATCACCGCATGGAAGTCGGTCCCCGGCCCGCCGTCTTCGGCGTCGCCGGCCACCGAGATCCAGTAGCCTTCCTTACCGCGCGGATTGACCACCTTGACCGGCGCCGCCGCGCGGGCACGATGGCCGAGGCGGGTCAGCTGCACCCCGCGGATGCGCTCCAGCGGCAGGTTGGGAATGTTGACGTTGAGCACCGTGCGCGGCGGCAGTTCCAGCTTGTCGTGCGCCTCGACCAGTCGGCGGGCGATGTGCGCGGCAGCCGGCAGGTTGTCGGGCAGACGCGACAGCAGCGAGAAGGCGAATGCCGGCCTGTCGAGGAAACGCCCCTCGAGGGCAGCCGCCACGGTGCCGGAGTAGAGCACGTCGTCACCCAGGTTGGCACCGAGATTGATGCCCGACACCACCATGTCCGGGGTGTGCTCGAGGAGACCGTTGAGGCCCAGGTGCACGCAGTCGGTGGGGGTGCCGTTGACGCTGATGTAGCCATTGCCCAGACGCTGCGGATGCAGCGGGCGGTCGAGGGTCAGCGAGCTGCTGGCGCCGCTGCGGTCGGCATCGGGAGCGATCACCACGCACTCGGCATAGTCCGCCAGCGCCTCGTGCAGGGCGATTATCCCGGGGGCGTACACGCCGTCATCGTTGGCGATCAGTAAGCGCATGGCGTTTCCGTAGTTCCGCTCGGCATCAGTTGGACGAGTTCGCGCACGACCACGGTGGCGAAGCAGCCGGCCGGCAGGACGAATTCCAGTTGCAGGGTATCGATGGCGGAATAATGCCACGTCAGCCCGCCGATGGGGAGGCGCAGGATGCGCCGCTCTTGCCGCAGATCAGCGTCCGCCAGCCAGCGGACCAGGGCGCCATCCCCTTCCTGCACCTGCTGCTCGAGGGCCAGCGGCGCGCCTCGGGTCTCCAGCTCGCCGGCACCGAACAGCGGCCCAGTGGGATGCAGGTCCAGCGCGGCCAGACGCGGGTCGCCGCACTCGGCCTCGCCGGCCGGGAAGAAGCTGCGGCTGTCGGTGAAGGCCAGCAGGTCGCCGGGCAGCGCGCGGTTCCAGCAGCCCTCGGCAACCCGCGCGGCGAGCACCCGATTGAACAGGTAGCTGCGCGCCGCCGAGAGCACCCGCGAGCGGCGGTTGCGCTGCTCGGGCAGGCTGCCCTGCCCGGCCCAGTGGCGCGCCTCGTGCAGGTTGCCGCCGTCGAAGCCGAAGCGCTGCAGGCCGAAGTAGTTGGGCACGCCGCCGGCCGCGATCTGCCGCAGGCGCGACTCCAGCGCCTCGCGGTCGGCCTGCAGGGCGGTCAGGCGGATGATGAAGCCGTTGGCCGCATGGGCGCCGCGCTGCAGCTTGCGCGAATGGCGGGTGCGCTCGAGGATGCGCAGCTCGTCGCCTTCGGCGGCGGCGAGGTCCGGATCGGCCTTGCCCGGCAGGTGCAGGCTGAACCACTGGCGGGTCAGCGCCTGGCGGTCCTTGAGCCCGGCGTAGCTGATCGCCTTGAGCGGCACGCCGGCGGCGCGGGCGATGCGCTTCGCCGCCTCCTCGGTATTGAGATTGCGCTTCTCCACCCACAGCCACAGATGCTCGCCGGCACCGGACAGCGGGATGTCGAGCACCTCGTTGACCTGGAAGTCCTCGGCGCTGTGCTTGAGCACCGCGGAGCCGCACGGCTCGCCCCAGGCAGTCGGCCCGAGCAGGGCCGGTGCGTCGAGCACCTCGCTCATCGCGGCAGCAGCAGGGCGACCGCGTGCACGGCGATGCCCTCCTCGCGTCCGGTGAAGCCGAGCTTCTCGGTGGTGGTGGCCTTGACGTTGACCGCATCGGGCTCGACCTGCAGGTCGGCGGCGATGTGCGCGCGCATCGCCTCGATGTGCGGGGCCATCTTCGGCGCCTGCGCGACTATGGTGGCGTCGACGTTGCCGACCCGCCAGCCCTTGCCCTGCACCAGCGCCAGCACATGACGCAGCAGCACGCGGCTGTCGGCGCCCTTGAACTGCGGGTCGGTGTCCGGGAAGTGCCGGCCGATGTCGCCGAGCGCCGCCGCGCCGAGCAGCGCATCGCTCAGCGCGTGCAGCAGCACGTCGCCGTCGGAATGGGCAACCAGCCCGAACTTGTGGGGAATGCGCACGCCGCCGAGGGTGATGAACTCGCCCTCGCCGAAGCGGTGCACGTCGTAGCCGTGGCCGATACGCATGGAAATACGCCCTGAAGGAATTCAGGGCGCGATTCTACAGGAGTTGTACCGCGGATGACCCTGCCCCCTGGCGCCGTGCCCCCATCACTGACGGCGAGCACCGCCACCAGGCCGAGGGAGGTAAAAAAACCGTGCACCCTATGAATTAACATGTTATCAATCAGCACATAACAACAACGCGATCACCCCATGACTGCCTTGTCCCTCCCCCGCTCCATCGTCGAATCCGCGCTGTCGCCTGCCCGCAGCGGTGCGCCAGCCACCGCGGATGGTCCGGTCGCCTGACCACGACCGTCGCCTCTGGCCCCCGGCCAATCCAGCACCACCCACAACACAACAACAAGCAAAGAAGGTAAGCCCATGAAGCTCTCCTCCAACCTGAACGCCCTGCGTAAATCCCTGCTCGCCACTGCTGTCGGCCTCTCCCTGTGCGCCAGCACCGCCTGGGGCGCCGAGGGCGACCAGCCCAACGTGCGCCTGCTGCTGCTCGGCACCAAGGGCGGCCCGTCGCTGCTGCAGACCAAGAGCCTGCCGCAGTCCACCGTACTGATGGTGAACAACGACGCCTACCTGCTCGACGCCGGCTACGGCGCCAGCCTGCGCCTGGTCGAGGCAGGCATCCCGCTGCGCAACATCAAGGGCATCTTCATCACCCACCTGCACAGCGACCACGTGCTCGACTACCCGTCGGTGCTGATGAACGGCTGGGCCAGCGGCCTGAAGAACCCGGTCAAGGTGTTCGGCCCGCAGGGCATCCAGGAAATGACCGAGCATGCGTGGAAGACCTTCCAAGTCGACATCGACCTGCGCATCGCCGACGAAGGCAAGCCCGACCCGCGCCCGCTGGTGACCACCCAGACCATCGAGGAAGGTCTGGTCTACCAGGACCAGAACCTCAAGGTCAGCGCCGTCGCCGTACCGCACCCGCCGTTCGACAAGGGCCAGGCCTTCGCCTTCAAGTTCGAGGTCGGCGGCAAGAACATCGTGCTGTCCGGCGACACCAACTACTCCGCCGACCTGGCCAGGTTCGCCAAGGACGCCGACGTGTTCATCAGCGAAGTGGTCCACGTCGAGGGCGTGCAGCGCCTGGCCGACCGTATCGGCAACGGCTCCAAGCTGGCCGAGGCGATCATCTCCCACCACGTGACCGCCGAGGATGTCGGCCGCATGGCCACCGACGCCAAGGTCAAGCAGGTGGTGCTCAGCCACTTCGTGCCGGCCGACGACCCGACCCTGACCGCCGAACACTGGCGCAGCGCAGTGGCCAAGACCTACGCCGGCGAGATCGTGGTCGGCCACGACGGCATGGAGATTCCGCTCCAGTAAGGCGGCAACCAACCTGCTCCACGCAAGCGCCCTGCCTCTGGCAGGGCGCTCTGCTTTGGCGTCAACCTTTCAGCGCCGCCGCATGATGGCGCAGGTGGTCGTCGATGAAGCTGGCGATGAACCAGTAGCTGTGGTCGTAGTCCGGTTGCAGGCGCAGGGTCAGCGGATGGCCGGCCGCCGCGGCGGTGGCGCGCAGCACCTCGGGCTTGAGCTGCAGCTCGAGGAAGCTGTCGGCCTCGCCCTGGTCGACGAGGATCGGCAGACGCTCGCGGGCCGCGATCAGCAGCGCGCAGGCATCCCACTCGCGCCAGCTGTCGCGGTCCTCGCCGAGGTAGCGCGAGAAGGCCTTCTCGCCCCAAGGGCAACTGCTCGGATTGGCGATCGGTGCAAACGCCGACAGCGAGCGGTATCGCCCCGGATTGCGCAGGGCGCAGACCAGCGCGCCATGCCCGCCCATGGAGTGACCGCTGATGCCGCGCTTGTCGCTGACCGGGAAGTTCGCCTCGACCAGTGCCGGCAGCTCGAGCACCACGTAGTCGTGCATCCGGTAGTGGTGCGCCCAGGGCTCCCGGGTGGCATTCAGGTAGAAGCCGGCGCCGAGGCCGAAGTCCCAGGCGCCGTCCGGATCGCCCGGCACGTCCGGCCCGCGCGGGCTGGTGTCCGGCGCCACCAGCACCAGCCCCAGCTCGGCGGCCAGGCGCTGGGCGCCGGCCTTCTGCATGAAGTTCTCGTCGGTGCAGGTCAGCCCGCTCAGCCAGTACAGCACCGGCAGTTTCGCGCCCTGCTCGGCCTGCGGCGGCAGGTAGACGGCGAACGTCATGTCGCACTTGAGGGTGGCGGAGTGGTGGCGGTAGCGGTTATGCCAGCCGCCGAAGCTCTTCTGGCTGGAAAGCAGTTCGAGGCTCATGGGGAAATCCTTGAACGATGTCCGGAAACGGCGC
The DNA here is from genome assembly GCF_904426495.1 of Pseudomonas sp. OF001. Classification (NCBI taxonomy): domain Bacteria; kingdom Pseudomonadati; phylum Pseudomonadota; class Gammaproteobacteria; order Pseudomonadales; family Pseudomonadaceae; genus Pseudomonas; species Pseudomonas sp. OF001. The sequence continues at coordinate 124,953 of NZ_CAJGBM010000012.1, read as the reverse complement.
GCCCACGCAGGAGCGTGGGCGCGATCATCGAGAGCAGTGCGTCACGCCACTCAGAAGTGGATGACGGTGCGGATGCTCTTGCCCTCGTGCATCAGGTCGAAGGCCTTGTTGATGTCCTCCAGGCCCATGGTGTGGGTGATGAAGGTGTCCAGCGGGATCTCGCCCTTCTGCGACTTCTCCACGTAGCTGGGCAGCTCGGTGCGGCCCTTGACGCCGCCGAAGGCGCTGCCGCGCCAGACGCGGCCGGTGACCAGCTGGAACGGGCGGGTGCTGATCTCGGCGCCGGCCGGGGCCACGCCGATGATGGTCGACTCGCCCCAGCCCTTGTGGCAGCACTCCAGCGCCGCGCGCATCAGCTGCACGTTGCCGATGCACTCGAAGCTGTAGTCCACGCCGCCGTCGGTCATCTCGACGATCACGTCCTGGATCGGCTTGTCATGGTCCTTCGGGTTGACGAAGTCGGTGAGGCCCAGCTCGCGGGCCACGACCTCCTTGGCCGGGTTGATGTCGATGCCGATGATGCGCGAGGCCTTGGCCATCTTGGCGCCGATGATCGCCGCGAGGCCGATGCCGCCCAGGCCGAAGATCGCCACGGTCGAGCCCTCGGTGACCTTGGCGGTGTTGAGCACCGCGCCGATGCCGGTGGTCACCCCGCAGCCGAGCAGGCAGACCTTCTCCAGCGGCGCTTCCTTGGGGATCACCGCCACCGAGACTTCCGGCAGCACGGTGTACTCGGAGAAGGTCGAGCAGCCCATGTAGTGGTAGACCGGCTGGCCGTTGTAGCTGAAGCGGGTGGTGCCATCGGGCATCAGGCCCTTGCCCTGGGTGGCGCGCACCGAGCTGCACAGGTTGGTCTTGCCGGACTTGCAGAACTTGCACTCGCGGCACTCGGCGGTATACAGCGGGATCACGTGGTCGCCGACCTTCACCGAGGTGACGCCCTCGCCGACTGCCTCGACGATGCCGCCACCCTCGTGGCCGAGGATGCAGGGGAACACGCCCTCGCTGTCCTGGCCGGACAGGGTGTAGGCGTCGGTATGGCACACGCCGCTGGCGACGATGCGCACCAGCACCTCGCCCTTCTGCGGCGGCGCGACATCCACCTCGACGATCTGCAGCGGCTGGTTGGGGGCGAAGGCGACGGCGGCTCGCGACTTGATCATGCGCAACTCCTTGGAACGCTGAGGGGACCGACGCGGCAGCCGGTCGCCACCGCGCGAAGATGGCGAAAAGTGTAGATCAGCTCAGAATGGCGAGTAATCGGCCTCGAGACAAAATATTATTGCTACACAGGGATAATCCAGGAGTCGCCATGAACCGCTGGGAAGGGCTCGACGAATTCGTCGCCGTCGCCGAATGCGGCCAGTTCACCGCCGCCGCCGAGCGCCTCGGCGTGTCCTCCTCGCACGTCAGCCGGCAGGTCGCCCGCCTCGAGGAGTGCCTGCAGACCCGCCTGCTGTATCGCAGCACCCGCCGGGTCAGCCTGACCGAGGCCGGGCAGACCTTCCTGCAGCACTGCCGCAACCTGATCGACGCCCGCGACGAGGCCTGGCGCGCGGTCAGCGACCTGTCCGCCGAGCCCAAGGGGCTGTTGCGCATGACCTGCGCGGTGGCCTACGGCGAGCGCTTCGTGGTGCCGCTGGTCAACGAATTCATGAGTCTGCACCCGCAGCTCAGCATCGACATCCAGCTGACCAACCGCCCGCTCGACCTGCTCCACGAGGGCCTCGACCTGGCCATCCGCCTCGGCCGCCTGGGCGACGAACGTCTGGTGGCCACCCGCCTGGCGCCGCGGGAGATGTACCTGGGCGCCGCGCCGACCTACCTGGTGCGCGCCGGCACGCCGCGCAGCCTGGCCGAACTGGCGCGGCACAACTGCCTGGTCGGCAGCAGCGATCTGTGGAGCTTCGCCGACGACGGCGGGGAAACCCAGCTGCGCGTGCAAGGCAACTGGCGCTGCAACAGCGGCACGGCGGTGCTCGACGCCGCCCTGCGCGGCTTCGGCCTGTGCCAGTTGCCCGACTACTACGTGCTTGAGCACCTCAGGAGCGGTGCGCTGGTCGCCCTGCTGGACGACCGGCGCCCGCCGAACACCGCGGTGTGGGCGCTGCATCCGCCACAGCGCAACCTGTCGCCCAAGGTGCGCCAGCTGGTGGACTTCCTCCGGCAGCGCCTCGGCGAGCTGCCGGAGTACCACGACGCCGGCTGATCCCGTTACTGCGCCTGCTGCACCTGGCGCTCCAGCTCGCTGCGCAGCGCCGGGTCGAGACGCAGCTGGCGGGCCAGCTCGTCGAGGTAGGCGCGTTCCATGAAGTTCTGCTCGTCCAACAGCAGCAGGCTGGCCAGGTACATCTCGGCGGCCATCTCCGGCGTCTGCGCGGCGCGCGCCACCGCCGCCGGGTCCAGCGGCTGGTGCAGTTCGGCATCGATCCAGCGCAGCAACTGCGGATCCTGGCTGAGCTTGGCCACCTCGGCATCGATCAACTGGCGCTCGCGCTCGTCGATATGGCCGTCGGCCTTGGCCGCGGCGATCACCGCGCGCAGGATCGCATGGCTGTGCTGCTCGGCCTGCGGCGGCGGCAAACGGTCGATGGTCTGCGGGGCACTGGGGGCCGCACTGGCGGCGCCCTGCTGCTGTTGCCAGTTGCTGTAGGCCTTGTAGGCCATCACTCCGAGCGCGGCCAGGCCGCCGTAGGTCAGCGCCTTGCCGCCGTACTTGCGCGCCTTCTTGCTGCCCAGCAACAGGCCGATGGCGCCAGCCGCCAGGCCGCCACCGGCCGCACCGGAGAGCAGGCTGCCCAGCCCGCTGTCCTTGCCGCCCGGACGTTCCTCGCTGCGCGGTTTCGCTTGATTGCCGGCGTTGCCGAGCAGGCCGGGGGCGGCCTTGAGCAACTGGTCGAGCAGACTGCGGGTATCCATGTTCAGCCTCCTGTGAAGATCAGCCGATTATGCCGGGCAGCCCGCCGGGACAACGCCCGGCGGCCACGCAAAACTGCAAGCGGATGTGACGACGTCAGTCCAGCTCCTCGCCCAGCTCGCGGATCGGCGTGTCGCGCTGGGCGGCGCGCACGTACTGCGCCGGCCAGGCCAGGCGATGGCCGAGCGTCTCGGCGGCGTGCAGCGGCCAGTAGGGGTCGCGCAGCAGCTCGCGGGCCAGCAGCACCAGGTCGGCCTGCTCGCTGCGCAGCACGTGTTCGGCCTGCGCCGGCTCGGTGATCAGACCGACCGCGCCGGTGGCGATGCCGGCCTCGCGGCGCACCCGCTCGGCGAAGCGCGCCTGGTAGCCCGGCCCCACCGGGATCTGCGCGTTGGGCGCCAGCCCGCCGGAGGACACGTCGATCAGGTCGACACCGCGCTCGCGCAGCAGGCCGGCCAGCTCGACGGTTTCGCGCTCGCTCCAGCCGCCGTCGATCCAGTCGGTGGCCGACAGGCGCACCAGCAGCGGCAGCTCGGCCGGCCACACCGCGCGCACCGCCTCGACCACTTCCAGCAGCAGGCGGGTGCGGTTGGCGAAGCTGCCGCCGTACTCGTCGTCGCGCTGGTTGCTCAGCGGCGAGAGGAACTGGTGCAGCAGGTAGCCGTGGGCGGCGTGCACCTCGGCCACCTTGAAGCCGGCCGCCAGCGCCCGCTCGGCGGCGCGGACGAAGTCCTGCACCAGCGCGGCGATCTGCTCGCGGCTCATGACCTGCGGAACGTGGTGACTGTCATCGAAAGCGATCGCCGAGGGCGCCAGCGGCGTCCATCCGCCCTGCTCCCGCGGCACCGAGCCAGTCTTGCCCTCCCACGGTCGCCAGGTGCCGGCCTTGCGCCCGGCATGGGCCAGCTGGATGCCGGCCACCGAGCCCTGGGAATGGATGAAGCGGGTGATGCGGCGCAGTGGCTCGATCTGTGCGTCGTCCCACAGGCCCAGGCAATGCGGACTGATCCGCCCCTCCGCGGTGACTCCGGTGGCCTCGACGATGATCAGGCCGGCGCCGCCGGTGGCGCGACTGCCCAGATGGACCAGATGCCAGTCGTTGGCCAGCCCGTCGCGGGCGCTGTACTGGCACATCGGCGACACGGCGATGCGGTTGGGGATGGTCAGTTGCCGCAGGGTCAGCGGCTGGAACAGCTGGATCATGGCAGGGCTCCGCAGGTCGTCCGTTATCCTGCGGATATGGCACCGCTCGGGCGGAGAATCAAGGGGCGCAGGGACGCAGAGCGTCCCAGACCAGGTCGGCAGCGGTTTTTTGATCGTGCCCACGCTCCAGCATGGGCACACCTCCGGGGACGCTCTGCGTCCCATGGGCGCGGAGCACCCAAGGCCGGTTCCCACGCAGGAGCGTGGGAACCATCGGTGCTGCCTCAGCGCGCCTCGATATGCGCCACCAGCAGCTGCACGCTCTCCTGGCCGCGGTACTCGTTGACGTCCAGCTTGTAGGCCACCTCGGCCCAGCGCACGTTGGGGTTGGGCCACAGTTCGCGGTCGATGTTGAAGGCGATGGCGTCGAGCTGGGCGCGGCCGCACTCGGTCTTCAGCACCAGCTTGAGGTGACGCTCGCCGACGATGCGCTGCTGGACGATCTCGAACACACCGTGGAACAGCGGCTCGGGGAAGTGCTGGCCCCAGGGGCCGGCGTGGCGCAGCTGCTGGGCGAGATCGAGGCGGAACTCCTCGGCGGACAGCGCGCCGTCGGTGAGCAGGCGCCCGGCGAGGTCATCCTCGACCAGCTGGCGGCGCGCCTCGGCGTCGAAGGCGGCGGCGAAGGCGCCGAAGTTCTCCTGCGGCAGCGACAGGCCGGCAGCCATGGCGTGGCCGCCGAACTTGCTGATCAGCCCGGGATGGCGCGCCGCCACCGCGTCCAGGGCGTCGCGGATGTGGAAGCCGGGGATCGAGCGCGCCGAGCCCTTGAGCACACCGTCGCCGGCGTCGGCGAAGGCGATGGTCGGCCGGTGGTAGCGCTCCTTGAGCCGCGAGGCGAGGATGCCGATCACCCCCTGGTGCCAGTCGGCGTCGAACAGGCACAGGCCGAACGGCAGCTCCTCGACCTTGAGGTCCTTGAGCTGGGCCAGCGCCTCGCGCTGCATGCCCTGCTCGATGGCCTTGCGGTCCTGGTTGAGCGCATCGAGCTGCTGGGCCATATCGCGAGCCAGCGCCTCGTCCTCGCAGAGCAGGCACTCGATGCCCAGGCTCATGTCGTCCAGGCGGCCGGCGGCGTTGAGGCGCGGGCCGAGGATGAAGCCCAGATCCGTCGACGTTATGCGCCGGTGGTCGCGGCCGGCCACCTCGAGCAGCGCGCGCAACCCCGGCCGGGCGCGGCCGGCGCGGATGCGCGCCAGGCCCTGGTGAACCAGGATGCGGTTGTTGGCGTCCAGCGGCACCACGTCGGCGACGCTGCCGAGGGCCACCAGGTCGAGCAGCTCGGCGAGGTTCGGCTCGACAATGCCGCGGCGGGCAAACCAGTCCAGCTCGCGCAGCCGCGCACGCAGGGCCAGCAGCACGTAGAAGATCACCCCGACCCCGGCCAGCGCCTTGCTCGGGAAGCTGCAGCCCGGCTGGTTGGGGTTGACGATGGCGTCGGCCGCCGGCAGTTCGTGGCCGGGCAGGTGGTGGTCGGTGACCAGCACCGCCAGGCCCGCCGCCTTGGCCGCCGCCACGCCGTCGATGCTGGAGATGCCGTTGTCGACGGTGATCAGCAGTTCGGGGCGCTTCTCCAGCGCCACCGCGACTATCTCCGGGGTCAGGCCGTAGCCGTACTCGAAGCGGTTGGGCACCAGGTAGTCGACGTGCGCGGCGCCGAGCATGCGCAGCGCCAGCACGCCGACGCTGCTGGCGGTGGCGCCGTCGGCGTCGAAGTCGCCGACGATGACGATGCGCTGACGCTGCTCCAGCGCCGCCACCAGCAGCTCGACCGCGGCGTCGATGCCCAGCAGCTCGCGGTACGGAATCAGCCGCGCCAGCGCCTTGTCCAGCTCGGCGGCGGACTGCACGCCGCGGGCGGCGTACAGGCGGGTCAGCAGCGGCGGCAGGTCGCCGAGATCAGGCAGGACGGACGGCAGGGAACGGGGAACGATGCGCATCGGGGATTCGGTTCGGGACTCGGCAGGGGACGGACGGATCACAGCGAGGTGGCGGCGCGGGCGGCCTGGTCGTAGACGCCGGACAGGGTACGCAGCAGGCCGGCCAGACGGTGCAGCTCGGCGGGGTCGATCTTCAGGCTCTCGAAGGAGGAGATCAGGCATTCGCCGCGGATCTCGGCGTACTCCAGGCACAGCGCGCGGCCCTGCTCGGTGGTGCGGTAGAACATCTCCTTGCCCTGCTTCTCGCCTTCCACCAGGCCGAGCTTGATCAGCTTCTTCAGCGCGTAGGTCACCGTGTGGGTGTCCTCGATGTTGAGCAGCAGGCACAGGTCCGCCTGGCGCTTGGCGCGGTCGCGGCTGGTCAGGTTGTGCAGCACCATCACGTCGAGGGCGTTGAGCTCGGCGCCGCCGGCGGCCTTCATGCAGCGCTCCATCCAGCGCATGAAGGCATGGCCGGCGATGATCAGGCCGAACTCGAACTCGGACAGCTCCTGCGACTGCGCCGCCAGGTGGGCGGAGGCCACTATGGGCGAGCGCGGCGACCGGGGGGTGGGTAGATCAGCCATCGGGCATTCCATCGGGGAGGCGATTGGGGCGGGCAAGGATAGCAGGAATGCGCCGCTCATCCGCAGCGCCGCCGCATAGCAAATTTATGTTGACGTTTTATCAACGTTTTATCATTGTTTTGCCAAGGACGCTCCAACGCCCTCCCTAACCCACCAACAACAACCAGGGGAAACCAGCCATGAGTCGCCTGCTCCTCAACTGCGATATCGGCGAAAGCTTCGGCGCCTGGACCATGGGCCTCGACGCCGAGGTCATGCCGCACATCGACTGCGCCAACATCGCCTGCGGCTTCCACGCCGCCGACCCCTCGATCATGCGCCGCACCGTGGCCCTGGCGGTGCAGCACGAGGTACGCATCGGCGCCCACCCCGCCTACCCCGACCTGGTCGGCTTCGGCCGCCGTTCGCTGGCCTGCAGCGCGCAGGAAGTCGAGGACATGCTGCTCTACCAGATCGGCGCGCTGGACGGCATCTGCCGCGCCGAGGGCAGCCGGGTCAGCTACGTCAAGCCGCACGGCGCGCTGTACAACGACATGATGCGCAAGCCCGAACTGCTGCGCGCGGTACTGCGTGCGGTGCGTTTGTACGATCCCGCCCTGCCGCTGATGCTGATGTCGGTACGCGACAACAGCGCCGCCGAGGCGCTGGCCGCCGAAGAGGGCATCTCGCTGTGGTTCGAGACCTTCGCCGACCGCGCCTACGACGGCGAAGGGTTCCTCGTCGCGCGCAGCCTGCCCGGCGCGGTGCACCACGACAGCGAGCAGGTGATCGCCCAGGCGCTGGCCCTGGCCGGCGGCAAGCCGCTGACCGCCAGCGACGGCAGCGCCCTGGTCCTGCGCGCCGACAGCCTGTGCGTGCACGGCGACAACGCCAGCTCGGTGGCCGCGGTGCGGCGCATCCGCGAAGCGCTGGACGGGCTGCCGGCATGAACCTGCGCATCGAGCCCGTCGCCATCGACTGCCTGATGCTGCGCCTGTTCGACGCCATCGACGAGGCGCACATGCCCTGGCTGCTGGCCGCCACGCAGCGCCTGCGCGAGACCTTCGGCGCGGCGCTGGTCGACCTGGTGCCGTCCTACACCACCCTGATGCTGCACTACGATCTCGCACAACTCGACGACGGCCAGGCACGCAGCCTGATCCGCGCGGCGCTGCAAGACCTCGAGCCGGCCCGCGCCGGCAGCGGCACCCTGCACCGTCTGCCGGTGTGGTACGACGCCAGCGTCGGCCCGGAACTGCCGCTGCTGGGCGAGCGCAGCGGGCTGGGCAGCGCCGGGGTGATCGAACTCCACAGCAGCCGCGAGTACCAGGTGTTCGCCCTCGGCTTCGCTCCCGGCTTCGCCTTCATGGGCCTGGTCGAGCCGCAGCTGGCCTCGCCGCGCCTGGCCACCCCGCGCCAACGGGTACCCGCCGGCAGCCTGGGCATCGCCGACCGGCAGACCGCCGTGTACCCCTCGGTCTCCCCGGGCGGCTGGAACCTGATCGGGCGCATGCCCATCCCGCTGTTCGACCGCGATCAGGGCCGCAGCCTGCTGCAGCCGGGCGACCGGGTGCGCTTCGTGCCGGTCGAGCGCGCCGAATTCCTCCGCCTGGGCGGCGACGACAGCCCCTTCGAGGTGCAGCCATGAGCCTTGTGATCGAACGCCACGGCCTGCTGGCCACCCTGCAGGACGCCGGCCGCTTCGGCGTGCGCCACCTCGGCGTCGGCCAGGGCGGCGGCGCCGACTGGATCTCCCTGCGCTGGGCCAACTGGCTGCTCGGCAATGCGCTGGACGCCGCGGTGATCGAGATCACCTTGGGCGGTTTCAGCCTGGTCGCCGAGCAGGACGTCTGCCTGGCCCTGTGCGGCGCCGACCTGGATGCGCGTCTCGACGACGCGCCGCTGGCGCCCTGGCGCAGCTTCATCCTGCGCCGCGGCCAGCGCCTGAGCCTCAACCAGGCGCGCCTCGGCCTGCGCGCCTACCTGGCCGCGCCGGGCGGCTTCGCCGCGCCGCAGGTGCTGGGCAGCTGCGCCACCGTGGTCCGCGAGGGCCTCGGCGGCCTGCACCGCGACGGCCGGCCGCTGGCCGAGGGCGAGCGCCTGAGCTGGCGCGGCGCATCACCCACGCCGCGCGAAGTGCCGGCGCAGCGGATTCCGGCGCTGGACAGCCGCGCGCCGCTCGCCGTGGTGCTCGGTGCGCAGATCGGCGATTTCGCCGGGCAGAGCCTGTTCGACGCCTTCAACAGCGAGTGGACGGTGGACAACCGCGCCGACCGCATGGGCGTGCGCCTGCTCGGCCCGCGCCTGGAGTGCCGGCGCGGCGAGATGATCTCCGAAGGCATCCCGCTGGGCGCCATCCAGGTGCCGGCCGACGGCCAGCCCATCGTGCTGCTCAACGACCGCCAGACCATCGGCGGCTACCCGCGCCTCGGCGCACTGACCCCGCAGGCGGTGGCGCGGCTGGCGCAATGCCCGCCCGGCACCAACCTGCGCCTGACGCCGGTCGGCCTGGAAATCGCCCAGCGCCAGCAGCGGCAGTTGCTGGCGCTCTGGCAGCACGGCCATGCAGTGGCCTCCGCGCCGGCCAGGTGCACCGCCTGAGTCGCCGCAAAGCGGAGCAACGACACGACAAGAAACGCCCACGGCCGGGAAGCCGTGGCACTGCCCCAGGGACCCCGACCCGAAGGCTCTGAACTACCTGCCCTCGCCCCAACAAGAATTATGAGAAGGTACCGAAAAATGCAGTCCACCCAAGTGTGTTCCAGCATGCCCCAGACCTCGCAACGCAGCGTACTGCGCGGCGCCATCTTCCTGATGGCGACCTCGGCGATCGGCCCGGCGTTCCTCACCCAGACCTCGCTGTTCACCGAGAAATACCTGGCCAGCTTCGCCTTCGCCATCCTGATCTCGCTGCTGATCGACATCGGCGCGCAGCTCAACATCTGGCGGGTGATCAGCGTGTCCAACATGCGCGGCCAGGACGTCGCCAACCGGGTGCTGCCCGGCCTCGGCCACCTGCTCACCGGCTTCATCGTCCTCGGCGGGATCGCCTTCAACATCGGCAACATCGCCGGCGCCGGGCTGGCGCTCAACGTGATCTTCGGCGTCTCGCCGCTGGTCGGCTCGCTGATCGCCGCGGTGGCGACCATCGCCATCTTCCTGGTGCGCAACGCCAGCCGGGTGATGGACGCGGTGAGCCAGCTGCTCGGCCTGCTGATGCTGTGCATGGTCGGCTATGCGGTGTACTCGGCCAATCCGCCGGTGGCTGCAGCGCTGAGCCACACCTTCGCCCCGGACGATCCGCTGGTGCTGATGCTGCCGATCATCACCCTGGTGGGCGGCACCGTCGGCGGCTACATCTCCTTCGCCGGCGGCCATCGCCTGGTGGAGGCCGGCATCACCGGCGTGGAAAACGTCGGCGTGGTGACCCGCGCCGCGGTGACCGGCATCCTCACCACCGGCGTGGTGCGCATCTGCCTGTTCCTTGCCACCCTCGGCGTGGTCAGCCAGGGCGTGAAGCTCGATCCGGGCAACCCGGCCTCCTCGGTGTTCGCCCACGCCCTCGGCGCCTTCGGCTACAAGGCCTTCGGCCTGGTGCTGCTGGCCGCCGCGGTGTCCTCGGTGATCGGCGCCGCCTACACCAGCGTGAGCTTCCTGCACTCGGTGCACAGCAGCGTGCGCAACCACAGCCAGCGCTGGGTGATCGCCTTCATCGTCTGCTCGACGCTGATCTACTGCCTGGTCGGCAAGCCGGTGCAGGTGCTGGTGGTGGCCGGCGCGCTCAACGCCCTGGTCCTGCCGCTGGCGCTCGGCTGCATCCTGTGGGCGGCACACCAGCAGCGCATCGTCGGCAGCCAGTACCAGCACCCGCGCTGGATGCTGGTGTTCGGTGTGGTGGCGATGCTGGCCACCGTGGTCGGCGTGGCGCTGTCGTTCCAGTCGCTGCTGCAGTTCTGGTTCAGCTGACCACCGGCGGGCGGGCGTGGCTCAGCCGCGCTCGCCCAGCAGCCACTCGAGCGGCAGCTCGTGCTGGCCGCGCTCGTCGGTGACGAACAGGGTGCCCTCGCTGATCATCACGCTCCAGGAGAGCGAGCGCGGCAGGTCACGGGACAGCTCGGCCAAGGGCTCCTGGGGCAGCGCGGCGATGTTGAGGTTCTTCAGGGTCTTCACCGCGCCCACCACCTTGTCCTGCCAGACGCGCAGGTTGCCGTAGGTCAGCACGCTGACCCGTTCGGCGCGCCGCGAGCACCAGGTCATGCGCTCGGCATCGGGCTGGCCGACCTCGATCCAGTGCAGCACGCGGTCGTCGAGGCTTTTCTCCCACAGCGCCGGCTCGTCGACGTCGGACAGGCCGCGGCCGAAGGCGACCTGCTCGTCGTACCACAGCGCGTAGGCCAGCAGGCGCACCGCCAGGCGCTCCTCGGTTTCCGAGGGATGCTTGGCGACGGTGAAGCGCAGGTTCTGGTAGACGCCGCGATCGAGGTCGGTGAGGTTGAGTTCGACTTTGTAGGGGGTGGACTGCAGGGCCATGGGCGGATTCTTGGTTGATCGGGAAAGGAGACCAGTGTAACCGAATCCACCCCCTCGCCCCGTATCCGTGGCGGCTCTGCATGGCAGCCCCTGCAGGAGCAGATTCATCTGCGACCGCTGCAGCAGCGGGTCGCGAATGAATTCGCTCCGCCCCTCAGCCCGGCAGCTCCTCAATCTTGCTGTCCAGCGCACGCCCGCGGCGCAGGCCCAGCTCGCGCATGTCGCGGGACAGCTCGTGCAGGTGCTTGTGAATGCGCAGGCCGATGTCGCCCTTCTTCTCCATGGTCTGGATCAGCGGCAGGAAACTGTCGTGCAGCGACTGCGCCAGGCCCTCGAGCAGCGCGGCGAAGTCCGGCTGCGGCGGCGCCGCCACCTCCACCGCGACCTGCGGCCGCTGGTCGGCCAGCGCCTGCAGGCGCTCGAGCAGTTCGTCCCAGGGGACCGGCGCGGCGGCAGCACCGAGTCCCTGCACGGCGTCGGCCAGGTCGCGCAGCTGGGCGACCACGCGCACGCCGACGTCGGCCTCGCCGCCGCCCATGGCCTTGGCGCGGCGGAAGTCGGCCCTGATCTGCTCCCAGCGCGCGGCCTGCTCGGCGGTCAGGTTGCCGCGCAGTTCGGCGAGCTTGAGCAGGTTCTCCTCGGCGCCGGTGGTGAGCAGCTGCGCCTCGCCCTGGTAGTGGTCGGCGATCAGCTGCAGCAATTCCTCGTCGTTCATCACCGCGCTGATCTTCTCGGCCATCTTGTTCATGTTGCGGTAGCTGCCCTGCAGCTTGAACGGCGGCTCCGTGCGGTACTGGTCGGCCTGGGCGGCGCTGGCGATGTACTGCTGGTTGACCCGCAGCACCACGTCGCGCACCTGCATCAGGCGCTGCAGGGTGGCGGTGATCTCGTCCAGCTCGGCGCCGCTGTAGGCGTGCGACAGCTCGTTGGCGGAGAACTCGCGGCCCTCGGCCCTGGCCACCAGGCGGTAGAGGTCGGCCATGTCGCGGGTGGCCAGCGGCGCCAGCACCGGGTTGGAGGTCAGCGCGTTCTCGATGTAGCTGAGGGCGAAGGCCTCCTGCATGCCGCCCAGGGTGTCGCCGAGATTGTAGATGTCGGCGCGGTTGGCCAGCATGTCGGGAATCCTGAACACCTCGCCGGACTCGGTGTAGGGGTTGCCGGACATCACCACGCAGAACTTCTTGCCGCGCATGTCGTAGGTGCGCGTGCGGCCCTTCCACACCCCCTCGATGCGCCGGGTGCCGTCGCACAGCGAGATGAACTTCTGCAGGAACTCCGGGTGGGTGTGCTGGATGTCGTCGACGTAGAGCATCACGTTGTTGCCCATCTCCAGCGCCAGGTTGAGCTTCTCCAGCTCCTGGCGGGCGGTGGCGTCGGGCGCCTGCGCCGGGTCCAGCGAGCGCACCTCGTGGCCGAGCGCCGGGCCGTTGATCTTCATGAAGATCAGGCCGAGGCGGTGGGCGACGTACTCCATCAGGGTGGTCTTGCCGTAGCCGGGCGGCGAGATGAGCATCAGCAGGCCCATCAGGTCGCTGCGCTTGTTCTCCCCGGCGCTGCCCATCTGCTTGGCCAGGTTGTCGCCGATGAAGCCCAGATACACGTCGTTGATCAGCTTGTTGCGCACGAAGGAGCTGAGCGGGCGCGCCTTGAACTCGGCCAGGCGCAGCGCCGTGCGCTCGCGGGCGATCACCTCCTGGCGCAGCGCCTGGTAACGCGTGAGGCCCGGCAGGTAGTGCTCGCGGTGGGCGCGCAGACGGGCGAACAGCTCGTCCAGCGCCAGCTCCAGGCGCTGCTCGCGGATGCGCGGATGCTCGCCGAGCAGGCCCTCCACCGTGAAGCGCAGGTCGACCTCGGTGACCCGGCGCGGCAGCTCCTCGCCGAGCAGTTCGAGCGCCGCCGCCTCGGGCGCGTAGGCGGCCAGCGCGGCGAACTCGGCCTGGCCGCACAGGCCGTGCAGCCAGTCGAGCGCCAGCGTCCACTGCGCCGCCGGGCGTTCGGCCAGGCGCGCCAGCGCCTGGCGATAGTCGTCCCACATGCGCGCCTCGACCAGCCGTGTGCGCAGGGCGTCCTGCAGTTGGCGGGCGTACTTGCTGAAGGTGAACTCGATGCGCTCGGCGGCCAGCTCCTGCACCAGGTACTCGGCGGCCTCGGCCACCACCGCCGCGTCCAGGTCCAGCGGCTGTTCGGCGAGGAAGGCCTGCAGCGCGGCGGCGATCTCGCCCTGCAGGCTGCGCAGGCCGTCGTCGCGGCCGAACAGCTGGCGGATGTGCCGGCTGCTGCGAGCGCGTTCCGGCCACTGCGCCGGCTGCTCCCGGTGGCGCAGACGCTCCCAGCACAGGCAAGCGAAGGCGCGCGGCAGCGGCGCATGGCGCAGCAGCCCGGCGCTGCCGGTCAGCGGCAGCAGGCGGGCGAGGATCGCCGCGGCGTCCTGGTCGTGGATGCCCTTCTCGTAGCCTTCCTTGTAGCGCGGCGCGGCGAACTCGCGCACCGCGCGCACCAGCGCCTCGGGCTGGGCCAGCAGCAGCCTGAGGCGGTCGAGGTCGAGGCCGCCCTCGCCGCGCTCGGCGGCGGCCAGTACCTCGCCGGCCAGGTATTCGCCGCGGTACAGCTCGGCCGACTCCGACTCCAGGCTGGCCTGCCAGAAGGCGCGCAGCCCCTCCAGCTCGGCGTCCTGCAGCGGCTCGATGAAGTCGGTGCCGGTCAGGTGCAGGCACAGCTGCTCGCCGCGCGGCAGCAGGGTCAGGTCCAGCTCCTGGCTGTTGACGCTGAAGCGGTGGCGGCCGAGGCGGATCAGGTTGCCGCCCTCCTCGAACAGCTCGCTCTTGTCGCGCAGGGCGCGCACCGCCTGGTCGCGGGCGCCCTTGAGGCGCGCCTCCAGGTCGTCGGCCTTGACGCTGTCCTTCAGCTCGCGCAGGCGCTCGGCCAGGTCGCGCAGCTTGAGGATCAGCGGGTCGGCGGCGAAGAAGGCGTTGAGCTCCTCCATGCTCGCCAGGCGCACGGTGCGCCGACCGAAGCTGTCGAGGATGCGCCGTGCGGCCTCCTGCAGGCCCTGGGCGCGGCGCTGCCGTTCGTCGAGCAGCGCCTGCTTGTGCGTCTCGAAGGTCTCCAGCAGCTCCTCGCGCTTGGCGAGGATGTCGGCGAGGAACTCCTCCTGCTCGCCGAAGCGGCTTTCCAGCTCCTCCAGCTGCAGCAGCAGGCGCGCCTGCTGCTCGTCGCAGCGCTCGGGATCGCTGGCCTGGCCGAGGGCGCTGGTGATGCCCTGGCCGAACAGCTTGAACTGGGCGCCGAACTGGGCGACCGTCTCCGCCGAACCGAGGCCCTTGCGGCGCTGCTCGGCGCGGGCGCGTGCCTGGTTGAGGCGGGCGTACAGCTCGGAGATCGCCTCGACGATGCGCGTGCGCTCGGTGGCGTCGTCGATCGCCAGGCTGGCCATCAGGTTGGAGAGCATGTCCAGGTCGGTGGCCATCGCCTGCAGGCCGGCCAGCGGTTCGGCCAACTGGGCGACGCTGGCCGCCTGCTGCGCCGCGCCGTCCAGCTCGGCCAGGCGCGCGGCGTAGGGCTGCAGCGCCTGCGCACCGGCGAGAAAGCGCGCGGTGGCCGCGGCGACCCGCGCCTGCGCCTCGAGCAGCGCCGCCTCCATGGTGTCGATGCGCGCCACGTCGATGTAGCGGTAGTCGCGGATGGTCAGCAGCAGGCCGCGTTGGGCGGTCAGCGCGTTGAGCGCCTCGACGAAGGCCGCCACCGCATCCCAGCTGTCGACGTGCAGGCCGGCGAGCAGCGCCTGCTGGCGGGTCTCGGCCTCGGCCATGGCGCGCGCCGACTGCTGGCGGATGCTCTCGACCTTCTCGAACTCGTCGAGCACCCGCTCGGCGGTGGCGGCGATCTCGCGCAGCAGCGGCGCCAGCTCGCCGAGTTCGGCGGCGCCCAGCCAGTGGTAGGCGTCGAACAGCCGGCGCACGCTCTGGCACAGCTGGCCGTAGCGCTGCACCGACACCGACTGGGCGTCGATCTCGCGGCACAGGTTGCGCAGCTCGGACACCCCGCGCACCAGCTCGGCGTTGCCGATGCGGCCGAGGAAGCCGCTGCGCGGCGGCTGGCGGGCGGCGAACTCGTCGCTGGCGAACGACGTCTGCCAGATCTGCATCGGGTGGATGCGCGTCGGCTCGTTGCCCTCGGCGGCGAAGATCACCATGCGCCCGTCCTCCAGGCGCGCGTAGCCGTGGCCGAAGATCGGGCTGTGCAGCTGGCGCTCGATCAGGTTGTAGGTGAACAGCGCCGAACGGCCCTCCTCCGGCTGGTAGAACACGTACAGCACGTCCTCGCCGTTGGGCGAGCGCACCGCGCGCTTGAAGCGCATGCCGGCCATCGGCTGCTCGAAGGTCCTCGACTCGCCGTTCTGCAGGTAGTAGCCGCCGGGAAAGACGATGCCGTGGTCCTCGGGCAGTTGCACGCAGGCCTGGCCGATGGCGTCGATGCGCTCGACCTGGCGGGTCAGGCCGTTGAACACCAGGTAGCGCCACTGCTCCTCGCGGTACGGCAGCACCTTGAGCAGGATCAGGCTGCCGAGACGGGCGAACTCGATCTGCGCGTCGTCCAGCGACTGGGTCTTGTCCGCCACCGCCTCGCGGTAGATGCCCAGACCGTCCTCGGTGTTGTTCTCGACCTTGATGGTCAGGTCGCCGCCGATGGTCTCGACGAACACCGTGTCGAGGATGTTGACGTGCGGATGACGGCCGTTGACCACCATCTCGCGCGTGGTCTTCTGCCAGGCGAAGTCGTAGGGCGCCGGCAGGGCGATGTCGCGCTCGCCGCGGTTGTCGAGGTAGCGCACCTCGCCGCCGTCGACGGCGATCGACCAGCGGAACACGCGGATGTCGGTGAGTCGCTCGCCGATCTGGAAGCTGGCCAGCAGCTTGCCGTCGCGCACCACCAGCTGCAGCAGGCGGGTGTTCTTGTAGTAGGTGTACAGCTCGCGGAAGTCCTGCACGAAGCTGGCCTGACCGAGAAAGCTGCCCTCCAGCGGCTGCGGCTCGGCTTCATAGCCCTCCTCGGTCTGGTTCAGGCGATACAGGGAGAACACGTCCTCGACGCGGGTTTCCTGCTTGAGGCCGAGGAACACGTTGTAGCCGAACAGCAGGCAGTCGCCGACCTGGACGATGTCGCGGGCGATGCAGTTGTTCTCGGTGCGGATGCGCACCCGGCCGAGCACCGCCATCTCGCTGCTGCCGAATTCGGCCAGGCGCTGCGCGTTGAGGGCGTCGACGCCCTGGCGCAGGCGCTGGCCCTGCTCGGCCAGACGGCGCTGCAGCACCTCGTAGGCGCCGCCCTCGGCAACCGCCTGATCCACCATGTCCTGTTCGCGGCTTGCGGCCTGGGCATCCGACATCGTTGGGCTTCCTGAAGATTACGCAAGAGGGCACGACAGCTCCGGTGCAGACCGCAGGGGCTGCACCGGAACTGCCGGTTGGCGGTGAACGCGGCGGATCAGGCCGGAGTCTTGTCGACCGGCGCCGGGACGCTCTTCGCCTCGGCGCCCTTGCCGGCCATCAGCCGGCCCAGCACTTCCTGCACCACCGGGCTCTTGCCGACCACGCCCTCGATGGCCTTGCCCACCGACAGCGACCTGGCGAAGGAGTTGAAGAAGTCGCCCTCCCCGCCGACGATCTCGATCTTGGCCTTGGACAGCGCGGCGGACAGCACCTCGGCCTGCTCCCTGGCGATCTCCTGATTGGCGGCGATGCCGGCCATCGAGGTCTCGAAGTCCTTCTCCAGCTGCATGCGGAACTCCTCGTGCTGGCGGGCGCTGTCGCTGAGCTCGTCGAGCGCGCCGAACTTCTTGCCCAGGCCCTCGGCCTCGGCGTTGAAGCGCTGCAGCAGCACCTCGGCCTCGGCCAGGCCGAGATCCTTGGTCGCCTTGGCCTTGGCGCTGCCCAACTGTTCCTCGCCGCGCGCCTGGGCGCCGAGCTTCTCCTCCAGCACCCTGGCCTCGGCCAGGCCGTCCTTCTCCTTGGCCGCCGCCTGCGCCTCGATGATCCGCGCCTGGGCCAGGCCCTTCTCCTGCTCGCCACGGGCCTCGGCGATCAGCTGCTCGGCCTTCACCCGCGCGTCGGCCAGTCCTTCCTTCTCCATGGCTGCCGCGGTCACCTCGCGCACCCGCGCATCGGCCAGGCCCGGCGCGGCGCGCTCGGCCTCGATGCCCTCGGCGAGCTTGCGCTTGGCCTCGGCCTGCTTGGCCGCCGCTTCCAGCTCGGCCTGGGCCATGACGTTGACCTCCACCGCCTTGTGCTTGGCGCGGGTCTCGTCGGCCTCGGCCTGCTTGACCTGGCGCACCAGCTCCTGCTCGGCCTCGGCCTGGGCGTTGAGCACGGCGACCTGCTTGAGCCGCTCGGCCTCGGACACCTCGCGCACCTCCTTGATGCGCTCCTCCTCCTGGGCCACGGTTTTCTCCACCGCCACCCGCTCGCGGATGACGTTGGCGATGTTCTTGCGCTGCTCCTCCAGCGCCTTCTCCTTCTCGATGCGCTGCAGCTCGACCTCGCGCTCGCGGGCGACGATCTCCAGCTCGCGGGCACGGGTGACCTTCTCCTCCTCGATCACCACCGCACGCTGGCGGTTCTGCTGGGCCACCTCGACTTCGCGCTGGTGGTTCTCGGCGCGGATATCCAGCTCCTGCTGGGTCTGGATGCGCGCCTGCTCGGCCTTGAGCCGCTCCTCCTCCTGCACCTTGAGGATCTCGGCCTGCTCGCGGGCGCGGATGGTGGCGATCTCGCGCTGCTGGCGCGCCTCGGCGTCGGCCTGCTGGCGCTCCAGCGCCAGGGTCGCCTCGCGGGTCTCGACGTTCTTCTTCTTGATCGCCAGCTCCTCGTTGCGCTCCAGGTCGTTGGTGATCACGTTCTGCGCCGCGGTCAGCTCGGTGATCTTGCGGATGCCCTGGGCGTCGAGGATGTTGGTCGGGTCCAGCGAACTCTTCGGCGTCTGCTCCAGGTAGTCGATGGCCACGTCCTCCAGCACGTAGCCGTTGAGGTCGTTGCCGATCACCTCGACGATGCGGTCGCGGAAGTTCTGCCGCTCCTCGAACAGCTGGACGAAGTCGAAGCGCTTGCCGACGGTCTTCAGCGCCTCGGAGAACTTGGCGTTGAACAGGTCGTTGACCGCCGCGCGGTCGGAGGCGCGCTCGGCGCCGATGGCCTTGGCCACCTTGAGCACGTCCTGCTGGGTCTCGTTGACCCGCAGGTAGAAGGCCACGGTGATGTCGGCGCGCAGGTTGTCCTGGCAGATCAGGCCGTCCTTGCCGCGGCGGTCGATCTCCAGGGTGATCAGGGAAATCTGCATGAACTCCTTCTTGTAGATCACCGGGTAGACCAGCGCGCCGGTGAAGTGCACCTTGGGCTGCGAGGACATGTCGTTGACGATCAGCGCGGTGCCCTGCGGCACCTTGATGTAGAAGGCCTTGAACAGCACGAAGAAGCCGAAGACCAGCAGGAAGACCACGCCGACCCCGATCAGGAAGGGCATCAGAATCTCGATCATTTTGTTTTCATCTCCTTGAGGGGCGGCTCAGAGGCCCTTGAATTCGTCTTCGCTGACCACCCGGTAGGCGTGCTCGCCCTCCAGGTACTGCAGCAGCACCACGCGGTCGCCGCGCCGGAAACCCGCGGACTCGTCGGCACGGATACGCAGGATCAGCCCGGCGCCCTGGTCGTCCAGGTCGGCCTCGCCGAAGCGCGGGCTGACCGTGCCGCTGCGCACCGTCGCCACCTGGCCGAGCAGCGAACGCGCGCTGGGCGCCTCGATCTTGCGGAACAGCCGGCGCAGCGGCCGGCACAGCGCGCCGGTCAGCGGCACCGCCGGCAGCAGGGCCACCGCCGCCAGCGCCACCCCGAGCGGATAGCGCAGCCAGCCGAGCGGCAGGTGGCGCAGCAGCAGCAGCTCGACGAAGTAGCTGGCGAACCAGGCGAAGAACACCAGCAGGGTCAGCGCCAGGGTCACCGGCACGCCGCCAAGGCCCAGCTTGAGCAGCAGGCCGGCGAGTCCCTCCAGCTCGAGGCCCTCGCCGTCCGGGCCGAAGTCGCCGTCGAGCACGTCGACCTCGAGGATGCCGAGGGCGGCGACCAGCCAGTAGAGCACCGCCAGGCACAGCAGGAAGCTGAACAGCACGGTGGGGAACGCCAGGGCGCTGTGCAGGAAGAGTTCCATCGTGTTCCGTCCGTGAAAGCGTAGGAGCCGCACGCAGCGTGGAACTGCGCGCGGCGAGGCTGGGCGTGAGCGTCAGGTGGCGTCGTGCGCCGCCCTGTCCTTCAGCCGCGCCAGCACGCTGGCGGCGCTGCCGTTGTCGGGGACGATGCCGGCAGCGCGCAGCTTGCCTTCCAGGCTGGCCTCCGGCTGCTCGGCGGCCAGCTCGGCCTCGGCCTCCAGGCGGGCGGCGCGCTCGGACTGGCGCTGCTTGATGCGCTCCAGCGATTCCACCGCGGTGTGCAGCTTGGCCTGCGAGCCTCCGTGGCGACGGGCCACCGCCAGCTGCGCGCGCTGCACGCTCTCGGTGGCCTTGACCGTGTCGACCTGCTGCTTGAGCCGCCTGATGCGCCCCTCGGCCTGGCTGACCGCCTGGCGCAGGCGCGTGACGCTGGCGGCGAAGCCCGCGGCCTGCTCGCGATCGCTCGCCAGCTCGGCTTCCAGGGTGGCGATCTTCTCCGCCACCTCGGTGGCCAGCGTCTCGTTGTCGGCGGCCAGCGCCTTGAGCGCGTACTGCTCGTACTCGGCGACCTTGGCCTCGGCTTTGCCCACCCGCTCGCTGGCCAGCTTCTGCCTGGCCATGATCTCCGCCAGCGCCTCGCGCGACTGGCGCAGCTCCTGGTCGGCGTCGCGGATTTCCTGGTCGAGGATGCGCAGCGCCTGGCTGTCCACCAGCGCCTCGCCCGCCTCGTTGGCGCCGCCGCGCAGGGCGGTCAGCAGCTTGCTCCACACGTTCATGCGCGGCTCTCCTCGACGGCAGGAAGCAGGAAGTCCTCGTAGGCCTCGGTGGCCCTGATGACGTTGTCGGCCAGGGTCTCGATCTCGCAGACCACGTCGGCCAGGCTGGCGGCGGCGCTGAGGGCGCCGAACATCAGGTAGCAGGAGCGGCCGTCGGCCAGGGTCTCCAGGGCGATGCTGGAGAGCGGGAACAGCTTGTGGGTGCGCAGCACTTCCTCGTTGAAGGCGGCCGGATCGCGCACGTCGGCCTGCGGCCAGAGCAGCGCCTCGACCAGGATCTGCTCGCCGACCACCGCAGCGAACAGCGGCAGGTCGCCGTAGTCGTGCAGGGTCAGGTGCAGGCTGGGGTCGGCCCCCTGCAGCAACTCGATGCTGGCCCGTCCGGCGCGCAGCAGTTCCACGTTCGCCAGCGCCTCGTACAGCTCGCCGGTGGTCCATAGCCTGGGCATGTGCATACCCCCCTCCTCCGTTGAGTCCAGCCCGCTGGCGGGCTGGCGCAGTTTGCGTTCCATGGCCGCGAGCTGCGCCGCATGCTCGGGCCGTATCCACACTTCCTTCTTCACCAGCCCCTGCTCGCGCAGGCGCTGGCGGTACAGACGCTGGTAGTAGGCCGACGATTTGCTGTCCATGCCCTGAGGCTAGAGCATCACATGTGTGATCGCCATGTCTCACATGTGGGATTTTCGCCAAGCCGCGCACAGAACGCGCACATGGGCTCCAGCCCCTCGCCGCGCCGCGCGCAATCGCCTAGGCTTGGCCATCCCTTGCCGCCACGGAGCCACCATGTCCCTGCCCGCCAAACCCCTCGCCGGCCTCAAGGTCATCGAACTCGGCACCCTGATCGCTGGCCCCTTCGCCTCGCGCATCTGCGCCGAGTTCGGTGCCGAGGTGATCAAGATCGAGTCGCCCGACGGCGGCGATCCGCTGCGCAAGTGGCGCAAGCTGTACGAGGGCACCTCGCTGTGGTGGTTCGTGCAGGCCCGCAACAAGCAGTCGCTGACCCTCAACCTCAAGCACCCCGAGGCGCAGGCCATCCTCAAGCAGCTGGTGACCGAAGCGGACATCGTCATCGAGAACTTCCGCCCCGGCGTGCTGGAGAAGCTCGGTCTCGGCTGGGAGGTGCTGCACGCGCTCAACCCGAAGCTGGTGATGGTGCGCCTGTCCGGCTTCGGCCAGACCGGACCGATGAAGGACCAGCCGGGCTTCGGCGCGGTGGGCGAGTCGATGGGCGGGCTGCGCTACATCACCGGCTTCGAGGACCGTCCGCCGGTGCGCACCGGCATCTCCATCGGCGACTCGATCGCCGCGCTGTGGGGGGTGATAGGCGCGTTGATGGCGCTGCGCCACCGCGAGGTCAACGGCGGCCAGGGCCAGGTGGTCGACGTGGCGTTGTACGAGGCGGTGTTCGCCATGATGGAGAGCCTGGTGCCGGAGTTCGACGTCTACGGCTTCATCCGCGAGCGCACCGGCAACATCATGCCCGGCATCACGCCCTCCTCCATCCATACCAGCGCGGACGGCAAGCACGTGCAGATCGGCGCCAACGGCGATGCCATCTTCCGGCGCTTCATGCTGGCCATCGACCGCGACGACCTCGCCAGCGACTCGAGCCTGGCCGACAATGCCGGGCGCGATGCGCGGCGCGACGAGCTGTACGGGGTGATCGACCGCTGGGTGCAGTCGCTGCCGCTGGACGAGGTGCTGGCGGTGCTGCAGCAGGCCGAGGTGCCGGCCAGCCGCATCTACAGCGCCGAGGACATGTTCTCAGATCCGCAGTTCCTCGCCCGCGACATGCTGCAGAAGGCGCGCCTGCCGGACGGGAAAGAGTTCCGGATGCCCGGCATCGTGCCGAAGCTGTCGGAGACGCCCGGCGGCACCGAGTGGATCGGCCCGCAGCTGGGCGAGCACACCGCGGCGATCCTCGCGCGCCTGGGCTACGACGCGGCGCGCATCGCTGCGCTGAAGCAGGACGGGGCGATCTAGGCCAGGCCGGGGCGCAGCTGGCGGCGGATGGTCGACCAGCCGTGGCAGGCCGGGCACTGCCAGTACAGCTGGCGGGACTGGAAGCCGCAGTGGTGGCAGCGATAGAGCGGCGCACTGGCCAGCAGGCTGGCCAGCGCCTCGCGCAGCGGCGACAGCTGGGCGCGGCACGCCTCCGGCGCGCTGTCGCGCTGGTAGTCGAGCAGGCGCAGCATCAGCGGCAGCGACGGCTGGCGGGCCAGGCACTGCTGCAGGTGCTCGATGGCCGCCGCGCTACCCACGCGCTGGGCGATCAGGTCGGCCAGCGCCAGCTGCAGCGGATCGGCACGCCGCGCATCGAAGCGTTCGAGGATGCGCCCCAGCACCTGCTCGAGACGCAGGCGCGCCTCGTCGCTGGCCGCGTACTGCAGCAGCGGCGGCAGGGCCTCGGCGAACAGCTCGGCATCCTGCTCGACCACCTGCAGCAGCTGGCGCATGGCCGCATCGGCATGCCCCGCCTGCCAGTCGAGGCGGGCGAGGATCAGGCTGGCGCGCACGCAGCCCGGATCGCCGCGCAGCGCCTGCAGCAGCAGCGGCCGCGCGGCCTGCGCCTCGCGCCGGCGCAACTGCTGCTCGGCCAGCTCGCAGTGATAGTGGGCGGTGGCCACCCGCACCGCCGGGTCCTCGCCGGCCAGGCGCGCGCCGACCTCGATGGCCTTGGCCCATTCGCGCTCACGCTCGTAGATGCGCAGCAGGCTGCGCAACGCCTGCAGCAGCACCGCGGCGCCGCTGTCGACCAGGTTCTGCAGCAGGGGCTCGGCGCGGGACAGTTCGCCGGCGGAGAGAAAGTCGTTGGCCAGCTCGAGCTGGGCGCGCTCCTGCTGGGAGCGGCCCAGCTCGGGGCGGGTCAACAGGTTCTGATGGACCTCGGTGGCCTTGGCCAGCTCGCCGCGCTGGCGGAACTGGCGACCGACGCCGAGGTGGGTCTCGAAGGTCTCGTTACTGACCTCCAGCGCCTCGACCAGACGCTGCAGGGCGGCGTCGGGCTGGTCGTCGAGCAGGTGGTTGTTGCTGATGGCGGCGGCGCCACGCCGCTGCACGTGCGGCTGCCGCTCGCGTCGACCGAGCCACCAGCCGCTGCCGATGGCGAGCATGAACAGGACGAGCCAGAGCAGCTCGGGCATGCCTCAGGCGTCCTTGCTGGCGAGCTGCTCGCGCAGGCGGTCGAGCTCCTTGCGGCAGCGGCCCAGCTCGCTGCGGTTGCGCGCCAGGGCGAACTTGAGGCGGGCACGCAGGTAGAGGCTGAGCAGGACACCGGCCAGGCCGCCGGCGATGAAGGCCAGGGCGACGAAGAAGGCCACCGGCAGTTCGGGGCTCTGCAGGGTCATGAACTGCAGGCGCGCGTGGCTCTGGTTCTCGAGGATGAACACCAGGGTAATCGCGGCGACCAGCAGGGCGGCTACAGCCACCAGGATGCGTTTGATCCAGTACATGGGTACTCCTCGGACAGGGAGTGGCAGCGCCTCGCCGGCCGGGTCAGCTCGGCTCGTTGACCCGGTCGCGCAGCTCCTTGCCCGGCTTGAAGTGGGGAACGAACTTGCCATCCAGACGGACCGACTCGCCGGTCTTCGGATTGCGCCCGACCCGCGGCGCCCGATAGTGCAGCGAGAAGCTGCCGAAACCGCGGATCTCGATGCGGTCGCCGGCGGCCAGCGCGTGCGCCATCTGCTCCAGCATGGTCTTGATGGCCAGCTCGACATCACGGGACGACAGCTGTCCCTGATGGGTGACGATGCGTTCGATCAACTCCGACTTGGTCATGGTTTTCCCTTGTGTTTCAAGCGGCTAGATCAGTTCCTAGTGGTTTTAGCATGGTCCGCGGGGTTTGGCCAGCCCGACGCTATTGACAGCACCGGGCGATTGTGAAAATGCGCGTTCGGCCCCGCCGGCGGCTTGTGGCCGGCGATGCCGGCGATTACCGTGTGGCGCATTCTGGAGTGGAGACTAGACATGCGTATTGCACCCGCAGCCCTCGGCCTGGCTTCCCTGCTCGCCGGCTGCCAGTGGCTGCCGTGGACGTCCGAGGCCCCGCAGCCCAAGCCGGTGCGCGTGCAGGGCGAACTGGTACGTGCCGGCGAGATGCTGATGCTCAGCCCCTGCGGCGAGGAGCGCCACCTGCTGCTGCTCGATGCCGCTCAGTTGGGGCTGGAGGAGGCGGCCGCGCGCCTGCAGGGCGACCCGGCGCGGCCGCTGTTCGCCGATCTCGGCGGCCAGCTGGACGCCGACCCGAGCGGCGACGGCCTGTTCGCGGTGGAGCGCCTGTACCGGCTGCAGGCCGAGGGCCCGGGGTGCGGCGAGGCGGACTTCAAGCGGCTGGTCGTGCGCGCCAGCGGCAACGAGCCGGCCTGGTCGCTGCGCGTCAGCGCCCGCGGCATGGTACTCGAGCGGCCGGGCAGCGCGCCGCTGGCCCTGCCCTACCTGGAGGAAGGCCTGCCGGACGGCAGCCTGAGTTTCTCCAGCGAGGCGGACGGCCAGCGCGTCGAGCTGTGGCTGACGCCGGGACGCTGCGAGGACAGCATGAGCGGCACGCTCAGCCACCTGCAGGCGCGCCTGCGCCTGGGCAACGAGGCTCCGCTCGAAGGCTGCGCCGCACTGGGCGGCGCGCGCGACTGAGCGTCACAGGAGGGAAAGGAACCGCGCAGCGGCTGCGTGAGCTGCTGCGGCTGGCGGCCGGGAACGCCCGCAAACCGCATGGGCGTCCGGAAAAGCGGATGTCAGTGGGCGACGCGGCTGGTGCCGTTGACCGTCAGCACGCGAACACGCTCGCCGACGCGAAAGATCTCGCCCTCGGAAACTTCCTGCACGTAGGCACGCATGGTGCCGTCATCCTCGCGCACGGTGATCTCCACGCCCTGGGTGCGGGTAAAACCCTCCTCGGTCGCCGCGCCGATGAGACCGCCGGCCACCGCACCGATCACCGCCGCGACCGCGCTGCCGCGTCCGCCACCGACGGTGCTGCCGCCGATACCGCCGACCACGGCGCCAGCGCCGGCGCCGATCGGCGTCTTGGTCCCCTCGATGCGCACCGGGCGCAGGGCAACGATGGTCCCCATGCGCACCGTCTGCACGGCACGCGCCTCGTCGCGGGTGTACACGTCGCCCCCCAGGTTCGAGGCGCAGCCTCCCGCCGCGAGGGCCGCAACGGCCAGACTCAGGAATACTGCCGATCTACGCATGACTGCTCTCCAGGTTGCCTGTGGTCCCACCGGCTCCGGCGGCGCTTTTCCACCACGCCCCGATCGGCTAGGGTGGGCACGCTTTCCACGGAGCCCGACATGGACTACTTCATCATTTTCATTACTACTGTAACCGGTCTGTACTTCCACTGGTGGCTGTACAGGCGCATCCGGCGCTGGACCGACCGCGACCTCGCGCTGTCCTTCGGCGGTGACGACCCAGCCAAGCGCGCCTACATGCTCGAGCGCCTGCAGGAAGCCCAGGCCCGGCGCGTCAAGCGCAAGGCGCTGGAAGCCTGGCTGGCGCAGGCCGCCGCCGAATATCCGACCGCCCGCTGACAGCGGAGTTCAGGGCGCCAGGCGCTCGCGCACCCAGGCGCCCTGTTCGAGGCGATAGTTGAGCCGATCATGCAGACGGCTGGGGCGCCCCTGCCAGAACTCGATGCGCTCCGGCAGCAGGCGGTAGCCGCCCCAGTGCTCAGGGCAGTGCGGCGCAGTCTCCATGAAGCGCGCCTGGGTTTCGGCCAGCAGCCGCTCGAGTTCGCCACGACCGTCGATGATCCGACTCTGCGGCGAGGCCCAGGCACCCAGCCGGCTGCCCAGCGGGCGGACCTTGAAGTAGGCATCCGACTCCTCCGCGGTCACCCGCTCCACCCGCCCCTCGATGCGCACCTGGCGCTCCAGCGCCGGCCAGAAGAAGGTCATGGCGGCGCGCGGATTGCCCAGCAGCTGCTCGCCCTTGGCGCTGTCGTAGTTGGTGAAGAAGGTGAAACCGCGCTCATCGAGCGCCTTGAGCAGCAATACGCGACAGTGCGGCTGCCCCTCGGCATCGACGGTAGCCAGGGTCATCGCATTGGCCTCCACCGGCAGTTGCTCGGTCTGCACCGCCTCGGCGAACCAGCGGTGGAACAGGGCGAACGGCTCCAGCGGCGCCTGCTCCTCGGACAGACCATCCCGGGTGTAGTCGCGACGCATGTCGGCAAGCGACTGGGTCATGGCAGAACTCCTTGGGCAATGAACATGGCTAACTTAACCACCGGCCGACCTCGCCGCCACTGACCGGCGGCAAGACCGGCGCATTCCTCAGCGGCTGGCCTGCGCCAGCACGGCCGACAGGCTGTCGCGGCGGGTCAGCAGCAGCTCGATGCGGCGATTCTGCGCGCGGCCGGTGGCACTGTCATTGGTCGCCCGCGGCTTGTCCGCACCAACCCCCTTGAGCAGCAGGCGATCGCTGCGCAGTCCGCTCATGCGGAAGATCGAGGCCACCGCCTGGGCACGCTCCAGGCTCAACTTGCGGTCGAGCGCCGCATCCTTGCCGGCATCGCTGTGACCGAGCACCAGCACGGCAT
Source organism: Pseudomonas sp. OF001 (assembly GCF_904426495.1). NCBI lineage: Bacteria > Pseudomonadati > Pseudomonadota > Gammaproteobacteria > Pseudomonadales > Pseudomonadaceae > Pseudomonas > Pseudomonas sp. OF001. Next base: position 98,304 of record NZ_CAJGBM010000012.1, on the reverse strand, counting down.
TGAGCGGGTCGCTTTCCACCAGCTTGGCCACCCGGGTCAGCGGGCCGAGGGTCACCGGCAGCAGCATGTGCGGACGATCCTTGTTGAACGAGGGATCCACCGGCGCCACCACCACCAGCACGTCGCCACGCCGCTCGACCTCGAACTTGCTGCCCGCCACGGCGGCGCGCAGGCGCTTCTCGTGGTCATCCAGCCAGGCCTGGCTGACCTTGGCGGCTTCGGGCTTCTTCGCCACCTTGTCTTCGGCGGACTTCTGCTCGGCCTTGTCCTTGCCGCCGAAGGGCCACCAGCCGCCCTTCTCTTCCTTGCCGGCCGCGGCCAGCTTCTTCTCGGCCTTCTCGGCCGGTGCCTCGGCGACCTTGCGCGCGGCCGCCTCGGGCTTGCCTTCCGCCTTGGCAGGCACGGCAGCGGCCGGCTTGACCGCCGGCGCTTTGGCCTTGTCGGCCAGGGCCACCTGCTGTGCCGCTCCCGGCTTTGCCCCGCCCTCCTTCAGCGCGGAGGCGGTCGAATCGGTCTTGCCGGCACAGCCGGCCAGCGCCACACACACGAACAAAGCTGCAGGTTTCACGAGAGACATGATCAATTCCAATTGAACAGAACGAAATACCGCAAGGACACGCCCCATCGGGGGACGCAAAACTAGCAATGCCCTGCGCTCCCTGCCAGCCCCCGCCCACCTTCGGAAGGGGACCGCAGGGTAAAGCATAGGCCGCACAGGAAAATCGGCAGGCAGTGCCGGCACCCGGACAACGCCGGCCGTCCGCCTCAGCGCCCGGACCAGCGCTGACGCAGCCATTCCAGGTCTTCCGGGCGGGTGATCTTAAGGTTGTCGGCGCGCCCCTCGACCAGCCGCGGCGCATGGCCGGCCCACTCCAGGGCGGAAGCCTCGTCGGTGATGTTCGCGAGCGACACCAGCGCGTCGGCCAGGCTGCGGTGCAGCTGGCCGAGACGGAACATCTGCGGGGTATAGGCCTGCCAGATCACGCTGCGATCGATGGTCTCGCGCACCCGGCCGTCCTTGCCGGCGCGCTTGAGGGTATCGCGCGCCGGCACCGCCAGCAGGCCGCCGACCGGATCCTCGGCCAGCTCGCCGAGCAGCAGGTTGAGGTCGTCGCGCGACAGGTTGGGACGCGCCGCGTCGTGGACCAGCACCCAGTCGTCCTCGCGGGCGCCGAGGGTCAGCAGGTGCAGCAGGCCGTTGAGCACCGAGTCGGCCCGCTCGCAGCCCCCCGGGGCGCGGGCGATGCGCGGATCGCCGGCACAGGCCAGGCCCGGCCAGTACGGATCGTCCTCCGCCAGGCACACCACCAGCCCCCGGAGGGTCGGGTGGTCGAGGAAACAGTCGAGGGTATGCTCCAGCACCGTGCGCTCGCCGAGACGCAGGTACTGCTTGGGACGGTCGGCGCGCATGCGCGCGCCCACCCCGGCCGCCGGGATGACGGCCCAGAATTCGGGGAGAGGAGTCAGGCTCATTGGCTCAGCAGGTAGAGGGTTTCGCCTTCCTTGAGCATGCCGAGTTCATGGCGGGCACGCTCCTCGACGGTTTCCATGCCGCGCTTGAGCTCCACCACTTCGGCCTCGAGGATGCGATTGCGCTCGAGCAGTTGCTCGTTCTCGGCCTTCTGCGCCTCGATCTGCGCAGTCAGCTGGCGGTTCTGGGTGATGCTGCCATCGCCATACCAGAGACGGTACTGCAGGCCGCCCAGGAGCAGGAGGAGTACGACGATCAGCCAGTGGGCCCTTTGCATCCGAGTCAGCCCTCAGTGCGCGATAACCGTTGCCGGCCGGCCGCCCTGGGGCGGCCCGGCCGACAACAGACAGCTTAGCCGCGGAACTCGGCGCGGCCCTTGTACGGTGCCTTGGCACCCAGTTGCTCCTCGATGCGCAGCAGCTGGTTGTACTTGGAGACGCGGTCGGAGCGGCACAGCGAGCCGGTCTTGATCTGGCCAGCGGCGGTACCCACGGCCAGGTCGGCGATGGTGCTGTCCTCGGTCTCGCCGGAGCGGTGCGAGATCACCGCGGTGAAGCCGGCGGCCTTGGCCATCTGGATGGCTTCCAGGGTCTCGGTCAGCGAACCGATCTGGTTGAACTTGATCAGGATCGAGTTGCCGATCTTCTCCTCGATGCCGCGCTTGAGGATCTTGGTGTTGGTGACGAACAGGTCGTCGCCGACCAGTTGCACCTTCTCGCCGATCTTGTCGGTCAGCACCTTCCAGCCGGCCCAGTCGGACTCGTCCATGCCGTCCTCGATGGAGATGATCGGGTAGCGCTGGGTCAGGCCGGCCAGGTAGTCGGCGAAACCTTCGGCGCTGAACACCTTGCCTTCGCCTTCCAGATCGTACTGGCCGTCCTTGAAGAACTCGGAGGAGGCGCAGTCCAGGGCCAGGGTGACGTCCTCGCCCAGCTTGTAGCCGGCATTGGCCACGGCTTCGGCGATGGCGGCCAGGGCGTCCTCGTTGGAAGCCAGGTTCGGCGCGAAGCCGCCCTCGTCACCGACGGCGGTGTTCAGGCCACGGGCCTTCAGCACGGCCTTGAGGTGATGGAAGATCTCGGCACCCATGCGCAGGGCGTCGGCGAAGGTCTTGGCGCCGACCGGCTGGACCATGAACTCCTGGATGTCGACGTTGTTGTCGGCGTGCTCGCCGCCGTTGATGATGTTCATCATCGGCACCGGCATGGAGTAGACGCCCGGAGTGCCGTTCAGATCGGCGATGTGCGCGTACAGCGGCACGCCCTTGGCCTGGGCGGCGGCCTTGGCGGCAGCCAGGGACACGGCGAGGATGGCGTTGGCGCCCAGGCTGGCCTTGTTCTCGGTGCCGTCCAGCTCGATCATCGCCAGGTCCAGAGCCTTCTGCTCGGCCGGATCCATGCCCAGCAGGCGCTCGCGGATCGGGCCGTTGACGTTGGCCACGGCCTTCAGCACGCCCTTGCCCAGGTAGCGGCTCTTGTCGCCATCACGCAGCTCCAGCGCTTCGCGCGAGCCGGTGGAAGCACCGGACGGCGCACAGGCGCTGCCGATGATGCCGTTGTCGAGGATCACGTCGGCTTCTACGGTCGGGTTACCGCGGGAATCCAGGACCTCACGGCCTTTGATGTCGACGATTTTTGCCATTGCTGGTAGCACTCCAGAGGGTTTGACATACAAGTGGGCACGGAAGGGCGTCACTGCCCTGCCCGCGCCCACCGGGAGAAACGGATCGGGCACCCGTCGTGGGCGCCCGCCACTTTAGCGGATCGAACGACCTTCAGGCAGTCTCGATCGGCGGGAAACTCTTGACCAGGTCGTCCAGCGCCTTGAGCTGGGCGAGGAACGGCTCGAGCCGGTCCAGGCGCAGCGCGCAGGGACCGTCGCACTTGGCCTGGTCCGGGTCCGGATGGGCCTCGAGGAACAACCCGGCCAGGCCCTGGCTCATGCCGGCCTTGGCCAGGTCGGTTACCTGGGCGCGACGGCCACCGGCGGAGTCGGCGCGGCCGCCCGGCATCTGCAGGGCGTGGGTCACGTCGAAGAACACCGGGTACTCGAACGACTTCATGATGCCGAAGCCGAGCATGTCGACCACCAGGTTGTTGTAGCCGAACGAGGAGCCGCGTTCGCAGAGGATCAGTTGATCGTTGCCCGCTTCCTCGCACTTGCGCAGGATGTGCTTCATCTCCTGCGGGGCGAGGAACTGGGCCTTCTTGATGTTGATCACCGCGCCGGTCCTGGCCATCGCCACCACCAGGTCGGTCTGCCGCGACAGGAAGGCCGGCAGCTGGATGATGTCGCAGACCTCGGCCACCGGCGCCGCCTGGTACGGCTCGTGGACGTCGGTGATCACCGGCACGCCGAAGGTCTTCTTCACTTCCTCGAAGATCCTCATGCCCTCTTCCAGGCCCGGGCCGCGGAAGGAGGTGATCGACGAGCGGTTGGCCTTGTCGAAGCTGGCCTTGAACACGTAGGGGATGCCGAGCTTCTCGGTGACCCGCACGTACTCCTCGCAGACCTTGAGGGCCAGGTCGCGCGACTCCAGCACGTTCATGCCGCCGAACAGCACGAACGGCAGCTCGTTGCCGATCTGGAGGTTGCCGACGCGGATGATCTTCTGCGCCATGATCAGGCCTTCTTCGCTTCGTGCTGCTTGAGGGCGGCATTGACGAAGCCGCTGAACAGCGGGTGGCCGTCGCGCGGGGTGGAGGTGAACTCCGGGTGGAACTGGCAGGCGACGAACCACGGGTGGTTCGGGGCCTCGACCACCTCGACCAGCGCGCCGTCGCCGGAGCGGCCGCTGACGCGCAGACCGGCTTCCTGCAATTGCGGCAGCAGGTTGTTGTTGACCTCGTAGCGGTGGCGGTGACGCTCGACGATCACGTCCTTGCCGTAGCAGGCGTGCACCTGCGAGCCGCGCTCGAGCTGGCACTCCTGGCCGCCCAGACGCATGGTGCCGCCCAGATCGGAACCGGCACTGCGCTGCTCGACGGCACCGGTGGCGTCCTGCCACTCGGTGATCAGGCCGACCACCGGATGGGCGCTGGCGTGGTCGAACTCGGTGGAGTTGGCGTCTGCCCAGCCCAGCACGTTGCGGGCGTACTCGATCACCGCCACCTGCATGCCGAGGCAGATGCCCAGGTAGGGGATCTTGTTCTCGCGGGCGTACTGCACCGCGGTGATCTTGCCTTCCACGCCGCGCAGACCGAAGCCGCCCGGCACCAGGATGGCATCGACGCCTTCCAGCAGGCCGGTGCCCTGGTTCTCGATGTCCTCGGAGTCGATGTAGCGCAGGTTGACCTTGGTGCGGCTCTGGATGCCGGCGTGCCCCATCGCCTCGATCAGCGACTTGTAGGCGTCCAGCAGTTCCATGTACTTGCCGACCATGGCGATGGTGACTTCGTGCTCGGGGTTGAGCTTGGCGTCGACCACGCGCTCCCACTCGGACAGGTCGGCCGGGCCGCACTCCAGGCCGAAGCGCTCGACGACGATGTCATCGAGGCCCTGGGCATGCAGCACCGCCGGGATCTTGTAGATGGTGTCGACGTCTTCCAGGCTGATCACCGCACGCTCCTCGACGTTGGTGAACAGGGCGATCTTGCGCCGCGAGGACAGGTCGACCGGGTGGTCGGAGCGGCAGATCAGCACGTCCGGCTGCAGGCCGATGGAGCGCAGCTCCTTCACCGAGTGCTGGGTCGGCTTGGTCTTGGTCTCGCCGGCGGTGGCGATGTACGGCACCAGGGTCAGGTGCATCAGCATCGCGCGCTTGGCGCCGACTTCGACACGCAGCTGGCGGATCGCCTCGAGGAACGGCTGCGACTCGATGTCGCCGACGGTGCCGCCGATCTCCACCAGGGCCACGTCGGCATCGCCGGCGCCCTTGATGATCCGGCGCTTGATCTCGTCGGTGATGTGCGGGATCACCTGCACGGTGGCGCCCAGGTAATCGCCGCGGCGCTCCTTGCGCAGCACGTCCATGTAGACGCGGCCGGTGGTGAAGTTGTTGTTCTGGGTCATGGTGGTGCGGATGAACCGCTCGTAGTGGCCCAGATCGAGGTCGGTTTCCGCGCCATCATGGGTGACGAACACCTCGCCATGCTGGAACGGGCTCATGGTCCCCGGATCGACGTTGATGTAGGGGTCCAGCTTGAGCATGGTGACCTTCAGCCCCCGCGCCTCCAGGATTGCCGCCAAGGAAGCCGAGGCGATGCCTTTCCCCAAAGAAGAAACAACACCACCCGTGACGAAGATGTAGCGCGTCATGAAAAACCCTAGAAGTCTGCGTTTAGGCGGTCAGCGCCGCCGGGGAATGCGAAGGGAGGCAGAAAGCCTCTTGAAGACGGGAGGATAGTTTACGCGAAAGGCCTTTTCAGCTCAAACCCGGACCGGCGGTCGGCGACTCCCAGACCAGTCGCAGTGCCGGCTGCAGACGGGCCTGCAACCCGGGCAGATTGGCCACCGCCAGCAGCTCGCCACCAGCGTACAGCAGGGGCAGGCGGGTACGCACGAAAGCCGGCAGGCCGCTTTCCTGCAGCAGGCGCTTGAGGTCGCGACGACCGCGCCCGAGCAGCTCGAGCACCTCGCCCCCCTGGCGATAGCGGATCTGCAGAGGCCGCCCGGGAAGCGCCCCCTCCAGCCGCACCCGGCCGTTGCCGGGCAGCGGCAGCGGCCGCGCCGGATCGCTCCAGTCGACGGCGGATGGCGGCGGCGCCTGCAGCCAGTCGCCATTCAGCCACCACAGCCGCCCGCCGGCCCGGCGCAGCTCGCCCCCCTCGAGGCGCCAGACGGGCTCCGCATCGCCCCGGGCGTCGCGCAGATCGCTCCAGCCGGCCCAGTGCTCGCGCTCGGGCAGCCGGGTCAGCGCGCGCAGCCAGTGGCGCAGGGCATTGCGCTGGCGCGCCTCGGACAGCGCCAAGAGCGGCGCCAGCGCCAGCGAGGGCAGTGCCAGCCAGGCCGGCTCGGCCGCCGGGCGCGCCGCCGCCAGGTCCAGCTCGGCCAGCTCGCCGAGCAGGTCGTCGGCCTCGGCCAGCTGTTCGGCGTCGCGCGCCAGTACCGCGCCGGCCGCCGGCCAGTGCTGCGCCAGCCGCGGCAGGATCTCGTGACGCAGGAAGTTGCGCGCCAGGCGGATGTCCAGGTTGCTCGGATCCTCGACCCAGGCGAGCCGCTCGCGCGTCGCCCAGGCCTCCAGCTCGATCCGCGTCATCCCCAGCAGCGGCCGCAGCAGCTGCCCCGCCGCCAACGGCCGGCTGGCCGGCATGGCCGCCAGGCCGCGCACCCCGGCACCGCGCAGCAGGCGCAGCAGCAGGGTCTCGGCCTGGTCATCCCGGTGCTGGGCGGTCAGCAGTACCTCGCCCGCCCCCAGCAGCTCGGCGAAGGCGGCGTAGCGGGCCTCGCGTGCGGCGCGCTCGAGACTGGCGCCCTCGTCGACTTTCACATGGCGCACCTGCAGGGGAATGCCCAGCGCCTCGCACTGGGCGCGGCACAGAGCGGCCCAGCTGTCGGCGACGCTCTGCAGGCCGTGATGGATGTGGATGGCGGACAGCGGCGGCAGCGCATGGGACTCGCGCAGGCGCGCCAGCAGGTGGAGCAGGACGGTGGAATCCAGTCCGCCGGAGAAGGCTATCTTCCAGGCCGGCGCCTGGCGCCAGGGCTCGAGGACTTGCAGGAGGCGGGATTCGAGGGACATGGAGGCAGGCTCCAGCTGGGAACGAGGCCCGTGCCAGCACGGTGGAAGATCGCTGCGCGAGTCTTCCACCCTACAGCAAGGCTCCGCGCCGGAGCGCAGGAGCCTTCAGATCGGCATAGCCGGGGGATCAGACCGCGCCGTAGCTCATCAGGCGCTGGTAGCGACGGTCCAGCAGGGCCGGGATGTCGTGCTTGCCGAGCATGTCCAGCTGCTGGTTCAGCGACTCGCGCAGCACGGCAGCCATGGCCGCATGGTCGCTGTGGGCGCCGCCCAGCGGCTCGGCGATCACGGTATCGACGATGCCCAACTCCTTCAGGCGCTCGGCGGTGATGCCCATGGCCTCGGCGGCTTCCGGCGCCTTCTCGGCGGTGCGCCAGAGGATCGAGGCGCAGCCTTCCGGAGAGATCACCGCGTAGGTGGAGTACTGCAGCATGTTCAGCTGGTCGCACACGCCGATGGCCAGCGCGCCGCCCGAACCGCCCTCGCCGATCACGGTGGCGATGATCGGAGTCTTCAGGCGCGCCATGACGCGCAGGTTCCAGGCGATGGCCTCGCTCTGGCCGCGCTCCTCGGCGTCGATACCCGGGTAGGCGCCGGGGGTGTCGATGAAGGTGAGGATCGGCAGCTTGAAGCGCTCGGCCATCTCCATCAGGCGGCAGGCCTTGCGGTAGCCCTCGGGGCGCGGCATGCCGAAGTTGCGGCGCACCTTCTCGCGCACCTCGCGGCCCTTCTGGTGGCCGATGATCATCACCGGCTTGTCGTCCAGGCGGGCCACGCCGCCGACGATGGCGGCGTCGTCGGCGAAGTGGCGGTCGCCGTGCAGCTCGTCGAACTCGGTGAAGATGTGCTGGATGTAGTCCAGGGTGTACGGGCGGCGCGGATGACGGGCCAGGCGCGCGATCTGCCAGCTGGTCAGGTTGCTGAAGATGCTCTGGGTCAGCGTCCTGGTCTTGTCCTGCAGGCGGGCAATCTCTTCGCTGATGTTCAGCTCGTTGTCGTTGCCCACCATGCGCAGGCCTTCGATCTTGGCTTGCAGGTCGGCGATCGGCTGTTCGAAATCCAGATAATTCGGGTTCATGCAGGCATCCGTGGTGAGCGGGTTACTGTTCGGCTCAGGAAAACAGGCGCCCGACTTTACGGGATCGGGCGCCACGGGTCGAGCCTGGCAGGGTCGGAGGACCCCGCCTTAGCGGTATTGGAGGAAGACGTTGTCGCGTCCGAACTGGTCACGCAAAGTCTGGATAAGGTTGTCGGTGGGGTCGATTCGCCATTGGTCGCCGAACTGCAGCAGGGCGCGCGCGTCCCGGCCGCTGTAGTCGAGAGTGATCGGACAGGCGCCGCGATGCTGGCCGCACAGCTCGGCCAGCCAGCGCAGCCGCTCGCCCCTGAGCACCTCGCCGTCGACCCGCATGCGCAGGCTCTCGGCCAGCCCGGTGCGCGCCTCCTCCAGGCTCATCACCCGTTTCGCGCGCAGGCGCAGGCCGCCGGAAAAGTCGTCCATGCTCACCTCGCCCTCGATCACCACCAGCGCGTCGGTCTGCAGCAGCGACTGGGCGGCGGCGAAGGCCTCGGCGAACAGCGAGGCCTCGATGCGACCGGAACGGTCGTCGAGGGTGACGAAGCCCATCTTGTCGCCGCGCTTGTTCTTCATCACCCGCAGGTTGACGATCAGCCCGGCCACCGTCTGCGTCTCGCGCGCCGGGCGCAGGTCGATGATGCGCTGGCGGGCGAAGCGGCGCACCTCGCCTTCGTATTCGTCGATCGGATGGCCGGTCAGGTACAGGCCGAGGGTCTCCTTCTCGCCGCGCAGGCGCTCCTTGAGGGTCAGCTCGCGCACCTTGCGGTAGTTGGCGTAGACGTCGGCCTCGGGCTCGGCGAACAGCCCGCCGAACAGGTCCATGTGCCCGCTGTCGGCGCTGCGCGCGCTCTGCTCGGCCGCCTGTACCGCCTCCTCCATCGCCGCCAGCAGCACCGCGCGATTGAGGTCGAGGCTGGCCTGGTAGGCCTTGGGCTCGTCGTGGTAGTGCGGACCGAGGCGATCCAGCGCACCGCTGCGGATCAGCGCCTCCAGGGTGCGCTTGTTGATGCGCTTCAAATCGACCCGCGCGCAGAAGTCGAACAGGTCCTTGAACGGCCCCGTGGCGCGCGCCTCGACGATGGCCTCCACCGGCCCCTCGCCGACGCCCTTGACCGCACCGAGGCCGTAGACGATGCGCCCGTCCTCGTTGACGGTGAACTTGAACTCGGAGACGTTGACGTCGGGGGCGTCGATGCGCAGCTTCATGCTGCGGCATTCCTCGATGAGGATCACCACCTTGTCGGTGTTGTGCATGTCCGCCGACATCACCGCGGCCATGAACGGCGACGGGAAATGGGTCTTCAGCCAGGCGGTCTGGTAGGAGACCAGGCCGTAGGCAGCCGAGTGCGACTTGTTGAAGCCGTAGCCGGCGAACTTCTCCACCAGGTCGAAGATGTTGCCCGCCAGCTCGCCGTCGATGCCGTTGTTGGCGCAGCCCTCGATGAAGCCGCCGCGCTGCTTGGCCATCTCCTCGGGCTTCTTCTTGCCCATGGCCCGACGCAGCATGTCGGCGCCGCCGAGGGTGTAGCCGGCCATCACCTGGGCGATCTGCATCACCTGCTCCTGGTACAGGATGATGCCGTAGGTGGGCTTGAGCACCGGCTCGAGGCCCGCGTACTGGTAGTCCGGGTGCGGATAGGACAGCTCGGCACGGCCGTGCTTGCGGTTGATGAAGTCGTCCACCATGCCCGACTGCAGCGGGCCGGGACGGAACAGCGCCACCAGCGCGATGAGGTCTTCCAGGCAGTCCGGCTTGAGCTTCTTGATCAGCTCCTTCATGCCGCGCGATTCGAGCTGGAACACCGCGGTGGTCTCGGCGCGCTGCAGCAACTGGTAGGTCGGCTTGTCGTCCAGCGGGATGAAGTCGATGTCGACCGGCGGCAGGCCCTTCTTCGCCTGCTCGCGGTTGATGGTCTCCAGTGCCCACTTGATGATGGTCAGGGTGCGCAGGCCGAGGAAGTCGAACTTGACCAGGCCGGCGGCCTCGACGTCGTCCTTGTCGAACTGGGTGACCAGGCCGCCGCCCTCCTCGTCGCAGGCGATCGGCGAGAAGTCGGTGAGCCTGGTCGGCGCGATCACCACGCCGCCGGCGTGCTTGCCGGTGCCGCGGGTGATGCCCTCGAGCTTGAGGGCCATGTCCCAGATTTCCCTGGCATCCTCATCGACGGCGAGGAACTCGCGCAGCGGCTCCTCCATCTCGTAGGCCTTTTCCAGGGTCATGCCGACTTCGAAGGGGATCATCTTCGACAGGCGGTCGGCCAGCCCGTAGGACTTGCCCTGCACCCGCGCCACGTCGCGCACCACCGCCTTGGCCGCCATCGAGCCGAAGGTGATGATCTGGCTCACCGCGTTGCGACCGTACTTGTCGGCCACGTAGTCGATCACCCGGTCGCGGCCGTCCATGCAGAAGTCGACGTCGAAGTCGGGCATGGAGACCCGCTCGGGGTTGAGGAAGCGCTCGAACAGCAGGTCGTAGGCCAGCGGGTCGAGGTCGGTGATCTTCAGCACGTAGGCGACCAGACTGCCGGCACCCGAGCCGCGCCCCGGCCCCACCGGCACGCCGTTGTTCTTCGCCCACTGGATGAAGTCGGCCACGATCAGGAAGTAGCCGGGAAAGCCCATCTGGATGATGGTGCCCAGCTCGAACTCCAGGCGGTCGACGTAGACCTGGCGCTTGGCCTCGTAGTCCGGAGTGTCCTTGGGCAGCAGCACTTCAAGACGCTCTTCCAGCCCCTCGTAGGAGGCGTGGCGCAGGTAGTCGTCGATGCCCATGCCGTTGGGCGTCGGGAAGTCGGGCAGGAAGTGCTTGCCCAGGCGCACGTCGATGTTGCAGCGCCTGGCGATCTCGACGGTGTTCTCCAGCGCCTCGGGAAGGTCGCTGAACAGCTCGGCCATCTCCGCCGGGCTCTTCAGGTACTGCTGGTCCGAGTAATTGCGCGGCCGCCGCGGATCGTCGAGGGTGCGTCCCTCGCCGATGCACACGCGGGTCTCGTGGGCCTCGAAGTCGTCCTGCTTGAGGAAGCGCACGTCGTTGGTGGCCACCAGCGGCGCATCGCAGCGCGTGGCCAGTTGCACCGCCGCGTGCAGGTACTCCTCGTCGTTGACCCGGCTGGTGCGCTGCACCTCCAGGTAGAAGCGCTCGGGGAACACCGCCTGCCACTCGCGCAGCAGCGCCTCGGCTTCGTCGGCGTGACCGCCGAGCAGCGCCAGGCCGATCTCCCCCTCCTTGGCACCGGACAGCGCGATCAGCCCCGCGGCGGCCTGCTTGACCCAGTCGCGCTGGATGACCACCAGGCCGTTGTGCTGCCCCTCGGTCCAGCCGCGCGAGATCAGCTCGGTGAGATTGCGGTAACCCTGGGCATCCATCGCCAGCAGGGTCAGGCGCGACAGCGGGGCGTCCTCGCCGCGGCCGGCCAGCCACAGGTCGGCGCCGCAGATCGGCTTGATGCCGCCCCCCATGGCGGTCTTGTAGAACTTGACCAGCGAGCACATGTTGCTCATGTCGGTGACCGCCACCGCCGGCATGCCCGCCCCGGCCACCGCCTTGACCAGCGGCTTGACCCGTACCAGGCCGTCGACCAGGGAGTATTCGGTGTGCACGCGCAGGTGGACGAAGGTGGCGGTCATGGCAATTCCGTGGACGCAGAAACGACTGGGCCCGGAATTGTACCGGGCCCGGACAGGCAGTGCATGGGTTAGCTCAGGACGGATCGAGCAGCGCCCGGACCGGCGCAAAGGAGCGCCGATGAATGGGCGTCGGCCCCAGGCGCCTGAGCGCCTCGAGATGCGCCGGCGTCGGATAGCCCTTGTGCCCGGCCATGCCGTAGCCAGGATAGCGGGCATCCAGTTCGGCCATCTCGCGGTCGCGGCTGACCTTGGCGAGGATCGAGGCGGCGGCGATCGCCGGCACCCTGGCGTCGCCGCCGACCACCGGCGCGCTGGGCACCAGGAGCTTCGGGCAGCGATTGCCGTCGATCAGCGCCAGCCGCGGCTGGATGGGCAGCCCCTCGACCGCACGCTGCATGGCCAGGAAGGTGGCCTGCAGGATGTTCAGGCGGTCGATCTCCTCGACCTCGGCGCGACCGATGCACCAGGCCAGCGCCTTGTCGCGGATCTCGTCGAACAGCCGCTCACGGCGCGCCTCGCTGAGCTTCTTGGAGTCATTGAGCCCCGCGATGGGACGCGCCGGATCGAGGATCACCGCGGCGGTGACCACCGGACCGCACAGCGGACCGCGGCCGACCTCGTCAACGCCGGCGACCAGCTCCTCGACCAGGGTGAAATCCAGACCCAGCTGCATCAGGCGCCCTCCACCAGCCGCAACACCGCCTCGGCGGCGCGCTCGGAGGCGCCGCGGCGCAGCGCGCGGTGGATGGCATCGAAGCCCTCGGTCTGCACCTGGCCATCGTCGATCAGCGGCGCCAGCGCGCCGGCCAGTGCTTCCGGCGTGGCGGCGTCCTGGATCAGCTCGGGGACCAGCAGGCGCCCGGCCAGCAGGTTGGGCAGCGAGATGTACGGACTCTTCACCAGCCGTCTGAGGATGCGGTAGGTCAGCGGCGCCACCCGGTAGGCCACCACCATCGGCCGCTTGAACAGCAGCGCCTCGAGGGTCGCGGTGCCGGAGGCGATCAGCACCGCATCGCAGGCGCCCAGAGCCTCGTGGGAGCGGCCGTCGAGCAGGCTGACCTGCAGGTCGCGCCCGGCGAGCATGGCCTCGACCTGGGCGCGGCGCTCGGCGCTGGCGCAGGGCAGCACGAAGCGCAGCCCCGGACGCAGCGCGCGCAGGCGCTCGGCGGCGTCGAGGAACAGGCCGCCGAGACGCTCGACCTCGCCGCCGCGACTGCCGGGCAGCAGCGCCACCACCGCGCCCTGCTCCGGCAGGCCGAGAGCGGCGCGCGCGGCGGCGCGGTCGGCCGTCAGGGGGATGGCGTCGGCCAGCGGGTGGCCGACGAAGCACACCGGCACCTGCTGCGCCTCGTAGAACTGCGCCTCGAAGGGGAACAGGGTGAGCATCAGGTCGCAGGCGCGCTGGATCTTCAGCACGCGCTTCTGCCGCCAGGCCCACACCGAGGGGCTGACGTAGTGCACGGTGCGGATGCCGGCCTGGCGCAGCTTCAATTCGACGCCGAGGTTGAAGTCCGGCGCATCGATGCCGACGAACACGTCCGGGCGCTCGTCGATCAGGGTGCGGATCAGGCCGCGGCGGCGCTTGAGCAGTTCGGGCAGGCGGCCGAGCACCTCGACCAGGCCCATCACCGCCAGGCGTTCCATCGGGAAGTACGAATCGAGGCCCTCGGCCTGCATGCGCGGCCCGCCGACGCCGATGAAGCGGGCATCGGGGTGGCGGGCCTTGATGGCCTGCATCAGGCCGGCGCCGAGGATGTCGCCGGACGCCTCGCCGGCGACCAGGGCGATCTTCAGGGGACGGGCCATGGCGTCAGCGGGTGATGCCGCGGGTCGAGCTGCGCACCGAGTCGCAGAACAGCGCCACTTCCGGGTACTGCGCCGCGTCGGCGGCCAGGTCGGCCAGCGCCTCCTCGACGGTCAGCCCCTTGCGGTACACGACCTTGTAGGCGCGGCGCAGGGCGTGCATCACCTCGTCGCTGAAACCGCGCCGGCGCATGCCCTCGAAGTTCATGCTGCGCGCCTCGGCGGGGCTGCCGAACACGGTGACGAAGGCCGGCACGTCCTTGCCGATCGCCGTGCCCATGCCGGAGAAGCTGTGCGCGCCGATATGGCAGAACTGGTGGACCAGGGTGAAGCCGGAGAGGATCGCCCAGTCGCCGACGTGCACGTGGCCGGCCAGTGCGGTGTTGTTGACCAGGATGCAGTGGTCGCCGATCACGCTGTCGTGGCCGACGTGCACGTAGGCCATCAGCAGGTTGTGGTTGCCGATGGTGGTCTCGAAGCGATCCTGCACGGTGCCGCGATGGATGGTGACGCCTTCGCGGATCACGTTGTGGTCGCCGATCACCAGACGGGTCGGCTCGCCCTTGTACTTCAGATCGGGAGTGTCTTCGCCTACCGAGGAGAACTGGTAGATGCGATTGTGCCGGCCGATCACCGTGGGGCCCTTGACGATCACGTGGGGACCGATCACGGTACCCTCGCCGATTTCCACGTTCGGACCGATGATCGACCAGGGGCCAACTTCGACGGAGTCGGCCAGCCTGGCACTCGGATCGATGATGGCGCGAGGGTCGATCAGACTCATTTCTTCTGTTCCGCGCAGATGATCTCGCCGGAGCAGACCGCCTTGCCGTCGACGCTGGCCTGGCACTCGAACTTCCACAGGCCACGCTTGGTGCTGAGTACGCGGGCCTCGAGGATCAGCTGATCCCCCGGGGTCACCGGCGAGCGGAAACGCAGGTTGTCGGAGCCGACATACAGGTACAGGGTGTCGGCGGCCGCCTTGGCCCCCATCATGCTGAAGCCGAGCAGGCCGGCGGCCTGGGCCATGGCTTCGATGATCAGCACCCCCGGCATGATCGGATGGCCCGGGAAGTGGCCATTGAAGAACGGCTCGTTGATGGTCACGTTCTTGTAGGCGCGGATGCGCTTTTCCTCGAGATCCATCTCCACCACCCGATCCACCAGCAGGAACGGGTAGCGGTGCGGCAGGAGTTCGCGAATCTCGTTGATATCCATCATGGTGTGGGAGCCTTGGTCAAAAAATGGAACACGGGGAGGCGTGCCTCAGGCATCAGATGAGCCATCCCCGCTCCGGGTCACGGCGGCGAGCTGTTTTTCCAGCTGCTGCAGGCGCTTGGCCATGTCGTCAAGGTGACGCAGGCGCGCGGCGCTCTTCTTCCACTCGGCCGCCGGCTGCATCGCCGTGCCCGAGGAATAGGCCCCCGGCTCGGTGATCGAGCGGGTGACCATGGTCATGCCGGTGACGAACACGTGATCGCACACCTCGATGTGACCGACCATGCCGACGCCGCCGGCGATCATGCAGTGCTTGCCGATCCTGGTGCTGCCGGAGATGCCGCAGCAGCCGGCCATGGCAGTGTGATCGCCGATCTGCACGTTGTGGGCGATCATGATCTGGTTGTCGAGCTTGACCCCGTTGCCGATCACCGTGTCGGCCAGGGCGCCACGGTCGATGGTGGTGTTGGCGCCGATCTCGACGTCGTCGCCGATGGTCACGCCACCGATCTGGGCGATCTTGATCCACACGCCCTTGTCGTTGGCGAAGCCGAAGCCCTCGCCGCCGAGCACCGCGCCGGACTGGATGACCACACGCTGACCGATGCGCACGTCGTGGTACAGGGTCACCCGCGGCGCCAGCCAGCCGTCGTCGCCGATCACGCTGCGCGCACCGATCACGCAATGGGCACCGAGGCTCACCCGCGCGCCGATCACCGCGCCGGACTCGATCACCACGCCGGGACCGACCGAGGCGCTCGGATCGACCACGGCATCCGCGGCGACCATGGCCGTCGGGTGGATGCCGGGCACGGCGACCGGCTTGCGGTCGAACAGGTGCGACAGCTGGGCGAAGGCCAGGTAGGGATTGGCCAGCACCAGCGCATTGCCGGCGAAGCCCTCGGCATCGGCCGGAGTCAGCAGCACCGCGCCGGCCTGGCAGGTCGCCAGGTGCTTGCGGTACTGCGCGTTGGCGAGAAAGGTCAGCTGCTGCGGGCCGGCGTCCTGCAGGGCGGCCAGACCGGCGATGGGCAGACCGGCCGGTCCGCGCAGCTCGGCGCCGACGCGCGCGGCCAGCTCGCCAAGGGTATGGACGGAAGCACTCATGGCGATCAGCGCAGCTGGTTCATGCGCTCGATCACCTGCTTGGTGATGTCGAACTGCGGCTTGACTTCCACCACGGCACCGCGCTCCAGCACCAGGTCGTAGTTGCCCTTCTTGATCACTTCCTCGACGGCCTTGTCCAGCTTCGGCTTGAGCTGCTTGAGCATGTCGCGGTCGGCGATGGCCTTGGCCTCGTTCAGCTCCTTGGACTGGAACTGGAAGTCGCGGGCCTTCTGCTTGAACTCGAGTTCCAGACGCTCGCGCTCGCTCTGCGCCATCTTCTCGCCCTCCTTCATCAGGCGGTCCTGGATGCGCTTGGCGTCGCTCTCCAGGGTCTTCAGGCGGTTGAGCTGCGGGCCGAACTTCTTCTCGGCATCGACGGCGTACTTCTTGGCCGCGTCGGATTCGAGCAGGGCCATTTGATAGTTGAGTACCGCCACCTTCATTTCGGCGAAGGCCGGCAGGCTCACCATAGCGGCGGCGAACAGGATTGCTTGGGTCAACTTGCGCACGATGAACTCCTGATACGAATCGGTTGGGTGAAAGGCCCCAACGGGCTTAGAAAGTCTGTCCCAGGGAGAACTGGAATACCTGGGTATCGGAGTTCTCGGGCTCCTTGACCGGCATGCCGAGGCTGAAGCTCAGCGGGCCGAGCGCGGTCAGCCAGGTCAGGCCGACGCCCACCGAGCTGGCCATGTCGCTCAGGCTGATGTCGCAGCCGACCTCGCCGCGCGCCTCCTGGGCGGCGCTGCAGTTGGTGTCGAACACGTTGCCGACGTCCCAGAACAACACGGTGCGCAGGGAGCGCTGGTCCTTGACGAACGGCAGGGGGAACAGCAGCTCGGTACCGCCCTGCACGATGACGTTGCCGCCGAAGGGTTGCGGATCCTGATCCGGATCGGCCGCGGCCGGCGTGCTGCGCGGGCCGAGACTGCTTTCCTCGAAGCCGCGTACCGAACCGAAACCGCCGGCGTAGTAGTGCTCGTAGAACGGCAGTTCGCTGGTCGAGCCGTAGCTGTCGGCATAGCCCAAGCGGCCATGGAAGCGCAGGGCGTAGTCCTTCTTCCACAGCGGGACGAAGACCTGGCCGTTGTAGTCGATGCGGTAGAACGACAGGTCGCTGCCCGGCAGGGTGATCTCGCCGACCAGGCTCTGCGAGTAGCCGCGGCTGGCGAACATGCCGCGGTTGAGGGTCGACTGCGACCAGCCCATCGAGCCCTTGAAGTTGGTGTAGCTGTCGCCTTCGGCCGCGATGAAGTCGTTGATCTCGTCGACCGTGTAGGTACCGGGCTTGATGTCGTCCTGCTGGGCCGACAGCCCGTAGGTCAGGCGCGAGGTCTCGCTGATCGGATAGCCGAGGTTGATGCCGGCACCGAGGCTGTCCACCGAGTAGCTCGACACGTCGACGTCGAGGTCGTCGTAGTCGGTGGTGCGATAGAACATGTTGTAGCCGAGGCTGACGCCGTCCTCGGTCCAGTACGGATCGGTGAAGGCGAAGTTGTAGCGGGTCTGGTACTCGCTGCGGGTCAGGCCGACGTTGACCTTGTTGCCGGTGCCGAGGAAGTTGTTCTGGCTGATCGAGCCGCCAAGGATCAGGCCGGCGCTCTGGGCGAAGCCGACGCTGGCGGTGATCGAGCCGGACGGCTGCTCCTCGACGCTGTAGTTGACGTCGATCTGGTCGTCGGTGCCCGGCACCGGCGGGGTCTCGACGTTGACCTCCTTGAAGTAGCCGAGGCGCTCGAGGCGGGTCTTCGACTGGTCGATCAGGTAGGTCGAGGCCCAGCCGCCTTCCATCTGGCGCATCTCGCGGCGCAGCACCTCGTCCTCGGTCTTGGTGTTGCCGCGGAAGTTGATGCGATTGACGTAGGCGCGCTTGCCCGGGTCGACGGCGAAGGTCAGCGAGACGGTGTTGTCCTCGTCGTGCGGCTCGGGGATGCCGTTGACGTTGGCGAAGGTGTAGCCCTCGTTGCCGAGGCGGCGGGTGATCAGCTCGGAGGTGCTGGTCATCACCTTGCGCGAGAACACCTGGCCTTCCTTGACCAGCAGCAGCTTGCGCACCTCTTCCTCCGGCACACGCAGGTCGCCGGCCAGCTTGACCTCGCGGATCGTGTAGCGCTCGCCCTCGTCGATGTTGACGGTGACGTAGACGTGCTTCTTGTCCGGGGTGATGGACACCTGGGTGGAGGTGATGTCCATGTTGATGTAGCCGCGATCCAGGTAGTAGGAACGCAGGCGCTCGAGGTCGCCGGACAGCTTCTCGCGGGAATACTTGTCGTCGTTGCGGAAGAACGACAGCCAGTTGGTGGTGCGCAGCTCGAACAGGCCGGCCAGCTCCTCGCTGGAGAACACCTTGTTGCCGACGATGTTGATGTGCTGGATGGCGGCGACCGAACCCTCGTTGATCTTGATCTTCAGGGCGACCCGGTTGCGCGGCTGGCTGACCACCTCAGTGTCGATGCTCGCCGAGTAGCGGCCCTGCGCCACGTACTGGCGCTGCAGCTCGTTGCGCACACCCTCGAGGGTCGCCTGCTGGAAGATCTCGCCTTCGGCCAGGCCGGACTGCTTGAGGCCCTTGAGCAGATCATCGGTGGCGATGGCCTTGTTGCCGTCGATCTCGATCGCCGAGATCGACGGGCGCTCGACCACGTCGACCACCAGCACGCCGTCCTCGCGACCGAGGCGGATGTCCTGGAAGAAGCCGGTCTTGAACAGCGAGCGGGTCGCCTCGACCAGGCGACGGTCGTCGACCGCGTCGCCGACGTTGAGCGGCAGGGCGCCGAACACGCTGCCGGCGGATACCCGCTGCAGGCCGTTGACGCGAATGTCGGTGATCGTGAAGGACTCGGCGTGAACCTCGGCGGTGATCAGCGCGGCAATTACCGCCGGTAGCAGCAAGCGTTTCATGAAGTCCTTTCTAACTTTTCAGACTGACTAAAAAGGAACTGCCGCCCCAGGCGGCAGCTCCGCAATGCGTGGCAGGTTACAGCCGGCTGATGTCATTAAACAGGGCGAGAAGCATCAGGCCGACCACCAGGCTGATGCCTATCTGCATGCCGAGCGCCTGCACCCGTTCCGACAGCGGCCGGCCACGGACCCATTCGACCATATAGAACAGCAGATGCCCGCCATCGAGGACCGGAATCGGCAGCAGGTTGAGCACGCCGAGGCTGATACTCAGGTAGGCGAGGAAGCTCAGGAAATCTCCCACCCCAGACTGGGCCGAAGCGCCGGCCACTTTAGCAATCGTTATCGGGCCGCTCAAGTTTTTTACCGAGAGCTCGCCGAACAGCATCTTGCCGATCGAGTCGAGGGTCAGAAGGCTCATCGACCAGGT
Organism: Pseudomonas sp. OF001; assembly: GCF_904426495.1. Classification (NCBI taxonomy): domain Bacteria; kingdom Pseudomonadati; phylum Pseudomonadota; class Gammaproteobacteria; order Pseudomonadales; family Pseudomonadaceae; genus Pseudomonas; species Pseudomonas sp. OF001. The sequence goes on along the minus strand of NZ_CAJGBM010000012.1, from coordinate 78,989 downwards.
CCGCCCGAGGCTTTCGCCCACCGCATCCAGCGGACCGTGACGGACTTCACGAAGCATCTGCGCCGGCCATTCGCCGCCGTTGACGCCGGCCCCGAGGTAGCCGCTGCGCGCCTTGCCTTCGCCGCGAGCGGCCAGGGTCAGGCTGACGTCCAGCGCCTGGCCATCGCGCTCGACCCGCAAGCTCACCCGCTGCCCCGGGCGCTCGCGCACCCGCTCGACCACCTGCTGCCAATCGTCCAGCGCCACCCCGTCCAGGCTCAGCAGGCGATCGCCCACCTCCAGCCCGGCGGCCTGCGCCGGCCCCTGCGGATCGAGCTGGGCCAGTACCGGCTCGACCCTCGGCGTCCACGGACGGATGCCCAGCGCCGCCAACGGATCGGGATCCTCGGCCCCCCTGAGCCAGCCATCCAGGGCCAGGGTGCGCTCGCTCTGCACGCTGGAGTCCGGCTCCTGCAGACGCAGGCGCAGGCTGCCGCTCTCGCCGAGACGGCGCACCAGCTGCAGGTTGACCTCGCTCCAGCCCTGCACCGCCCGTCCGTCCACCGCCAGCACCTCGGCACCGGCCATCACCCCGGCCTGCTCCGCCAGACTGCCCGGCTCGACGCTGCCGATCACCGGGCGCACCTGCTGGCTGCCGAGCATGGCGACCACCCAGAAGAACAGGATGGCGAGCAGGAAGTTGGCCAGCGGCCCGGCGACGACCACGGCGAAGCGCTGGCGTACGCTCTTGCGGTTGAACGCCTGATCGAGCAGCGCCGCGGGAACCTCGCCCTCGCGCTCGTCGAGCATCTTCACGTAGCCGCCCAGCGGGATGGCGGCAATCACGAACTCGGTGCCGTGGCGGTCATGCCAGCGCAGCAGCGGCGCACCGAAGCCCACCGAGAAACGCAGCACCTTGATGCCGCAACGCCGCGCCACCCAGAAGTGACCGAATTCGTGGAAGGTGACCAGCACACCCAGGGCGACCAGGGTGCCGACGATCATGTACAACGCGCTCATCGAAAAACCTCCGGACTCAGTGTCCGCAGTGGCCAAGCCAGTCCTGCGCGGCGGCACGCGCCTCGGCATCGGCCTGCAGCACGGTGTCCAGCTCGCGGACGGCAACGGCAGGGATGCGCTCGAGCACCGCCTCGATCATTCGGGCAATGTCGACGAAGCGGATGCGCTCGTCAAGGAAGGCGGCGACCGCCACCTCGTTGGCGGCGTTGAGCAGCGCCGGCGCCGTACCGCCCGCCTCGGCCGCCTGGCGCGCCAGTTTCAGGCAGGGGAAACGCCGCTCGTCCGGCGCCTCGAAGTCGAGGCGGGCGATGGCGAACAGGTCCAGCGGCGCCACCCCGGAGTCGATGCGCCGCGGCCAGGCCAGGGCATGGGCGATGGGCGTGCGCATGTCCGGATTGCCCAGCTGGGCCAGCACCGAACCGTCGACGTAGTCGACCAGCGAATGGATCACGCTCTGCGGATGGACCACCACCTCGACCTGGGCCGGGCGCGCATCGAACAGCCAGCAGGCCTCGATCAGCTCCAGCCCCTTGTTCATCATGCTCGCCGAGTCGACCGAGATCTTGCGCCCCATCGCCCAGTTGGGATGGGCGCAGGCCTGCTGCGGCGTGGCTTCGGCGATGCGCTCCAGCGGCCAGCAGCGGAACGGCCCGCCGGAGGCGGTGAGCAGGATGCGCCGCACGCCGACCCGCCCCAGGCCCTGGCCGTAGTCGCCGGGCATGCACTGGAAGATGGCGTTGTGTTCGCTGTCGATCGGCAGCAGCTCGGCGCCGTGGGCCTGCACCGCCTGCATGAACAGGGCGCCGGACATCACCAGCGCCTCCTTGTTGGCCAGCAGCACGCGCTTGCCCGCCTGCACCGCGGCCAGGGTCGGCTTGAGCCCGGCGGCGCCGACGATGGCGGCCATCACCGCATCCACCTCCGGGTGGGCGGCGACCGTGCACAAGCCCGACTCGCCGACCAGCACCTCGGTATCCAGCCCGGCGCCACGCAGACCATCCTGCAGCACGCGCGCCGCCTCGGCCGTCGGCACCACGGCGAAGCGCGGGCGATGCAGCAGGCACAGGCGCTCCAGCTCGGCCAGCCGGCTGAAGCCGGTCAGGGCGAAGACGCGGTAGTCGTGGGGATGACGGGCGACGACGTCGAGGGTGGAGAGACCGATGGAACCGGTCGCCCCGAGTACGGTTATCTGCTTCACAGGCTTCCCCAGCCGTGCAGCCAGAGCAGCACGGCGAACATCGGCACCGCCGCCGTCAGGCTGTCGATGCGATCCAGCACGCCGCCGTGGCCGGGCAGCAGGCTGCTGCTGTCCTTGATGCCGGACTGACGCTTGAACATGCTCTCGGTCAGGTCGCCGACCACCGAGATCAGCACCACCAGCGCCGCACCGAGCAGCGCCATCATCAGGTCACGGGCGTCCCAGTCGCGATACAGGCCGACCAGCAGGGTCAACAGCAGGCTGCCGGCCAGGCCGCCGTACAGCCCCTCCCAGCTCTTGCCGGGACTGACCTGCACCGCCAGCTTGCGCCGGCCGAAGCGCCGGCCGCTGAAGTAGGCGCCGACGTCGGCCGTCCACACCAGCAGCATCACCGCGAGGATCAGGCTGTTGCCCTGCGGCCACTGCTTGAGCAGCAGCAGCCCCTGCCAGGCCGGCAGCAGGATCAGCAGACCGATCGCCAGGCGCACCGGCAGCGCCTGCCAGGCCCGGCTGCTGGCCGGATAGGCGAGCACCAAGGCGATGGCCGCCAGCCACCAGAGCACCGCCAGGGCCAGCACCGGCCCGGCCAGCGACGGCAACTGGTAGAGGAGCGCCAGCAGCAGGGCGACCACGCCGGCATAGCCCAGGCGCAGCGGCTGCGCCTCGAAGCCGGCGAGACGCGCCCACTCCCAGGCGCCGGCGCAGACCACCAGGCCGATGAACAGGGCGAACCAGCCACCCTGCAGCAGGAAGAAGCCGCCCAGGGCAACGGGCAGCATGATCAGGGCGGTGATGATGCGCTGCTTCAGCATGTGGGCTTCCGTTGTTCCGCCGCCACCTGCTCGCTGGTCTTGCCGAAGCGCCGCTGGCGACGGGAGAAGTCGGCCAGCGCGGCGCGCATGGCATCGTGTTTGAAGTCCGGCCACAGCAGCTCGGAGAAGTACAGCTCAGCGTAGGCCACCTGCCAGAGCAGGAAGTTGCTGATGCGCTGCTCGCCACCGGTGCGGATGCACAGGTCGACCGGCGGCTGGGTGCCGGTGGCCAGGCAGCGCTGCAGCAGATCGGGGGTGATCTCGTCGACGGCAAGGTGACCGGCGGCCACCTCGCGCGCCAGACGCTGCGCCGCCTGGGTGATGTCCCACTGGCCGCCGTAGTTGGCCGCCACCTGCAGCAGCATGCCGCCGCCTTCGGCGGTCAGCGCCTCGGCCTCGGACATAGCCTTCTGCAGTTCGGGCTGGAAGCGCGTGCGCTCGCCGAGGATACGCAGGCGGATGCCGTTGGCCGCCAGCTTCTTCACCTCGCGGCGCAGGGCCATGAGGAACAGCTCCATCAGCGCGCCGACCTCGTCGGCCGGGCGCTGCCAGTTCTCGCTGGAGAAGGCGAACAGGGTCAGCACCTCGACCTTGGCCTCGGCGCACACCTCGATCACCGCGCGCACCGCATCGACGCCGGCCTTGTGCCCGGCCACGCCGGGCATGAAGCGCTTCTTCGCCCAGCGGTTGTTGCCATCCATGATGATGGCAACGTGGCGCGGCGTACCCGCAGGTGCTTGCATCGTCTTGTCCATGACAGTCATCCGGCCGTCAGACGGCCATCAGGTCGGCTTCCTTGGCCTCGAGGGCCTTCTCGACTTCGCCGACGGCCTTGTCGGTGAGCTTCTGCACCTCGTCGGCGGCACGACGCTCGTCGTCCTCGCTGATCTCCTTCTCCTTGACCAGGTCCTTGAGCTGGGCCAGCGCATCGCGGCGGATGTTGCGGATCGCCACGCGGGCGTTCTCCGCCTCGGCGCGTGCCTGCTTGGTGTAGCCCTTGCGGGTTTCCTCGGTCAGCGCCGGCATCGGCACACGGATGGTGGTACCGGCGGTGGCCGGATTGAGCCCCAGGTCGGAGGTCATGATGGCCTTCTCAACGGCCTGGATCATGCTCTTGTCGAACACGGTCAGGGCCAGGGTGCGCGAATCCTCGGCGACCACGTTGGCCACCTGGCGCAGCGGGGTGTCGGCGCCGTAGTAGGACACCATGACGCTGTCCAGGATGCTCGGGTGGGCGCGGCCGGTGCGGATCTTGGCAAAGGCGTGATCCAGCGAATCCAGCGACTTCTTCATGCGCTCCTGCGCGTCCTTCTTGATCTCGTTGATCATTCTCAACCCTCCTCGACCAGGGTGCCTTCGGCTCCCCCGACAACAATGTTAAGCAAGGCTCCGGGCTTGTTCATGTTGAACACCCGCAGCGGCATCTTGTGATCGCGGCACAGGCAGATGGCGGTCAGGTCCATCACGCCCAGCTTGCGATCGAGCACCTCGTCATAGGTCAGGCGCTCGAATTTCTCGGCATTGGGATCCTTGAACGGATCGGCAGTGTACACGCCATCGACCTTGGTGGCCTTCAGCACCAGATCGGCATCGATCTCGATGGCGCGCAGGCAGGCGGCAGAATCGGTGGTGAAGAACGGATTGCCGGTGCCGGCGGAGAAGATCACCACCTCGCCGCTGTTCAGGTGGCGCATGGCCTTGCGGCGATCATAGTGGTCGGTGACCCCGACCATGGAGATGGCGGACATCACCAGCGCCGGGATGTTCGAGCGCTCCAGGGCGTCGCGCATGGCCAGCGAGTTCATCACCGTGGCCAGCATGCCCATGTGGTCGCCGGTCACCCGGTCCATGCCGGCCGCGCTCAGCGCCGCGCCGCGGAACAGGTTGCCGCCGCCGATGACCAGACCGACCTGCACGCCGATGCCCACCAGTTGGCCGATCTCCAGGGCCATGCGGTCGAGCACCTTGGGATCGATGCCGAAGTCCTCGCTGCCCATCAGCGCTTCACCGCTGAGCTTGAGCAAAATACGTTTGTAGCGGGCTTGGCGACCACTCAGCTGGGCCATACGAATCTCCTGCGGCAGTGTGATGTTGCGAAAAACCGGCTTTTCGCGCTCCGGCGCGGCTTTGACCGCGACAGAGTGAACCCGTGCCCTCATGGCACCGAAAAACTGCATCCCTGTCTCTTCCCGGCGGCCGAGCCGCCAGCTTGCAAAGAAAAGGCTGCGCGCGGGAGCGGGCAGCCTCTTCTCGGACGACCTCAGGCCATCTTACTGCTGGGTGGCAGCCACCTGGGCAGCAACTTCGGCAGCGAAGTCGACTTCAGCCTTCTCGATGCCCTCACCCACTTCGAAGCGGACGAAGGAAACGATCTCGGCACCGGCCTTCTTGGCCAGCTCGCCGACCTTGACTTCCGGATCCTTGACGAACGGCTGCTCGACCAGGCTGGCCTCGGCGAGGAACTTGGCGATACGACCCTTGACCATGTTCTCGACGATGTTTTCCGGCTTGCCGGCGATCTTGTCGGCGTTCAGGGCCAGGAAGATTTCCTTTTCCTTGGCGATGGCTTCCTCGGAAACCTCGGCAGCGCTCAGGAACTGCGGGTTGCTGGCAGCCACGTGCATGGCGATGTCCTTGGCCAGCTCGGGGTTGCCGCCCTTCAGGGTCACCAGCACGCCGATGCGGTGGCCGTGCAGGTAGGCACCGATCACGTCGCCTTCGACGCGGGTCAGGCGACGGATGTTGACGTTCTCGCCGCACTTGGCGACCAGGGCTTCGCGGGCGGACTCGCGGGAGGCGACCAGCGGGGCCACGTCGGTCAGGCCGTTGGCGAAGGCTTCTTCCAGGCTCTCGGCGACGAAGCCCTTGAAGTCGTCCTGCAGGGCCAGGAAGTCGGTCTGCGAGTTGACTTCGATGATCACGGCTGCCTTGTTGTCAGCGGCGACCTTGACGGCGATGGAGCCTTCGGCGGCGATGTTGCCGGCCTTCTTGGCGGCCTTGATGGCGCCGGAAGCGCGCATGTCGTCGATGGCCTTCTCGATGTCGCCGTCGGCGGCGACCAGGGCCTTCTTGCACTCCATCATGCCCTGGCCGGTACGCTCGCGCAGTTCCTTGACCAGTGCTGCAGTAATCTCTGCCATGTTGGGAATCCTCTGAAGAGTTGCTAAACCAGTTCGCCCGGCGGGCCGGGCGGCAATTCGGAAGTGGCAAAAAGGGGGCCTAGCCCCCTTTTTGCGCACCGGATAACGCTTGGCGCGCCTGCGCTCAGCCTTCGGCGGCTTCGGAGGAAGCCTCGGCGGCGAACTCTTCGCCGGTGCCGGCCTTGGCCTTGCCGTTCAGCACGGCGTCGGCCATCGAGCCCAGGTACAGCTGCACGGCGCGGATGGCGTCGTCGTTACCCGGAATGATGTAGTCCACGCCTTCCGGGCTGCTGTTGGTATCGACCACGCCGATGACCGGGATGCCCAGCTTGTTGGCTTCGGTGATGGCGATGCGCTCGTGGTCGACGTCGATCACGAACAGCGCATCCGGCAGACCGCCCATGTCCTTGATACCACCCAGGCTGCGCTCCAGCTTCTCCAGGTCGCGCGAACGCATCAGCGCTTCCTTCTTGGTCAGCTTCTCGAAGGTGCCGTCCTGGGACTGGGTTTCCAGATCGCGCAGACGCTTGATGGAAGCGCGAATGGTCTTGTAGTTGGTCAGCATGCCGCCCAGCCAGCGGTGATCGACGAACGGCATACCGGCACGGGTAGCTTCTTCGCGGACGATCTTGCCAGCGGAGCGCTTGGTGCCGACGAACAGGATCTTGTTCTTGCCGGCAGCCAGCTTCTCAACGAAGCTCAGGGCTTCGTTGAACATCGGCAGGGTTTTTTCGAGGTTGATGATGTGAATCTTGTTGCGCGCGCCGAAGATGTACTTGCCCATCTTCGGGTTCCAGTAACGGGTCTGGTGACCGAAGTGGCAGCCGGCCTTGAGCATATCGCGCATGTTGACTTGGGACATTTCTATTCCTCGATAAGTCGGGTTGAGCCTCCACGCATCCCAAAATCCAACCCTTGCGGGCACCCAGGATAATTGTGTCGATGCGTGTGTGGTTTCGTTGCCTTTCCGGGACCACCCCGAAAAGCGCGGCGCTTTATACCATACCTGCGCGCTCGGCGAAACCCGTGCGCACGTCCCGCAGCGTGCGCCGGCTCTGTTAGAATGACAGTCTTTCCTGTTTATATAGGCAGGCGCAGCCGCGCCAGAGAGAGCTGATGACCGTCACCATCAAGACCCCCGGGGAAATCGAGAAAATGCGCGTGGCCGGCCGCCTGGCCGCCGAGGTGCTGGAAATGATCGAGCCGCACGTCAAGGCCGGGGTCACCACCGACGAACTCAACCGCCTCTGCCACGACTACATCGTCGACGTGCAGCAGGCCATCCCGGCGCCCCTCAACTACAAGGGCTTCCCCAAGTCGATCTGCACCTCGCTCAACCACGTGGTCTGCCACGGCATCCCCAACGACAAGCCGCTCAAGGATGGCGACATCCTCAACATCGACATCACGGTGATCAAGGACGGCTACTTCGGCGATACCAGCAAGATGTTCATGGTCGGCAAGGTGCCGGAGTGGGCCACCCGCCTGTGCCAGATCACCCAGGAGTGCCTGTACAAGGGCATCTCCGTGGTGCGGCCGGGCGCACGCCTGGGCGACATCGGCGAGATCATCCAGAAGCACGCCGAGAAGAACGGCTACTCGGTTGTGCGCGAGTACTGCGGCCACGGCATCGGCAACGTATTCCATGAGGAGCCGCAGGTGCTGCACTACGGCCGAGCCGGCACCGGCCTGGAACTGAAGGCCGGGATGACCTTCACCATCGAGCCGATGATCAACCAGGGCCGCCACGAGACCCGCCTGCTCGGCGACGGCTGGACGGCGATCACCAAGGACCGCAAGCTGTCCGCCCAGTACGAGCACACCATCCTGGTGACCGACAGCGGCTGCGAGATCCTCACCCTGCGCAGCGACGACACCATCGCCCGCTGCCTGCCCTGAGCCCCAGCCCCACCCCGATGAATGGAGATCGCCCGATGCCCTCGATGGATGCGGACCTCGAACTGTTCGACCGCGGCCAGTTCCAGGCCGAACTGGCGCTGAAGAGCAGCCCGATTCCCGCCTTCAAGAAGGCCATCCGCAAGGCCTGCGAGGTGCTCGACGGGCGCTTCTCCGCCAGCTGCGACATCCGCGCGCTGATCACCGGGCGCGCCTGGTTCGTCGACCAGATCCTCGGCGAGGCCTGGGCGCGCTTCGACTGGGGCGACGACGACGGCGTGGCGCTGGTGGCGGTCGGCGGCTACGGCCGCGGCGAGCTGCATCCGCACTCGGACATCGACCTCCTGATCCTCCTCGACGGCGCCCAGCACGAGCGCCTGCGCGCACCGATCGAGGGCTTCCTCACCCTGCTGTGGGACATCGGCCTGGAGATCGGCCAGAGCGTGCGCTCGGTGGAGGAATGCGCCAGCGAGGCGCGCGCCGACCTGACGGTGATCACCAACCTGATGGAAAGCCGCACCATCGCCGGCCCCGACAGCCTGCGCCAGCGCATGCGCGCCGCCACCGGCACCCAGTACATGTGGCCGGCCCGCGAGTTCTTCCTCGCCAAGCGCGCCGAACAGCGCGCCCGCCACGCCAAGTACAACGACACCGAGTACAACCTCGAGCCCAACGTCAAGGGCTCGCCGGGCGGCCTGCGCGACCTGCAGCACATCCTCTGGGTCACCTGCCGCCAGTACGGCTCCCTGACCCTGGAGACCCTGGTCACCCACGGCCTGCTGACCCAGGGCGAGCACGAGCTGCTGAGCGCCGGGCAGACCTTCCTGTGGAAGGTGCGCTACGCCCTGCACATGATCACCGGCCGCGCCGAAGACCGCCTGCTGTTCGACCACCAGCGCCGCCTGGCCGGCCTGTTCGGCTTCGAGACCAGCGACACCAAGCTGGCGGTCGAGCAGTTCATGCAGAAGTACTACCGCATGGTGATGGCCACCGCCGAGCTGAGCGACCTGGTCAACCAGATCCTCGAGGAGCTGCTGCTCGAACAGCCAGGGGCCGAGCCGCCGCGCCAGCTCAACGCGCGTTTCCAGGTGCGCGACGGCTTCATCGAGGCGATCCACCCCAACGTGTTCAAGCGCAGCCCCAGCGCGATCCTCGAGGTGTTCGTGCTGATGGCCCAGCACCCGGAGATCCGCGGCGTGCGCTCGCAGACCATCCGCCTGCTGCGCGACCACCGCCACCTGATCGACGACCGCTTCCGCAACGACATCCGCAACACCAGCCTGTTCGTCGAGCTGTTCAAGTCCCACGAGGGCATCCACCGCAACCTGCGGCGGATGAACCGCTACGGAATCCTCGGCCGCTACGTGCCGGAGTTCGGCCACATCATCGGCCAGATGCAGCACGACCTGTTCCACATCTACACGGTCGACGCGCACACCCTCAACCTGATCAAGCACCTGCGCAAGCTCGACCGCCCGGAGCTGGCCGAGAAGTTCCCGCTGGCCAGCGAGCTGATGGCCAAGCTGCCCAAGCCCGAGCTGGTGTACTTCGCCGGGCTGTTCCACGACATCGCCAAGGGCCGCGGCGGCGACCACTCCGAGCTGGGCGCCCAGGACGCGCTGGCCTTCTGCGCCCGCCACCACCTGCCGCCGTGGGACAGCCGGCTGATCGCCTGGCTGGTGAAGAACCACCTGGTGATGTCGACCACCGCCCAGCGCAAGGACATCTCCGACCCACAGGTGATCAACGACTTCGCGCGCACCGTGGGCGACCAGACCCACCTCGACTACCTGTACGTGCTGACCGTGGCCGACATCAACGCCACCAACCCGACACTGTGGAACTCCTGGCGCGCCTCGCTGCTGCGCCAGCTGTACGCCGAGACCAAGCGCGCCCTGCGCCGCGGCCTGGAGAACCCGATCGACCGCGAGGAGCGCATCCGCGAGAACCAGCACGCCGCCCTCGACCTGCTGCGCAGCCGCGGCGAGGTCGACAGCGACGCCGCCGAGCAGCTGTGGACCCAGCTGGGCGACGACTACTTCCTGCGCCACGGCCCCGAGGATATCGCCTGGCACGCCGAGGCGATCCTCCAGCATCCCCACGACGGCGCGCCGCTGGTGCTGATCAAGGAAACCACCGAACGCGAGTTCGAGGGCGGCACGCAGATCTTCATCTACGCTCCCGACCAGCACGACTTCTTCGCGGTGACCGTGGCGGCCATGGACCAGCTCAACCTGAACATCCAGGACGCGCGCATCCTCACCTCGACCAGCCAGTTCACCCTCGACACCTACGTGGTGCTGGACGCCGACGGCGGCTCGATCGGCGACGATCCGCAGCGCATCGAGGAGATCCGCCAGGGCCTGGTCGACGCGCTGAAGAACCCGCAGGACTACAGCAGCATCATCAAGCGCCGGGTGCCGCGCCAGCTGAAGAGCTTCGGCTTCGCCCCGCAGGTGACCATCCACACCGACGCCCAGCGCCCGCTGAGCATCATCGAGGTGATCGCCCCCGACCGCCCGGGCCTGCTGGCCCGCGTCGGACAGATCTTCCTCGACTTCGACCTGTCGGTGCAGAACGCCAAGATCGCCACCCTCGGCGAGCGCGTGGAGGACGTGTTCTTCGTCACCGACGCCCACAACCAGCCGCTGGCCGACCCGGAGCTCTGCGCCCGCCTGCAGGAATCCCTGGTCCGCCAGCTCTCCGACACCCCGGACAGCCTGACCACGCCGTCGCGCATCCGCTTCTGAACAGGAACCCTTGATGAACCGAGCCCTCGACCTCCTGCAGCCCTATCCGTTCGAAAAGCTGCGCGCGCTGCTGGCCGGCGCCCAGCCGCCGGCTGACAAGAAGCCGATCGCCCTGTCCATCGGCGAACCCAAGCACCGCTCGCCGGAGTTCGTCGCCCAGGCGCTGGCCGGCAATCTCGACCAGCTCGCCACCTACCCGACCACCATCGGCCTGCCGGCCCTGCGCGACTCCATCGCCGCCTGGTGCGAGCGCCGCTTCGGCGTACCGGCCGGCTGGCTGGACGCCGCCCGCCACGTGCTGCCGGTCAACGGCACCCGCGAGGCGCTGTTCGCCTTCACCCAGGCCGTGGTCAACCGCGAGCCGGGCGCCCTGGTGGTCAGCCCCAACCCGTTCTACCAGATCTACGAGGGCGCCACCCTGCTGGCCGGCGCCCAGCCGCACTACCTGCCGTGCCTGGAAGACAACGGCTTCAACCCGGACTTCGACGCCGTGCCGGCCGAGGTCTGGCAGCGCTGCCAGATCCTGTTCATCTGCTCGCCGGGCAACCCCACCGGCGCCCTGGTGCCCATGGACACTCTGAAGCAGCTGATCGCCCTGGCCGACGAGCACGACTTCGTGATCGCCGCCGACGAGTGCTACAGCGAGCTGTACTTCGACGAGGATAACCCGCCGCCCGGCCTGCTCACCGCCTGCGCCGAACTGGGCCGCCAGGACTTCAAGCGCTGCGTGGTGTTCCACAGCCTGTCCAAGCGCTCCAACCTGCCGGGCCTGCGCTCGGGCTTCGTCGCCGGCGACGCCGAGATCCTCAAGCCGTTCCTGCTCTACCGCACCTACCACGGCTGCGCCATGCCGGTGCAGACCCAGCTGGCCAGCATCGCCGCGTGGAACGACGAGGAGCACGTGCGCGCCAACCGCGACCTGTACCGCGCCAAGTTCGCCGCGGTGCTGGAAGTACTCGACGGCGTGCTCGACGTGCAGCGCCCGGACGGCGGCTTCTACCTGTGGGCCAGGACCCCGGTGGCCGACACCACCTTCACCCGCGAGCTGTTCGAGCGCGAGCACGTCACCGTGGTGCCCGGCTCCTACCTGTCGCGCGAAGTGGACGGCGTCAACCCGGGCGCCAACCGCGTGCGCATGGCGCTGGTCGCCCCGCTGGCCGAGTGCGTCGAGGCCGCCCAGCGCATCCGCGCCTACCTGGAGTCTCGCCAGGGATGATGGACAATCCGCTCAACGTGATGACCGCGCTGATCGCCGCCGGCATGCTGCTGCTCTGCGTCGGCTACACCCGCCGCGACAGCGATGCCGGCGTGGCCGTGCTGGCCACCGGCGTGCTGGTGATGCTGTCGTCGCTGTTCTACCGCCTGTACCTGGCCTTCGCCTGACCCGGAGCCCGCCATGACCGAACTGTGCCTGTACGGCATCAAGGCCTGACATGCCGTAAGAAACCGCATGCAGCCTCTCTAGATCAATACTTTCAGCCATTCAAAGGCACAAAAAAGGCCGCCGTTTATGGCGGCCTGCAGGCCAGCAAAATCAGACACTTGCGGTGGCGTTTTGGGGAAGAACGCCGCCCAAGATCGACTGCGAAATTACCATCGCTCAACGCTCCGAGTGGTAACTGGCCAATCCACTACCTACCGGGCGCCAGTCCTCTTCACCACCACCAAGCCCACAGATGATCAACTCCACCGACGCCCCCTCAGCCGGCTCCGCCGGCTTGATGCGCGCGGCCTGACTCTAACAGCAGCCAGCCCCGCTCTGGCATTGCCGGCGGCAGCGTTGGCTGCAATGCCAGAGCGGGGCGCGGAAGACTTGCGGCTAGATGGCCTCGTGCGCCGAAGCACGCGCTCACTTGGAGCAGTGCGGCAACACAAGGCTTGATGGCAATGGGGATGGGGTGCCGTGTGAGAGTTTGTACAGATAGTGAGATCAGCGGACTCTCCAATTTGAGACAGAGGCCTTGAGCTTTCCGCAAAGTCTACAAGGCACGCCGCTCACAGAGGACCAGGATTCGCTCAATCACATTTGAGAGCATATCGAGCGTCTGAAGTATGGGGGCACCCGCCCCTTTCTCACCTGGGCCGAAGACGAGGTCGCAAGCTACCTCGACATCTTGCGGGATATCCGGCACGTATCGATACACCTCCATCTCCTGCTCAGTTAGGAACGTAGTAGTGAACCCCACCGGAGACCCTGCTTTGCGCAGGAACGGAGCTCCGTCAGGGCCCGGCCCTCCAAAGCGGATCTCGCCGCTAGGACCTATGAACAGGCCGGGCATCCCGATGTTGGCGTGCACGCGAACTGTAGCAGCGCCAACTGCAACCAGCGCCCGATGCTTATCCATTATGTCTAGACCGTGGAGCATGAGCAGCGCTTCATTCCATAATTGGTTTTTGGTAATCTTAAATAGAACCTTGAAAGCTCTCTGACTCACTCCTGCTAGTTGCTTTTCGGCATGCCAAGGCTGAATTCCGCCCACCCACATGGGAAAGGCACTATCCTTAGAAACCTTACGACCGTTCGCCTGCACCAGATCACAAACGAGCAAATCTAGTGTGGAGCGCAGATTGTGCACCACATCACCGAGGACAATATTAATTTCCTGCGGAACCTGTTTTTCGACACACCCTATTATTGAGTCTCCAATCTCTGAAAAACGAAATGGCTGGACAGCCATATACTCGTTCACAAGTGCGACGAGCTCACCGAAATGCTGCCTTGCACGTTTCAACTTCGCCTTCTCACCAGCGAAGACTGATGCATTGAGCCGTCTCGCACGCAACGGAATGGATATAAGCGGCCGCTCCACATTTTTCACGAACGCCGCCACCTCGACTCCATCGATGCGAACGCTCGCGCCATTCTCACTATCACTTAACATATAGACCGGCATGTAGCTACCTCACCTAGTGAGTCTAAGGATGTGTCTCCGCCACTTTGCGACGTTATACACCATGGGCTTCTACTACTGGAAAACCTGCCATACCTGCACCATCGTGAGCTCCGAAACAACTCATCCCCACCCGCCAGAGCCGGCCGACCAGCGTGGTGTAGCTCTGGCTCATCAGCTCCCGCCGCATACCCCAGTCGGGTACGGTGGGGATGCTGGCCGGACGCGGGGTGCCGGCTACGGCCCCATCGTCCAGGCCGCCAGCATCGGCGCCGGGCCTTTAGGTCGTCAGCCACGGGGGGATGTTTTTCGCACCTCGAAGCGAACCACTTCTGGATCAAATAGCATGATATTGCCGGCATCATCGCGACGATAGAACATGATCCGCGCAGTAGACATGTGGATACAAAATCTTGGATCAAAGTACAAGAAAGCCGTTGGAAAGAATTTATTGGAAGCTTCACGAACAGAGCCAGACCAAGCAATATTTAAACCACGCTTCTTACTCCAGTAGTCTATTGCAGACAGCGAAGCCGCCATAAAATCTTGACACCCAAGACTTGCATGCTCGACGAACACTCCATTGCGAATAAAGCGAAAATCTCCCTCCGCATTAACCTCAAACATGGCCGCCACAAAGATATTGTTCTGACGACGATGATCATCCAGAAAAACATGCTTTGCAGCATCTGAAACATCGGACATCAAACGAGCCGCTTCAGACTCACCATTAACTTCACTCTGAATTTTCTTTGGCCTGCACTTTCGATCAAAAGCAAGAACATCAACTTGATGCTTAATTGCTGTGGCTATAGATGAAGCTCGTACAGTAACATCAGAAATATCAGGCTGAAGCGCATACCGCTCAGCTAGAAAAGAATTTAGCTCATCCCAAGGCTTAGCAACATCATTCAGAAACTTAATCTCAGCGCTCATTGACAAACCAACCAAAGTAAAAAAGATTGCATTTAGCTAATGAGAATACTGAAAAAATCCTTTCCACATCAGCAATCCATGCCTGCTACGTAGGCTCCGCGATCATCATGATCGTTTCCATACGTTATAAACCATGACAATCTGCTCTTGGCAAGCGGGTATCTGCATAATGAACGCTCCCGCGCAGGTGCTGCTTTTTGCTAGAAACGCTGTGATTCACCTGAGGGCCTGGATACCTTGCCGCTCGATGCAGTCGAGCACCTGCCCTGCGCAGCTCAGCAGCTCGCCCTCGAGATCGTCGACCGCCCTCCTCCAGTCGTCATTGACCACCAGCGGCTGCCGCGCCGGCAGGCGGCACGGGGTCAGCGGGCAGCGGATCGGGGCCACGATAGGCGGCGGGGTCGGTGGTTTCGGGGCGCTGGTACAGGCGGCCGAGAGCAGCAGGCACAGCAGTACGCAGGTAGTCGGCAGTTTCCCGGTCATGGCGTTTCAGCTCCTCGATGGCGCGGCTCTGCGCCTGTGCGTTACGGGTGACGGTCAGCCCGAGCTGCCGCAGTTGCTGCTCGAGGTGGGTGACGGCGCCGATCTGCCGCTGCTGTTCGGCGAGCACGCCCGCCTGCAGATCGATCAGCTGCTGCCGATCGGCAGCCATCTGCTCCGCCCGATCGGCGCGATCGGACTGGAGATCGATGCGCGGGGCGAGGCCCCACCAGGTGAGCGCGGCGCCGGCGGCGAACAGCAGCGCGGCCGCCAGCAGGGGCCGCAGGGTGGCGAGGGTCATGCCAGCACCTCGCGCGCCTTGCCCCACAACGCCAGGCGGTCGGCCAGGCCGTTGAGGCCGCCGTTGATACGCCGGGTGATGCGGTTGAAGTCCATCGCGTCGGCCAGCGCGTTGAGCCCCTTCGACTCCCAGAACCAGGCCGCCGACTCGGCCGCCCACTCGGGCTGCTCGAGCAGCTCGGGGCGCTGCAGCAGGCGCTCGTCGCCGAACAGGGCGAGGCTGCAGCTGCGGTAGTTGCTGCGCCCGGTGACCTGGATCAGGCCGCGCCCCTTGTAGCGCTGGCCGTCGCCGTCGGCCGCCGGGGTGTTGCCCAGGCGCACGGCCAGGGTGCCGGTGTCATAGGCGGCGCCGCTGGCCAGCTCGCGCACGTAGAGCAGCTGGCCGGACTCGTGGCCGATATGGGCGAGGAAGGCCGCGACGCGGCGCGGGGTGTTGATCTGGCGGCGGGCCATCGCCGCGTTGAGGTGCGGCAGGAACACGGCCGCGCGGCCGCGAGCCAGCGGCATGATCTGCCGCAGTTGCTGTTCGGTGATCTGCATGGGGTTTCTCCGGGCATGAAAAAGCCCGCGCGGGGCGGGCTTGGCTATGGAATTTGGCTACGGACTCGTCATCACGCGGTTGCCGGTGCCGGAAATCGCCACCGCGACGAATTGACTGCGCTCGGGGGACCAGCACACCGACATCCAGTTGTTGTCTGCCGCTGAGGTGCGCACAGTCCAGGAGATACCGTCGTGGCTGGTCATCACGCGGTTGCCGGTGCCGGAATTCGCCACCGCGACGAATAGCCCCAGTTCGGGGGACCAGCACACCGAGCCCCAGTTGTTGTCCGCCGCTGAGGTGCGAATGGTCCATGTGATACCGTTGGGGCTGGTCATCACGCGGTTGCCGGTGCCGGAACTCGCCACCGCGACGAATAGCCCCAGTTCGGGGGACCAGCACACCGAAAACCATGACAGATTTTGTGCGGCGACCCGGGCAGTCCACGTGACGCCATCACTACTGGTCATCACAAACTGAGAAATACTGCCGTAGGCCACTGCTACGAAACGCCCCAGTGTCGGCGACCAGCAAACTGACGTCCAAAACGCTTGCGGTGCAGCGCGTGCTGTCCAGTTGATGCCGTCAGGAGAGGTCATCACTCGGTTGGTTCCGCCATCCGCTACGGCAACGAATAGGCCAAGCTCGGGGGACCAGCAGACCGACCTGAAATCGTTCGCCTCAGGAACGGCTCTTGCGGTCCACAGTATGCCGTCCGGACTGGTCATAACGCGGGCTCCGGTGCCGCTGAACGCCACCGCGACGAATAGACTGCGCTCGGGGGACCAGCAGACAGACAACCACCCGCTGTCTGCCGCAGCTACACGCGCTGTCCAGGTGACGCCATCAGGGCTAGTCATCACCCTAGCTCCGGCGCCGCTGAAGGCCACCGCGCAAAACAACCCAAGCTCAGGTGACCAGCAGACCGACCTCCAACCGCTATCCGCAGCCGATGAGCGCACAGTCCAGGAAACACCAGCACCAGATCCGCCAGATCTGCGCATCTGTCCCGCAACGATCCCAGGAATCATGCCGCCCCCAATGCGCCGAACAGCGTCCAGGTGTTCTCGGCGACCCGCTTCAGCGTGACCACGCCGTAACGGCCTGCCACCGTAGGGGTGGCGCCACTCAGGCGGTTGACCGTCACGCCCGCACCCGCGCTGATGGTCACGGCTCCAGCACCGCCCTGCTCGATGTGGATCTCTGTGTACGCCGCCCAGGCCACCGAGGTCTGAGCCGGCACCGTGATAGTGACGGCTGCAGCATTGGTGGTACGCAGGTACTGCCCTGCGTCTGCCAGCGCGAGCGTGATGCTCGTCGCCGCCGATTCAGCCACTGGGGCGGGTAGCGTCTCGCCATCGGCACCCGCTGGGCCAGCCGGGCCCTGCTCGCCCGCCGCCCCAGCAGGGCCCTGCAGGCTGGCCAGCCACTCAACCTCCGAGCCGCCGAAGCCGTTCGCGAGCGCGATCTGGTATGCGCTCGCCCCATCCGAGCCAGCCGCGCCGGCGGCGCCGACTGGGCCGGTCGGGCCGGCCGGGCCTTGCGGCCCCTGGATCAGACCGGCATCGATCCACTGGTCGACACTCCAGACCCACAGGTTTCCACCGATCAGGTAGCCATCACCGGGCGCACCGCTAACCGGCAGATCTCCGGTAGACGGCAGGGTGCCCAGAATCTGCAGGCCGGCACCGGTTGGACCTGCCGGACCAGCAGGTCCAGGCGGGCCGTCGTCGCCCTGAGGTCCGGTGTCGCCTGGCTCCCCTTTCAGGCTGGCGAGCCAGGACGCCTCGTCGCCGACGAAGCCGGCCTCCACGGCGACGTCATAGGCGGATGCGCCGGCTGCGCCATCCTGCCCGGCATCGCCCTGCAGGCTGGCCAGCCACTCGACCTCCGAGCCGTCGAAGCCGTTCGCGAGCGCGATCTGGTATGCGCTCAACCCTGGATCGCCCTGCGCCCCTGAGGGGCCAGCGGGTCCTGGCATGTCTCGCAGGTCGCTCATCGCCCCTGCGGTAATACGCATCTCGACACCAGCACCGGCTGACCACGCCTGCGCCGCGGTACCCTCCTGCGCCCGCTCGATGGTCAGGCTGCCGCCAGCTGCGGCAGTAACGCGCACGATCTCCCATGCTGTCTCGTTGCCGAGATCGTCGCCGTCGATCAGCGTCAGCAGGTAGTGGTCACCGGTGCCGAGCCCTTCCAACCGCACGGCCGCGGCGGGGTCGACGGCGAGCGTCGTCGCATCAGCTGCCAGCGGCTGCAGCAGCGAGGCCGACCAGTTGTTGATGAATTTCTGCATGTCCTGCCCTCAGAAAACACCGCCGCCAACGACGAGGTCGGCGTGCAGGTAGTCGTACTCGATGGGTTCTGGATTCCAGGTACTCGCGGCGTAGGCCCCGCCACCAGGGCCGGCGCCGTGCGGGCCAACAGGCGCGCCGACTACTGCCGGGGGGAGCCCAGTGACATTGACCAGCCCCCCAGGGCTGATCTTTTTCCAGGTGCCGTTGGAGCCACGCTGCCCCCAGACGATGGCCGGTGCCCAGACGTTGTTCGACAGGCGCAGCGCGCCGACCGTGGCTGCGCCATGGATGCCGAACGGCAGCAGCGCGAGACACCGGACATCGCGTGCCAAGCCCGGCCACGGCGCTGGCGTGCCATTCGCTGCCAGGCCCCACAGCCTCAGCCCGTTCAGGTTCGGCAGGTTGCCGATCTGCCACCACCCGAGCGCCGGGGATCCGGCGTAGGTGTGGCTCAGCTCGAACGGCTCACCAGGCATCTGAATCGACGTCGCATCGTTCTCGGTACGGCTGTATGGCGCGCCGGTGGCGCCGTGCGACTGTGCCTCGGTTCGGCTCGACGCCAGCAGTGCAGACACGGCCGACACCACCGCGCCGTCGACCAGGACCTCGGCGACGATCTGCGACTCGATGGTCGCCGAACTGCTCGCGACGATGGCGATCCCATCGTCCCAGACAGCCGGGTATCCGGTCGTCACCGTGAGCGTGCCGCTGACCTGGACCTCGGGCAGCGGCACTGCGCACTGGTGGACGATCCGCAGCCGGCACTGCACGGCGCGCAACACATCTGTCTCGTCGAACACGTACCCGCAATGCGATGTGCGCTGCTGCTCGATGACGCCGTCGAAGAAGTCGAATGAGTGCCAGTCGAGCGGCGCCCACAGATCTCCGGATGGCTGCTGTCCATCGCGGAGCACCTCGCCATGCACGATCCACGGGCGCTCAGGGTTCTGCTCGTCTGGCGCCTGGTCGATGACCATGGCCACTGCCATCGACGCTGCCCCTGAGTCGCCACCGGAAATCGACTCCGAATAGACATCGGATGCCGCGACAAGGAGTGTGATCGAGCTGGTCCATGCCCCGTCCTGAGACCGGCCGAGCGATAACCGGTAGTAGCACGCCCCCGAGCGCATCACGAACGATGGCTCCTGCTCCTCGCGCCCAACCTCGAGGATGACCTCCGCCCCATCGGAGCGGATCGACTGCAGCCGTAATCCGCTGGCCGGAAACCAGCCTGCGCCGTGGCTGGTGTCCAGGCCGCTGGCAGCCGTTACCGTGCCGATCTGTTCCTGCTGGCCGGCACTGCCGACGATGCCGAACCGCACGGCCGACAGCTCGAGCGTGATCGGTAGCGCCTCTCCTCCTCCGATCACCGGCAGGCTGACGACGACAGCCGAAACAAGCCAGGCGCCATCGGCATTGCTGTAGATCCAGCGATTACGGCCCAGCTGGGTGCCATGCAGGTAATGATCGGTGCCGGAGAGCATCGCGGCCGGCAGCCATTCGTGCCCATGCAGTTGATCCATGGCCAGTTGCTCCGCCGTCCTGGGCGGCATGACGTGGCCGGGACGCCGGACAAGATGAGTTCCCGGCCGCCCGACCCCGGCGACAACACCAATGCTGGACAACTGGTATGCCGCGGCGTTGCTCAGCTTTCCTGCCAGCGGGATGCGCGAGGCGGCCTTGACCAGCCAATAACTGCCGTCCGGGTCGCGCTCGACGCGGCCGTGCCAGGGGCAGCCCCAGACCGGCGCGCTCATGCGCCGCCCGCCGGGTTGGCGAGCTCGACGATGACCGCTGCGCCGTTGGCGTCGGTCAGGCTGAGCGTCTTGATCGCCGGGAGCACGAACAGACCATCGCTGCTGGCCAGACCAGCAGGCCAGTACTCACGGGCGGCAGCGCTGGCCTCCGTCAGCGGGCTGGCGATTCCGCCGCCGCCCGAGTGGCCGGCCGCCACGGGGTCGTAGATTCCGCGCCCGCGCTGCGCAGCGATGGCCCCACGCGGCTCCAGGGCGCGCAGGCCGGGACGCTTCCGGGGTTCGCGGATCAGCGCGTTGATCTCGTCGGCCTGCGACTGGCCGGTGCGCCGATCGATCATCGCCTGGCCGATGGCCCTGCGCTCGTCGACCAGGCGCTGGCCGATGGCGCGGCGCTCGTCCGTCAGCCGCCGCCCGATAGCCCGGCGGCGATCCTCTTGGTTGCTCATGTCACAGCTCCAGCAGGTCGTTGGGGATGCCCACGGCATAGGCCGCAGCCGTCTCGCCGATGCGCTCGTCGGTGTACTCGGCGGGGATCTCGACAGCGTCGAGCACGAACTCGCGCGGGATCTCATCGGCCACCGGGTCGTCGTTTGCGTCCCAGTTGCCGCTGAACCCGGCCAGCTCCTCGTCGTAGGGCGGGATCGGCTCGCCCGTGATCGGGTGGTTGAGGCGTCCGCCGAGCTGCGTGGGCAACACGCTGTCTCCCGGCGACAGTGGCGCAAGGCCCGTCGCAGGCGCATCCGGCACGGCCAGCGGGTCGGAGACGCCGCCGCCGCGCATCACGGCAACGCTCAGGGTGGTGATCGCCGTCCCGGCAGCGAAATCGAAGGCATCCACGATGCGCCGGCACTTGCCGCGGGCGCGCACGCTGTCATCGAGCCGCAGGGTGTGGGTCAGGTCCACGCCCAGGGCGAGGTCGGTCGGCGTCTGCCAGCTGACGGTGGTGCCGCGGTGCGCGGCGATCAACGTCGTGGCCGCGCCCTGCAGCAGGCAGCTCAGCGCGGCCTGCCGGCGTCCCTCGTCGGACAGATCCTGCGCGCCCGGGCTGCCGCCGGGAGTGCTGTCAGGCCAGTCGTCCGCGCGCTGGCTATCGATCTCGATGCTGGCCGAGTCACGGGCGATGATCCGCGTCGCCTCGGCCTCGCCTCCCGGGGCGGTAACGGTCAGGGTGTACTGCTCGGTGACCGTCTGCACCCAGCGGCGCGCACCCATCACGTTGACCGCCAGCCACAGGTTGTCGAACTGGTTGATCCACGGATTGCCGTCGCCGCACGGGTTGGCCATGGTTGGCGGCAGCCGGTAGCCGTCGATGCCGCCGACCAGCTGCATGCCGGCGCCGCTGACCGCACTCTCGATCATGTCGGTGGTCGGCAGCTCGGTCGCCCAGGTCCGCCACTGGCAGAACCCTGGGATTCCGGTCGAGCCGTACTCGGGATGCTCCCAGCTCCACGACTGGCTGTACTGCCACAGCCGTGGATAGCGGTAGCCGACCTCGATCTCGACGCAGTTGGTCATCGAGCCGAGCGGCTGCAGTTCGATCTGCAGGCTGCCGTCGATCACGGTGCCTGCGCCGAAGATGAAGTGCGGCACGGGCTGCGCGTACCAGCTGGTCACCCGCAGCGCGCCGGCCGGCGAGCAGTCGAGGCTGGCCGGCCGGCTCTCCAGCCGCTCCAGGGCGTAGTCCCAGCGCGAGCGGCCGTCGGCCGGCTCGAACAGGTCGGCCGACCAGGCGCCGCCGACCAGCGCATCGATGGCCATGACGTTCATGCCCTCGACGCGCTGCTGCAGCCCGTCGCTGCATTCGCAGCGCAGCAGGCGGTTGATGGGGTCCCAGGCCGGCAGTTCGAGCCGGCCGGTGTAGCGCCGCGACTCGGTGACGATGCCGGCGCGGTTGCGGCTGATGTAGTCGATGGACACGCTGCGCCCGACCCAGTCGGTCGGCACCACCGGCTCGCCGGGCGGCAGGTAGAGGGCGAACCCCGCGACGCCGGCGGCGCCCTCCTCCCGGTCGACGTCGACGCTGCCGGTGAGCTGGGCTGTCAGGTCATCGCCGCCGACCAGCAGGCGCAGCCGCCAGGTGTAGGCCTGGCCGCGCACCGCCTCGGCCGGCGCACGGCGGGCGCTGGAGCCGTTGAGGGCGCTGCCGTTGAGCGTTGAGCCGTTGAGCATCACGCCTCCTCCCAGCTGATCGACCAGCCGTGACCGCCACCGCCCTGGCTCTGCGCCGGGCGGTTGGCGAACACCGACAGCACCGGCATCCAGCAGGCCTGGTACAGCGTGGCGCCGGCGACGGCGGTCAGGGTGGCCACGCCGCCGGCGTAGGTGCAGGCGGTGCGCACCCACTGGTCACCGACTAGGGCGTGCCCCCAGGGTGCAAGGTCCGGCCGCGGCGTGCCGGGCAGCTCGAACACCAGGCCCGGGCCGACCAGGTTGAGCACCTGCGTCGAGCGCAGTTCAAGCGGGCCGCTGTAGTCGAGGCCGGACAGCCCCGGCGGCATCCAGCCCTCGGCGCTGATGCTGCCGGCCAGCCGCTCCCAGTGCTGCTGGCGGAGCGCGGCGCCGTCGCTCATGCGCAGGACGGTCCCGCCGCCGATGGGCTCGATGCTCTCGGTCGGCGCACCGGCATGCAGCACGATCGGCACGCCGCCGAGGGTGATTCGAGGGTGGGTCATGGGATGCTCCGGCTCATTTCGTACCGAATACATACCGAATACATACTGGTATGTAACGTGATTTTATCGCTGCGTGCGGCCCTTCTTCATCGCCAGGCGGCGCAGGTCGAGAGCAGCCTGCTGATCGCCGTACAGAGTGACGCTGTCGCCGCCGCTCACGAACTCGACACGCCCGAGATCCGGGAAGCTCGGGCCGACTGCCGCGGCTGCCAGCTCCGGACTAAGGCTCGGGATGCTCGGCAGCGCTCGGGAAACCGGGACAACCGGGCCGCCGCTGGCATAGCCGCGCAGGGTGCGCGACAGCTGCTGCATGGTGGCCTGGTAGCCGTTGCGGCGGATGCGCTCGAGGAACGCCAGGGCGCCCGGCTCACGCACCACTTCCTGCGGCTGGACGTGCTCGCCGGCGTGGACGACGCCGGCTGGCTGCCACTTGCCGCCGGGGCCGGTGTAGCCGCCAGAGGCGAAGCCCGGGGTGCTCGCGGCACTGAGCAGGTCATCCGCCGCCTTGAGGTTCTTGTCGGCCTCGGGCGGTGCGATGGTCGGACGGATCACCATGTACTTCGACAGGTCCTGGGCCAACTGCAGCACGCGCTGCTTGAGCTGAGCCTCCGACTCCGCATTCGCCTCGAAGCCAACGTCGATCCGCTTGAGTGCGTCGGCGTACTGCAACAGCCCCTCGATCTTCGCCTTGATGGCGTCCGCCTTGGCCTGGGCATCGGCCTCGTCGAGGCGGGCGGCCTCGCTGGCGATCTTGCCCAGCTCCTGCGCGATGCCCTGGAAGCCGTAGGTGCTCTCACCGGCACGCTGCATTTCGCGCAGGATCTCGCCGGCGCGGCGGGCCTGCTCGATGGCCTCGGCAGTGTTGCCCGCCATCAGGGCCTGTCGGGCGGCAAGCCTGGCATCCTGCAGGCCCCCCCAGTCGTTGCGGCCGTTGCCACCCAGATCGCGCGACAGCTTGGCGAACTCGCTTTCGATCTCCTCGCGCCGCTTGCGGGCTTTCTCGACGCCATCGTTGGCCTGCTCGTAGGCGGTGAGCTGGGCGGCAAGCTGCTTCTTGATGCCCTCCAGTTCCGCTTCCTTGATGGCCTTGATGCGGCCGGAATGAGCCGCCTCGCCCTCCTCTCGCTGCCGGTTCTCATCCGCCAGTTCCTTGAGCGCCTTGCGATAGGCTGCGCCCTGTCGGTAGGCCGCCAACGCTTCGGGATTTACCTTGTCCGAGGTGTCGGCCCGGCTGAGCTGCTCCCCCAGCGCCTGGTAATAGCTGGCCGCCGCCTGCAGGCGCTGGACGTAACCCTTGCGCTCCGTTTCGGTCTGCTGTTTGACCTGCTCGCCGGTGAGGATCAGGGTGTCCTTGTACTGGCCGTTGCGGTCGATCAGTTCCTGCAGGCCCTTGGCGTGCTCCTCCTGGGACCTGGTCAACTCCTGCACTTCCTGATGGATGCTGTAGAGCTCCATCAGCTGCGAGGCGATGATCCCGTAGCCGCTCAGGCGCAGCAGGCCGCCGAGCGAGCCGAGCGTCTTCAGCGCCCGGCCGAGACCGTTCATGCGGCCCGTCAGCGCGTCCACCGCGGCGCCGGCCGCGTTGCCGGCGGCCGGGACGGTAGTCAGCTGCTTGACCAGCACCGCCAGCGGCCCGCGGATGACGGCGATGGCCATCCCGGTGGCCTTGGCCCCAGCGCCCAGCAGCACGATGCTCGCCAGCGCGGTTTTCGCCGGCTCGGGCAGCGCATTGAAGGCGTTGAGCAGCCCGGTCAGCAGGTTGACCACCGGCAGGCCGGCAGCGACGGCGGCGCCGAAGGCCTTCTGCAGTTCGTCCACGGCGGCCTTGAAGCGCTCGATCTGGGCCTTCGGCGTATCCGCCATGGTGGCGTAGGCATCCTGGGTCGCACCGGCGGACTGCTGCATGCCGGCGATTGCCTCCTGCAGGCCCTGGATGTCCTTGGTCAGGGCGAGAACGGCCATGCGCCCTTCCGAGTCGGGCACGATCTCGGCCATGGCCTCGAAGCCGAGCTTCTTGGCGGCGATCTGCTGCAGGGTGCCGGCCAGGCCGTTCCACTTGATGCCCAGCTCGTCCATGGCCTTGGCTGCGCCATCCGACGGGGCAGCCAGTTGGTTGATTGCGCCGGTCAGCGCCGTGATGGCCTGCGGCGCCTGGATACCCTGCACGGTCAGGCGCGACAGCGAGGACAGCACCTCCTCGATGGGCACCTTGGCGGCGGCCGCCGCCGGCATGACGGAGCCGAGCCCCTCGGCCAGTTGCTCGAAGCTGATCACTCCGTCCTTGACCGTCATGAACAGCTGGTCGAAGCGCTGCCCCAGGCGGTCGGAGTTCTCGCCGTAGGCATTGAGCATGCTCATGCCGACCTTGGCCGCGGTCTGGGTGTCGGTCATGCCGGCGATGGCGGCCTTGGTCGACAGCGCCAGGATGTCCATGGCGTTCTCGCTGGTGGCGCCGCTGCCGAGGATGTCGTAGAGCGCCTTGGCACTGGTGGTGGCGTTGACGCCCATCTCCAGGCTGAGCTGCTTGACCGACTCCGACATGCCCTTGAGCTGCTTATCGGTCAGCTCGGTTATGGTGTCGATGGCGGCGATCTGCTGCTCGTAGTCGGCGAACTTGCCGAACGCGTTGCCGGCCACCAGGGCGAAGCCGCCGAAGGCCGCGACGCCGGCGACGATCTCTTCGCGGGTCATGGCGAGGCTGTTACGCCAGTCGTCCGTGGCGCCCTTCAGGCGATTGGTCTGGCGGGAGGCCTCGGCAATGCGCTCGCGCAGGGTCTGCTGCGCCAGGGCGATCTCGGTGCTGCTGGCGGTGCCGGAGGCCTTCAGCAGCTGGAACTGCTGCTGCAGTTCGGCGATGCCGGTGCGGGTGCTGCGGAACTGCTCGACGCCCAGGTTGCGCAGGGCAGCCTGCATGCCGGCGTCGCCGCTGCCCGCCCCCAGCCGCTTGGCCAGCTCGGCCTGCAGGCGCTGCTGCTCGCCGGCCAGGTTGCGGGTGTCGACGCCAGCGGCGCGCAGCTCGGCGCGATGCTCCTTGAGCTTGCCGTTCTGCTTGTCGAGCTGGGCGCGCAGCAGCGCCGAGGTACGCTCGGCCTTGGCCAGTTCGCGCTCGAACACCGGCGCCGACTGCCCGGCGGCGGCGATGGCCACCTTCAGCTCGTCGATGCGCTTCCGGGTGGCGAAGAACTCGGCGGCGGTCTTCTTGGCGTCCTCCTGCAGCTCGCGCAGGGTGCCGACCTTGCGCAGCGGGCGCTCGACCTCGCGCACCATCTCGAAGTAGGCCTGGCGGAAACCGGAAACGCCCTTGAGGGCGTCGTCCAGGTTGGCGGAGATCTTCAGCTCGACATCAGACACGCTTGCCTCCCGCGGCCTTCATCGCGGCCAGGAAAAACGACCAGGGGTAGTACAGGGCATTGGCATGCCCGAGGCGGATCAGCGCGCAGACGCAGCCGTCCAGATCCTTCAGGCCCTGCACTGGAGAGCCCGGCTGAGGCGCTCCGTCATCGCGAAAAAATGCGGGTTCAGCTCCTTGCACGCGGCGATCACCTGCTCGAGCTGCGAGGGCCGCAGGCTGTCGATGCGCTCCGGGGTGAGGTCGGTCATGCGCGGCAGGTCGGCCAGCGCACAGGCCGGGAACAGGCCGTCGCCGACCAGGTCGAGCGGCCGCTCGGCGGTGGCCGAGGCCAGCCACTCGCGCACCTGCAGGACGGTCATCTCGCGGACGATCACGGGCGCGCCGTCGAGCGAAAGCTCGCGGCTGTTGGTGTAGGGGGTCATGGGGTGCTCCGGGCATGAAAAAGCCCGCCAAGGCGGGCTATCGGGTCATAGCGCTCGCGTCAGGCCAACCCCAGCTCCGGCCTGTCGGCCAGCGGCGCCAGGGCGTTGGCCTCCTCGACGAGAGCCAGCAGCTCGGCATCGGCCGCCTTCGCCTCACCAAGCAGCTTCTCCATCGCCTCAAAATTGCACTTGCGGGCGCAGCCGCGCTCGTGTGGCTGCGCCGGCCTGGCGGCGTGCTGGAGCACGGTGGCGGCGCGCTCCAGCAGGTGGGCGCGCTCGGCGGTCTTGCGCTTCACCTGCTCGCACAGGTGGACGTAGCGGCCCAGGGCTTCGTAGTCGGGTTCGGCCATGTGCCCTACTCCACGTCCTTGATCACCATGTACTGCGACAGGCCCACGCCGACCTTGCTCGGGTCCTTCTGGACCTTGGCGGTGAATTCCATGCCCTGGTATTCGTTGCCGATGAAGCTGAGGCTCGCCGGGTTGTGCTTGACGATGAACACCTCGATCACCACCGGCTTGCCGCTGCGTGCTTCGTTGAGGCCGACGAAGACGTGGCGGTAGCGTTTGCCGGAGGCGACCAGCGCCTGGATGGTGGCGTGCTTGGCGTAGCTGTAGTCGACCTGGATGGTCGTGCCGTCGGCGATGCCGCCGCCCTCCTTGATGACCGGGAAGCCGGCATGGTTGAGGGTGTAGTCGGTGCCTTCGGCATAGGTCGTGGTGCCGGCTTCGTTCTTCATCACCACGTTGCTCGCGCCCGGATTGGCCAGCAGGATCAGCGCGCCCTGGTGGGCGATGTGGCTTTCGCCGGTCACGGTGCCGGCGGCCACGTCGGCGGCCGAGCCGTACAGGGCGCGGGCCATGTTGGCCTTGGTGAAGTGGCGGGCGTTGTAGCTGAGGGTCAGCGAGCGGATGCGCTGCACGCTGCTGTCCAGGCCGCCGCCGGGGGTGGTGAAGTCGGGCTCTTCGATCTCCTCGACGTCGGCCTCGTAGCTCAGCGAGTTGCAGTTGCCGATCCTGATCAGGCCCTTCGGATCGTCGAGGTCCTCGACGAACTGCTCGCCCAGGCCGAGAAATGCTCCGCGTACGTCAGCCATTGCTCGCCTCCTGCTTCTGGTGGGTGTGGCCGATCACGCCGCGCTTTTCCAGCCAGACCTTCTGGTCGGCGGTGACCTCGATCTTGTCGCCGGGCTGGTGGGCGCGGCCGTTGTGGGTGTGGGGCCTGGCGAGGGTGACCTCGACCGGCGCCGGCGCTTTCGCGGTGGACATGGTCATGCTCCGGGGATGATGACGTGCAGTTGCACGGGGATGAGGATGGTGCCGGCGGCGATGCCCTCGCCCGGCGGGAACAGCTGGGAGGCGCCGAGGGTGACGCCGTAGGGTCCGGGTCGGCCCCAGGGATTGGGCAGGCCCTCCGGCACCTGCAGGGCGCCGATCAGGTCGATGTACAGCTCGTCCAGTTCTGCGCGGTAGCTGTCCGGCCCGTCCGGCTGCACGGCGCCGACGATGCGCCGGCCGATGTTGGCCGAGACGCAGCCGGGGCCGGCCTTCGGCGGCGGGTATTCGCCGGGCTGCAGGGCGATGAAGGGGAACTCGACATCCTCCTCGGCGAGCAGCTCGCTGAGCCAGCCCTCCTTGATGCGGGTGCCAGCGTCGGTCAGGAAGCCGTTGGCCCGGGTGATGCGCGCGAGGCGCGCCACCAGCGCCTGGTGGGCCTGGGCTATGGGGTTGGTCATAGGTCGATCCTGTTGAGCTGACGACGGGTTTCCTGCTCGAGGTCGCGCTCGGCGGCGTCGCCGATGTCCTGCAACAGGGTGCCGAGTACCTGCGATGGCGACGGGCCGCGCAGCACGTCGATGGGCAGCCGCGGCTTGCCGTGGCGCTCGACGATCAGTCCGCCCGGGCCACCGATGGGTGCGATGAAGGCGCCCTCGACCAGTTCGGTCCAGTTGTGGCCGACGTTGACCCGCACCCCGGCCTTCACGCGCTTGCCGCCCTTGCCGCGCCGCCACAGTTGCTTGTGGGGGAACTGGCTGAGGGTGACGCCCTGCTTGCGCGCGTAGAGGATCACGCGCAGCTCGTCGGGGGTGGCCGGGATGAAGTTCACCTCGTTGCGGATGTAGCTCGGCTTGAGGTTGATCTCGTCGCGGATCGCCCGCCAGCTGCGGGTGCGGGTGCGCCGGCCCACGGTGTTGAGGGCCAGCTGCACCGCACGGCGGATCCGCTCGGGGGTGGCCTTGAGGTCGGCGAGCGCCTGCTCGGCGCCGCGGAACTCGACGCGCACGCTGTCGTAGCCAGCCATGGCTCACCTCACCGGCAGCAGGGACCAGCGCTCGACCAGGCCGTCGCTGTCCACGGGTTTCTCCAGACGGTACCGGCCGTCCGGCAGGGACAGCAGGCCGTCGCGCTTGGGGCTGATCTGGTGCAGGCGCAGCTCGGCGAGGAACTGGACGGTGTAGAACAGGCCGTCGGCGCCGGCCACCTGGGCGTTGCGGTTGACGATCACCTCGACCGCCACCGGCGCGGCGGCGCCGCCCGGTGCGGTGTAGGTGCAGCCGCCGGCCTCGCCGAAGGTGCGGAACAGCACGTCGTCGGCCTGCTGCATCAGGGCGTCGAACTGGCTGGCCACGGGTCAGGCGTCCGGATCGTCGTCGGCGCCTTCATCCGCGCCCGAAGCATCCTCCGGTTCCGGCGCCGAAGCCGGTGCTGCCGACTTGCGCGGGCTGGGCGCCGCCGCGACTTCGGTAGCCAGCCCGCGCGCCACGGCCTCGCGGGCCAGGGCGTCGGGCAGCGGCTGCGGGTTGTCGGCCGGGGTGAAGATGACGGGTTTGCCGCTCTTGTCGCGCGTCTGCAGGGTCGCGTTCAGGTTGTAGTGCTTGGCCATGCTCTTCTCCTCGCGCTATCAGTCGACGGTGACGACGACGAACTCGTCGGCATCGAACAGCGCCGGCACCGGCGCCGACTGGGTCTGCAGCCACTCGACGCTGGGGTTGTCGGTGAACCAGTTGGACGGGTAGCGGGTGGTTTCGACGATGCCGTCGGCGTTGGCCTTGGCGTCCTGGATGCCGCCGTAGGCCATCACGTTGTCGGCGCGCGCCGGGGCGATGATCAGGGTGTGGTCCGGCATGTAGTTGAGTTTGGCGCCGGCGGCGTCCTCGTACTTGCCGGTATAGACGAGGATCTCGTACTCGCCGAAGTAGCCCTTGCGCATCACGTCGCGTTCGAGCTGCGGGCCGAGTTCGAGCTGCGAGGTGCTGCCGCGGCGGGTTTCCAGCTTGTCGCGCACCGCCTTGAAGCGGCTGAACAGGCGCCAGGCCTTCTTGTCCATCAGCAGCACGCCGGTGGAGCCGTTGGCGTTCGCGGCCCAGTCCTCGATGTCGTCGGTCGGGTCGTAGGTGTCCGCGTCGACCGCATCCCACTTGGCGGCGCCGGCCAGGGCGATCTGGTTGGCGGCGCTGCGGCCGTAGTCGACCTCCTGCGTCTCGTAGTCCTCGCCCTCGACGACCACCTTGCCGGTGACCACAGCCTGCACCGCCATCCACTCCTCGCGGGCGACGATCTCGTTCTCGTGATCGAGGAGGATGTCGGCGATCACCGCGTCGTGGCGCTCGGCCGGGCTCAGCTCGCCGTTGAGCGCTTCGCCGGGCAGGCGCTTGAGCAGGCGGTTGGGGCGCACCACGTCGGTCGGCTTGAGGTAGGCCGGCTTGAAGGTGGTCAGGGTGCCGCCGCGCTCGCGGCGGGCGCGGCCGGAGACCATCGGCGCGACGAAGGGCGCCAGGCGGATGCCCTTCTTGATCTTGTCGAAGGCGACCTCTTCGCTGGCGAAGGTGGCCACGGTGGGGAAGAACATCTGCACGAACAGCGGGGTGAAGCGCGGCTGGATGCGTTTCACGCCCAGCAGGGTGGTGGTGTCGTAACCGGCAGCCATGGGCTTTCTCCTGGAACGAAAAGGGCCGCTCGTGCGGCCCTTGGGGGTTGGGGTGGGGTCAGACCGGCGGCTGCAGGCTGATCGGGGTGCCGACGAAGGCGACGAGCTTCTGCGCCGCGGTGGTGCCGTCCGGCCAGGCCACCAGTTCGGGGTTGAAGGTGCCGGCCTTGATCAGCTGGGTGGTGCGGTCGGCGGCGCTGGCGTCGATGGCCTGCGGGGTCAGGCGGGTGGCGACCTGCGAGCCGTCGGTGGCGTC
The DNA here is from genome assembly GCF_904426495.1 of Pseudomonas sp. OF001. Classification (NCBI taxonomy): domain Bacteria; kingdom Pseudomonadati; phylum Pseudomonadota; class Gammaproteobacteria; order Pseudomonadales; family Pseudomonadaceae; genus Pseudomonas; species Pseudomonas sp. OF001. Next base: position 48,366 of record NZ_CAJGBM010000012.1, on the reverse strand, counting down.
CGGATCCCAGAGGACGAACTTGCCGGTGGCGGTGACCTGGCCGAGCGGCGCGTGGGCGGCGAGGTTCTGGCCGCTGGCGATGGTGCCCTGGGTGGTCTGGCAGGAGTCGGACCCGGTCACCCAGTTGTCGGTGGGTTGGCTGACGGTGCTCATTGCAGTTTCGCTCCGGTGGCTTTGGACCAGGCGTTGGCGATGGCCTGGGCCTTGTTGGGCTTGTCGGCGCCGGCGCCGGCGGCGGCGTCGACGTTGGGCTGCTCCTCGCTGGCCATCAGGCGGTCGAGGGCGGTGTCGGCGTCGAGCCGGGCATCCTGCTCGCGCGGCGCGGCGGCCAGCAGCGCGGCGGCCTGTTCGACGCTCATGTCTGTGTCGTAGGCCAGGTGCTCGGCCAGACCGGCACGGCCCTTGGCCTCGGCGTGGCCGAGGATGCCCTTGACGCGGGCGCGCTCGGCGCCGGCGGCGGTCGCGGCGCTCTGGGCATCGGCCGCCGGCGCGGCGGGCTGGTTGGCGGCCGGCTGCTGCTCGGCTCCGGTGGCGGCGGGTGCCGCGGGGTTGGCGGTGCTCATGCGTGCTCCTGTGGTGATGGTGCGGCCGTGGGTGGCCAGGTACTCGGAGAATTCGGCGAGCGCCTCGTGGCCGTTGACCAGTTGGTGCGCGAAACCGATGTCGACGGCCTCCTGGCCGCGGTAGCAGGCGGCCTCGGTGGCCAGTACCGCCTCGACGGTCAGCCCGGTGTGGCGGGCGACCAGCTCGGCGAACTGCTGGCGGAGCGCGGCGGTGTCGCGCTGGAAACGCTGCAGGACTTCGTCCGGCAGGTCCTCGTAGGGGTTGCCCTCGACCTTGTGGGCGCCGGAGTGGATCAGGGTGACCTTGATGCCCTCCTCCTTCAGGCGCTCCTGGTAGCTGGCGTGGGCCATGACCACGCCGACCGAGCCGGCGACGCCGGTCTGGGTGATCAGCCGGCGGTCGGCGGCGCTGGCCAGGGCCATGCCGGCGCTGCAGTGCATGTCGTAGGCCAGCGACCAGAGCGGCTTACCGGCATCGGCGGCCATGCGCCGCAACTGGTCGACGGTGTCGAAGCAGCCGGCCACCTCACCGCCGGGGGTATGCATGTCCATCAGCACGCCCTTGACGTCCGGGTCGGCGAGCATCATCGCCATGCGGCCGACGATGCCGTCGTAGCCGCTCATCCCGCTGTAGGGCTTGAGGTAGCCGTGCTTGTGGACCAGCGAGCCTTTCACGTCCAGCTGCGCGGCGCCGTCGGTGATGTGGTACAGCACCTCGGTTTCGCCCCAGGCGTTCAGCCGGGTCCGGGTCAGAGTGCGGCCGTCGATGCGCGGCTTCTGGGTGATGTCGATCTGCCCGCTCGCGTCGGCCAGCTCGACGATGTTCAGCCGGCTGGCCAGCGCGCTGAAGAACACGCGGGCATAGCCGGGCTCCAGCAACAGGGGCGTGTTGAGCACCCGGCTGGCGATCTGGGGAAAGTGGTTCATGCGCGTCACTCGCTGGGGTTGGCGTCCGGCTGGTCCGGGGCGATGGCCTGGGCCTGCATCCAGCTCGGCGGCGGCAGGCCGGCGGCGCGCCGCTCTTCCTGCTCGCGCACCTGCTGGGCGAAGGTTTCCTGGTAGTCCTCGCCGAGCAGGGCAAGCTCCTTCTCGTAGGTGCTGAGGCCGGACTCGATGCGCAGCACCGCTTCCTTGACCTCCTTGAGGCCGTCGATGGCCAGCCGGCCGGAACCGATCCACTCGGCGTTGCACCAGGCGGCGCGGGCCTCGTAGAAGCCGCGGCTGGCGTTGCGCGGCAGGCTCAGCTCGCGGCGCGCCAGGGCCTCCTCGAAGGCCAGGGCGAACAGCGTGCTGGCCAGCCGCGCGGCGATGACCTTGCGGCGGCCCATGTAGTACCGCCAGCCTTCGAGCATCGAGGCGCGGGCGCTGCTGTAGGTGCTCTGCCGGTAGTCCTTGGCGAACGGCTCGTAGGGCACGTTGAGGCCGGCGGCCATCCAGCGCAGGATCGACGACTCCAGGTCGGTGAAGCCGTTGTCGACGTTGCCGCTGGTCTGCAGGTGCAGCTTCTCGCCCGGCAGCAGGTGGGGGATCTTCACGCCGTTGAGGTTGAGCTTGCTGCCGTGGAAGCTGTTGACGGCCAGCATGTAGTTGGCGAGCTGGGACGCGCCGCCGTCGCTGGCACCGATGATCTCCATCGCCGCCTCGGTGCCCAGTTCGCTCTCGATGGTCGCCGCGTACATGGCGTTGACGATGGCGTTCTGCAGCTTGGTGTGCTGCAGCTTGGGCAGCATGTGCGACTGCTCCAGCACGGCGAGGAACTGGTTGGCCCCGCGGCTCTGGCCGTCCTCGGTCGGCTCGAAGATGTGGATGAACTTCGGCCGGCCGTGGGCGGTTTCCCGCTCGATGCGCCGCCACTCGTTGCCCAGGCCGTTGCCCATGCCCAGCCCGGACGCCGCGCCCTGCTGCACCCAGTAGGCCAGCGCGGCGCCGCCGGCGTCGAACTCGATGCCGGCGCGCAGGTGGCCGCTGTCGCGCTGGCCGCCCGGGTTGCTGACCCGCTTGGGGCTGACCAGCTTGATGGCGGTGCGCATGCGCGTGCCGCGGCGCTCGACCCACTCCGCGGCGGCGGTGATCTCGCCCAGGCGGGTGTGGGTGCCGATGCTCTCGCGCACGATCATGGTGAAGGTGCGCTTGCGCTCGACGTCCAGCCAGCAGCCGTGCGGGTCTTCGGCGTACTCCATCCACCAGGCTTCGACGTCGCGGGCGAAGGCGCGGGCGTCGGCGTCGGTGATGCCCAGGCGCTGCCAGCGCGGCTTGTAGCTGAGGCGGAAGAGGTGGCCGACGATATTGTCGACGTGCAGCTGCACGCCGTTGGCGGCGAAGGCGTTGTTGCGGGTGACGTCCTCGGCGCGGGCGTTGCCCAGCTTGAGGTTGGGCAGCAGCGCGGCGTCGACCGTCTTCAGCGCCGGGCGCCAGTTGGCGAGCTGGCCGCCGAAGCCGGCGCCGGCGCCCTGCCAGCCGCTGAGCCGCTGGCGGGCCAGCGTGCCGTCCGGGGCGAGGATCTGAATCTCGCTCATGCCAGCACACCCGCCGGGCCGCGGCGCCGGTTGCCCGGCTGGCCCAGCTCGGCCTCCAGTTGGGCGATGTAGCGCTCCAGGTCGGGCCGGCTGATCGGCGTGAAATCCACGCGCTTGCCGTCGCGCTGGATGCTCACGGTACTGGTGCCGATGCTCAGCCGGTGCAGGGCGGCGCGGGCTTCGTTGAGTTGTTCGAGCGTCGCCATCAGGGGTCTCCGTTCATCAGGCGGCCGATGTCGGCCAGGCTGGGTTTGTTGCGCGCCGGGGCGGCCGGGGCAGCCGGGGCGGCGGACTCGTCAGGTGCCTCGTCTTCGGCCAGCAGGTCGGCCTGCATCAGGCCGCCCTCGATGGCGTCCCAGTCGGCCGGGCTCTTCAGGTGCAGGCGCAGGAAGCGCGCCAGGTGGATGGCGTAGCCCTCGCAGTCCCAGGCCTCGACGGCGGCGCCGGACTTCTGCTGCCAGACCTTCTTGCCGGCGTGCTTGCGGCTCGGCGCCTTGACCTCGCCGCACAGCTGCACGTGGTAGTCGGCGCGCACGCCCTTGTAGGTGTGCATGCGCCCGGGGCCGTGGCCGGTGAGCTTGAGCCGCTCGGCCAGCAGGTCCTTGGCCCTGTTGACGCCGACCATGTAGACCTGCAGGCCGTACTTCGTCGCCTTGGTGGCCTTGGCGTTGAGGTCGATCTTGCGCGGCGCGGTGAGGATCTCGGCGTCGATCACCTGGCTGCCCTTGATCGCCAGCAGCTTGTTGCCGAACCGCGCGCGGCGGGTGCGCACGTAGTGGTAGGCCGCGTCGTTGGTCTGGCCGTCAGAGGTGTCGACGCTGGCTGCCGAGATGCGCAGCCGGTAGCCGCGCACATGCTCGTAGGTGGCGAACAGCAGGCGATCCAGTTCGGCCCACACCGGGTCGTTCTTGTCCGAGGTGCCAGTCTGCGCGGCCAGCTCGGTCCACAGCACCAGCCAGCTTTCCTCGCCCCGCCCCCAGGCGCGGATGATCACGGCCAGGCGGTCGTGCTGGACGTCCACGGTCAGGGTGAGGACCAGTCCGCCGGCCGGCACCACCAGCTCCCGATAGTCCTCGGCGCGCTCGGCGAGCTTGTCGGCGTCCGGCAGGTCCGAGCGGTATTCGTAGGCGCGGCCCTGCTTCTGGTTGACGAACTTGATCAGCAGCTTGAGGTCGCCGCTCTCGGCCAGCTTCTCCGCCGCCAGCTGCTCGCGCACGATGCCTGACAGGGTGGTGCCGGGCAGGCAGGCGTACAGCTCGTTGAGTTCGATGAAGCCGGCGCGGCCGTAGAACGGCTTGGTCGGCACCCATCCGCACAGCGGATCGCCCCGCTCCACCGCGGCCATCACTGTGTTGCGGACGTTCTCCTTGCGCTGGTGGTCGTCCCAGGTGCTGCCGCAGTGCGGGCAGGCGTAGACGGCGGTTTCCGGCAGCGCGTAGCCGTAGACCTCGTGGGGCTGGGCGTCCTCGTCGGCCTGCAGCCAGCTGATGTACTGGAAGTCCAGCACGTGAGCCTCGCCGCACTCGTGGCAGACCACCGGCAACACGCGGCAGTCGGTCTGCTCCAGGCGCTGCTCGGTCTTCGACAGGCCCTTGAGCGAGGGCGTACCGCCGACCAGCATCTTGGCGCCGGGGTAGCGCTTGATGCGCTCCTCGAGCAGGCCGATGGCATCGCCCTGCCCCTTCACGTCGTCGCTGGTGTCGTCCGGTTCCTCGACCACCGCCAGGCCCACCGCGGAGGTGGACTTCACGTTGCCCGGCGAGTTGGAGGCGACCAGCTTGAGGAAGCCGCCGGCGAAGCTCTTGTGGTTCCAGCGGTTGCCAGACTTCTTCTGCGTCGAGATATCCATCAGCTTCGCCACCGCCGGATTGGCCAGGGCGCTGGGCACCAGCTTCTCGTCGTGCAGGCTCTTGCCGTCGCCCTCCTTGGCGAACAGGATCATGATCGGGCACGGCCGGTTGATGACCTGTTTGAAGATGAAACCGAGCAGGAAGTAGGTCCAGCCGATCTGCGCGGCCTTCATCAGGTCGACCTCCTGGACGGCCGGGTCGTCCAGCGCCGCGGCTACGCCGAGGAAGTACGGGGTGTAGTAGAAGTCGTAGAGGCCATGCAGCGGGCCGGCCTCGGACGGCAGGTAGAACTCACTCGAGATCCACTCCGCCGTCGGCACTTGCTTCGGCGGACTGAAGCGCTCGGCGGCCTCCAGCAATACGACGGCCAAGCTTGTCCGCATAGCCGCCAATTCGGCTGACTGTAGCTCCAACAATTTGGGTCACCATGCTGCGGTCGACGCTGACCTTCGCCCGGCTCTCGATCTCGTCGACCAGCTTCTCCGCGCCGCTCAGGTACTCGCGGTTGGCGAAGGCGGCCCAGTCGTTGATGGCGTTGGCGGCGTCAGCGGTCGGGACCAGCGTCCCGAGCTTCTCGTGGTAGGCCAGCCGCCCGTTGGCGGCCTTGACCGTGGACTCCTCGATGCGCGCAGCGTTGAGCAGCTCGGCCTGGCTGCTGCCGCGGCCGGCGGCCTTCTCGCGCAGGTCGCGGATGTAGGCGATGCGGATCTCGTCGAGGTCCGCGGTGGTCCAGTCGATGCCCAGCCCCTTCAGCACGTCGCGCGCGTTGCGCTCGCTCATGTCCAGGTGCTGGGCGATCTCGCGTTGCGATGGCATGGGATGCTCCGGGTCAGCCGGGACAGGAAGCGGAACCCCCTATAGGCCCGCACGTCTGCGAAAAAAACGCGGTCCACGTCGCCGTAGATGGTCTTTTTGGCCGGAAGGACCCGGGCCCAAAGGGGCCGCCGGGGCGGGCATCACTGCCCGCCATCCCGCTCCGGCACCTGCAACCCAGCCCGCTTCGCCAGCAGCTGGGTGTACAACCCACCCGCCACATCGGCGCCGATCACCGCGATCACGATGCCCAGCCCGGTGGCCGTGTACAGGTTGCCCCACAGCGCCATGGCCAGCAGCACGGTAGCCATACCCAGCAGGCCCGAGGCGAGGAAGCGCAGCGCGACACGCTGCAGGATCTGCCGCAGCGTCAGGTTCGAGCCCGACGCCCGCAGCATCTCGCCGGACAGCCCGGCAAGGCTCAGCAGCACCACCAGCCAGAACGGCATATCCGCGAAAGGTTGCTCGGTCGACATCGGCGCTCCTTAGCCAGGCTGGCAGCAGAAATAGAAAACCCCGCCGAAGCGGGGTCAGGGTGACCGGGGAAGGTCAGGGGCACAGCACAGTGCTCGCTAGCTCGATCAGGCGCACCTGTCGAATCGTGGTGACTTTGTACCCCCCGAGTGACAAACCGAAAAGCCCCCGATATCGGTACACGCCGACTGACGCCGACAAACGCCCACTGACGCCGACTGACGCCGAGTCACCCGACGAACGGTCATCAGCTCCGCCCCTTGAACAGCTCGACCCCACGCGCCGAATGCGCCGCCAGCGCCTGATCGTGCGCAGCCTTCCGCATCCGCTCGCCATCCCGGCGAGCCTCACGCCGGCGCCCACCCTGCTTCGCCTGCCGAGCCAGCAGCTCCGCCTGCACCAGCGAGTGCAGCTTGTGCAACTGCCGGAAGTACGCCCGCCGCCCGGCCTCACCACGGCCCAGCTCCAGGTCATACACCTGCTCGTCCAGCGTCAGGCCAAGGGTGTTCAGGTAACGCTTGCGAGCCAGCTTCCCCAGCGCCTCGCCCCCATCGCCGCGCTCCACCGCGCCCAGCGCCGCCTCCACCTCGCTCGCCGCGTAGTCCGGGCCAGCGCCCGCCAGCAGCATCCGAGCCCCAGGCATACCGCCCCGCGGCGCACAGCCCTGGTACTCCACGAGTGTGCCCATCGAGCTAGGCAGCGCCCCGGGCTGGCCGGCCTTCTGCAGCTGCTCACCCCAGTACGTCATCAGCACCTCGATTGCCTCAATCATGGCCGCGCACTCCCTCGCCAGAACCAACCCGACACAAAACCGCCCAACCCGACACACACCCGACACACAACAAACCCAGCAAAAACAATGCTTTCAGACCTGCTGTGTTGGGTGTGTCGGGTTTGTCGGCTTTTTCAGTCCTCGCGTAAGAAAAAAAACGGCTGCCGAATGCCGCCATAAATTCATGCGCGCACGCGCGCACGCGCGCGCCAACCCGACACACCCGACACACACGCCCACAACCCGCGCCACACGCGGCTTTCGCCTGTGCAGGGTCGCCAAAAACCACCCGACACAAACCCGACACACCCGACACACATGCGCGAGGATTCATGCTGCAGCCCCCTTCACATGGTCCCAGCTATCCACCGCCCAGCCCGCCGCCTTGGCCGCCACCCGCCAGGCGAGCACATGCGCGCCCAGATCGGCCGATGAAGGGGAAGGTGGCAGGAAGGCCTGCTCGCAGGACGGGAAGAAGAAGTTCGCGAACCGCCGCGTCGTGCCATCCGTCCACGGGATCCCCCGCGGCGTCTTCTCCACCTCGGTACTGATGAACTCCGAGAACTTCGTCTGCGACAGGGTGTGCTCCCGGTTCCGCTGACACCACTCGATGAACAGCGCATACAGATCGGTCGCCGTGCACGCGCCCCACAACTTCGGCCCGAGCTCGCCCGTCTTCCACAGGTACAGGAACGTCTGCCAGGACGCCCGGCTCAGCGCGACCAGCCGCTTGCGCGCCTCGGTCACCGGCGGCTTCGTCTGCTGATCGAAGCCGCCCAGGTCAACCGACAGCAGCCACCCGTACAGCGCCTCGACGCCCCCGTTCGCCAACTCATGCTTGATCGCCGCCTGCCGATCCAGCGGCAGCACATCCTCCGGCCACATCACCAGGAAGCGGCGGTCGCTGTCGCTGATCGGCCACGGCATGATCTCGTTCGACAGGAACACCGCATTCATGTGACTGGCCTCCTCCCAGCCGTTCACGAACTTCGACTCGATGCGCACCGTCTGCCCGGTGATCAGCTGCTTGATCTTGCCCACCTGGTTGTACCGCTGGTCGCGGCTCACCACCTCCTCGAACACAGCCCACAGCTTGCCGCTCTGCCAGGCGTTGAAGTTCCCTTCCAACTGGGTCTGCCCAACCGTCGCCGAGTACTGCCCGTACAGCCGCCCCATTGCCACCGAGAACAACAGGCTCTTGCCCGAGCCCTCCTTGATCGAGTGCATCAGCACCGCGGTATCCATCTTCGCCCCCGAGTGCTGCAGCGGGTACGCAATCCACCGCGTCAGCCAATCGGCCGCCTTCTCGTCGTGGTTGCACAGGAAGCTGATCAGCCAGCGCAGGTTCTCGCACGCCTTGTCGTCGCGCACCGGCTGCAGCGGCAGCCCCTCGAACGTATTGATGTGCGTCTTCGGGTCATGCGTCATCGTCGGGTCGAACACGATGTGGTTCACGTCCACCACACGCCGCTCCGGGCTGTTCAGCCACAGGCTGTACGCATCGCCCAAGGCCATCTTCACCGCACCCTCGGAGATCCGCCGCTTCTTCGCGTAGTCCCACACATCCTTCGTGCCGTCGATATACACGTAGCGCACCAGCGGCGGCATCCTGTCATCGCCCACCGCCTTGCCCGCCATCGCCCGCGCCTTCTCGATATCGCGGACCCACTCCTCGCTGACCCGCTTCTTGCGCTTCTCGTCGGTGACGGCCGACCACTCCTTGAACACATCCTTGCCGACCAGCGCCTCGAACGCCGAGCGCTTCATCTTCTTCGCCTTGTCCAGATCCCACACCGACGTGGTCCCCTCGATCAAGGCGTAACGGCGCAGCACGCGAGCCAGAGTCAGGCCCTCCCCCGCCCCCCCGTCATCGGAGCAGCCGGCCTCGCCTTCGCCCTCGACATCGGATGGGGCCGGGGGAAGGTCACCCACCGCCGGCGGCTCGGGCGGCCTGGGCGACGCCCGCTTGTGCTCCATCCCCAGCGACCGGGCAGCCGCCTTGATCGCCGCCGCGGTATCGCCACCGTGCTCCAGGATGCAGAACACATCGAACGGATCGTTCATGTGCCCGTTGGCCAGCGGGTCAGAGCCATGGTGCGAATACACCCGGCCTTCATCGCTGATCGTCACCCCCGGCAGCCCGGTGCTGCTCTGCGGGCACAACCACTTCCGCCCGCGGCGCTCATAGCCGTGCGCCTTCAGCAGGCTCTCCACATCCTGCGCCCGGTTGAACGCATCGATCACCGACGGCTGATCGCCGGCCTGCGCGCGGGCGGGAGGCGCAGCACGTACCGGCGCCGGTGCCGCCTTCGGTGCCCACGGGCACGCCTCCAGGGCCATCCGCTTGAACACATCCCAGTTGCGCCAGATGTTCAGCAGATCGCACGGCAGCTCCGGCAGCCCATCGGCCGACGGCGGCGTGCGCCACGAGTACGGCCTGCCCGTCTCCGGGTGGATCGACGGCGGCAGCACATCCTGCACCGGCCCCGCCCGCAGCTCGAACACAGTCACCGGAGCCAGCGGCTTCGCCTTCGCCCGCAGCTCGGCTTCCAGCGCCTCATCACCGGCCGCCTTCGCCTGCCGCGCCTCGGCCATCAGCCGCTTGAACTGGCTGCCATCCGGGTCAAGCTCGTTCGGCCATGACAGCGAATGCCGGCTGAACTCCACACCCTCCGGCAGACGGAACATCACCCGGAACCGCGCCGGGTTGCCCACCAGCGTCGGGTAGTCGCCCGGCAGCGCGTCCAGGTCCATGCCCAGCACATCGCGCAGCACCTGCCGCGAGTACTCCACATGATCCACGTCCAGCGAGCACACCCGGCTCGGGCCGAGCACCACACCCATGTTGTGCTGCGGGTGACGGCTCCAGAACGCCTCGGCCTCGGCCGCGTCGGTGAAGTAGCCGCCGGGCTGGTTCCAGCCGCTGCCCTTCGGGGCCTTCTCGCCCGGATCGATGGGCACCAGGGCCAGATTGAAGGTTTCGATATAGCGCCGCGCCCAGGCGGCAATCGGAGTGGCCGTCCCTGCCTGAGTCATCCGCGCGCCTCCGCCATGCCCTGGCAATCCACGCACAAACGGCAACCCGGCACCGCCTGGCGCCGGGCTTCCGGAATCGCAGCCCCGCAGTCATCGCACTCCAGGGCGCTCACACCTTGGTAACGCACGCGGCTGTCGATGGCCCGCTGCACCTGTGCAGCCTGCACCTGCTCGGCCAGCTCGATGAAGCGCTCATCCATCGCAGCGGCCCTCCATCGCAGCCCGCGCGCCGGCCATGATGCCCAGCACAGCGCGGATCACCTGATGGCCATGGTGCTCCAGCAGCGCCACTTCATGCGGCTGCCACACATTGTCGGCCGCGCCGGCGTGCAGGCTGCCGACGAATTCGCCTTCCCGCTGCAGCAGCTCGCCAACCGCCTTGAGCGCGTCCCGAGTGGCCGCGACCGGCTCCGGCCGATACCAGACCGCACCCGCCTGCCGCATCAGCGCATCCAGCAGCCGCGGGTCACGGGTAGCGGCAATGATCTCCTCCAGCTCGTCCGGAGTCGGCCAGCGCCGCTCCTCGCTGGGGTGCAGCTTCTTCTGCAGGGTGTCGAGATCCATCGCCAGATCATGGGAAAGGGCGGTGATCCCGCCCCTGTAGTCGCGACCGGCGCGGTACAGCGCCTGGCGCAGAGAAAGGACCGGACCAGCGTCCGGCAGCAGATCCTTGCGGCTCATGAGTGTTAAATCCCCGGTATCGCTGTAGGCGCAACCCGGGCAACTGCCCTATGATTGGCCTACAGCAGTCGCCGCCCGTTGGTATACGTGCTGTGTCCCCACGGGCAAGGCTGTTGAGGTAGTCAGGGGTGGTACCCGTCTACCGAACCCGCCGGGGCCAGGGCCTACTTTGGTGAGTGGCTTCCCTGGTTCCCGGCACCTGCTTCTTCTTCGCCTGCCGCATCCGCGTCAGGCTGCTGTTCATCCCTCCCCCTGCCGGCCCCGGTCTGCTGGTGAGGCTCCCGGTGCCGGCCCGCCGCGACTGATCCTTGTGCTGTGTCCCGCGGCGGTTGTGGCTGGTGAGTGTTCAGGCGGCAGACCTTCCAGGAGCCGCAGAATTTTTCAGCTTAGATGCATCGAACGGCTTGCCATTCTTAGCGGCGGCATCAGCCAACCGAGCAACATAGTTCGTCTCGCCGGTGTATTCCGTACGCGGCAGCGAATCAGCAGCAATCCACTTGTAAACAGCGCGAACGCTGACGCCACATGCCTCAGCTGCAGCTCGCGCACCACCTGCACATGCAATTGCCATTTTCAGAGCGGCCATATGACAGCCCTCCTCGGCTCTAAATATGAACTTCAGGTACATAGTATGCCGGAACTGAAAGTTCACGCAAGCCCGTGCGATAGTGAACCTATGGTTCAGCCCGATGAAATGCGCAGCGCCTTTGTCATGCGCCTCAAGAGTGCCGCCGCCGACGCCGGAATTCCCGCGTGGGGGCTAGGCGCACGCCTGTCGACAATCACAGGAAAGACTGCAAAGGCCGCCAGCAAATGGCTTAACGGAGAAGCAATGCCTGGCCGCCCAGCAATGCAGGCCATTGCAGCCGCTCTCAACGTTCGAGTGGAATGGCTGCAATTTGGAGAGGGCCTCCCCGGCCCAACCCACGGCATTGGCATGTTGCCATCTGACTATCGACAGGATGGCAACGCTGCCAGCGAGCATGCAAACGTTAAGCCCGCACTACAACCGCACAGGGAGGCAAGGGAGTACCCCGTGATCAGTTGGGTAGCAGCAGGAAGCTGGAGCGAGGCATGCGAAATCCACCAGCCAGGCCTCGCGGAGGAGTGGCTGGCATCGAACGAGAATGCGGGGGCGTGCGGCTACTGGCTGGAGGTCAGCGGTGACTCGATGTCCCCACCAACAGGCTTCGGGTTCCCATCTGGAATGTTCATTCTGGTGCAGCCCGAGGGGTTCGATCTGGTCAACGGAAAGTACTATATCGCCAAGCTGCTCGACACCGGCGAAACGACGTTCAAGCAGTACATCAGAGACGCGGGCATCGAGTATCTGCGCCCACTGAACCCGGCCTACAGAACGGTAGAGATCACCGACAACGTGCACATCATCGGCCGGGTGATTGACGCCAAGCTACCGCGATCGGCGCTCTGACCAGCAGCCCCTACGTCGCCCTGGTACTCGGTCCTGATCTGAGCAGGCCAACCCGCGCCGCCGCGCTGGACGTTTCCCCAGTGTTGTATAAGCTGGTCAGGTAGCGGTAAGGTCGCGTTGTGCGTATACTCCCGGCGCTTTTTTAAACGTCCACCGAGAAGCAGACATGGCGATCAAAACCACTGCGACATCGTTGATCATGGCCGCCCTGGCCGTGGTCGGGGACTATTCCGTCGCCGAGCCGGCGGTCAAGCCTGTCGCCGCCCAGGTCGAACGGCCTGCTCTGCAGGTTCGCCGCGCTGAGCTGCGCCGCGTACTGGAAGATCTGCGTACCGGATTCCTCGAACTCGACGACCTCTATGGCCAAGCCCTTCAGGTAACGCTGAAGCGCGACTGCTTCGACGCTGAACTGTTCGAGCGCCTCCCGGAGCTGATCGCCCAGGCACGCGGCCTGGAAGCCGCCCTGCGCGGCGTCGAGGTACCCGACTACCTGAGCGAAGAGCACATGGGCCTGCGCCGCGCCGTGGCCAGGATGCGCGGGCGCTTGGTACAGCTCGAAAGCCTGCTGATCCAGACGCACGAAACGCCCCGCTACGTGGAAAGCTCCATCGACATGGACGGCCTGAAGGCACTGGCCGAGCACACCACCCAGCGCCTGGCCAGGCTGGCCTAAGGGCGTCGATGACGGTAGAAGTCGCCTTCAACCCCATAGCCTTCGCCGAATTCTTCGCCCCCGTCGACGCTCGGTATCCCGGGCTATCCGCGCAACTGCTGGAGGACTTCCGGCAGTACATCCTGTCCGACCGCCTAGCCCCACCCCGCTACTTCGGCCGAGACGCACCCTACACCCAGCCGCCCGAGGCTTACCGCGCCTGCCTGATGCACATCCACATCAAGCTGCCGCCGGGCAGCTTCCCCCAGGACCGCGCCCAGTACCATCGGGTCTGCAAGTCTGGCCGCCCCGGCGAAGATGCCGCGCTGATCTACGTCCAGGGCGAGCTGTACGAGGATCGCTGTCAGCTAATGGCCTTCCTCTGGCCAGACGCCCACGGCAAGGCCAGGCAACGAGACCTGATGCGCTACCTGGCGAGGCTGGCGGAAAGTTTCCGCGCAGAGAATTGACCCCAAGCCCCGCAGACGCGGGGCTTTGCTTATCCCATGCAACAGAGGACGTGAAGATGGTTGATCTGCACCAGGAGTTTCAGGAAACCCGCATTTTCCATGCCGCCCGCATGGACCGGCGCGCGGCCGACATGCTGGTCGGTCTGGTTACTGGCATCGTCGCCGATGGCGTAGTCACCCAGCAGGAAGCGACCCACCTGCGCGATTGGATGAACACCCACCTGGCCCAGCTGAACGATCCGGTCATCAACACCCTGTTCCGTCGCATCCATGCCATGCTGCTGGACCAGGCGCTCGACGCCGACGAGGCCGCCGACCTGCTCGACACCCTGCGCAGCTTCATCGGCTACACCAGCGCGCAACCGGCGCCGCGCACCTATACCGCCCCCACTACGCTGCCGCTGGACAACCCTGCGCCCGACCTGACCCCGCACGGCAGGGTCTTCGTCTTCACCGGCGTGATGGCCTTCGGCCCCCGCAAGGACTGCGAGGCCGTGGTGATCGACCGCGGCGGCCTGGCTGCGCCCAGCATCACCAAGAAGACCCACTTCCTGGTGGTCGGCAGCATCGGCAACGAGCAGTGGCTGCAAAGCACCTACGGCCGCAAGATCATGCGTGCCGTCGAGCTGCGAGACGCGGGCTGCCCGCTCGCCATCGTCAGCGAGGATCACTGGCAGAAAACCCTGCTCGGCTGAACGACCGCCCAGCGAACCAACCAAGCCCCGCCCCGTGCGGGGCTTTTCGCTTTATGCGACTCATGATCCAAAAGAAAATATGAACTTTAGGTTCTTGACTGAAATGAACCGTTAGTACATATTCATTGCGTACCCACTCACCAAGGGACGCACCCATGGACACAGCACGCCGCACCACCCGCTGCCCGGTGTACCTCCACCCGGCAGCGGCTTCCAACCCCACCACCATCGCCCGCATCCAGAGCCGCACCGGCCTGCTGGTAATCGTCGGCGCCGGCCAAAAGGCCGCCACCCTGCAGCAGTCCTGCCACGCCGGCTTCGGCCCGTTCGGAGGGGATGCCGCATGAGCCCTATCAGCATCCTCCTCATGATGATCGTCGACACCGTCGCCCAGGTGGCCGCCAAGGGCCAGTGGAGTCCGTGCTTCGACATCAGCCACGGTGCAGCCAGCCTGCACTTCCGGCCGGCTGGCTTCGACTATCTCAAGCCGACCGGAACCTGGCCGAAGGCCGAGACCATACGCGTCCGCATCGTTCCGATGGACCAGGACGACGAGCCGGAACTGCTCGAAGAGCTGCAGGCCATGCTCGCCTTCGCCCGCCGCCACCTTGAAACCGCTCCGGAGGCCTGACCATGACCCAGATCCTGATCGGCCTCGCCGGCCCCGCACGCAGCGGCAAGACCACCGCCGCCAAGCACCTCGCCACCGAGCACGGCTTCATCCACTACGCCCTCGCCATGCCGCTCAAGGGCATGCTGGCCAACGGCTTCAACCTGTCCGACGCCCACCTCGAGGGCGCGCTGAAGGAGCAGCCGCTGCCCTGGCTGGGCAAGAGCCCGCGCGAGCTGATGCAGCTGCTCGGCACCGAGTTCGGCCGCGGCCTGGTGCACAACGACATCTGGCTGCTGCTCGCCGAGCAGAACCTCGACAGCCTCGCCCGCTGCCTGCCCGGCAGCACCGGCATCGTCGTCAGCGATCTGCGCTTCGAGAACGAGGCCGACTGGCTGCGCCGCCGCGGCGGCGTGGTGGTGCACATCCTGCGCCCGGAGGCCCCCGGCGTTGCGGCGCATAGCAGCGAGGCCGGCATCGAGATCCGCGACAACGACCTGGTGATGCACAACGATGGCGACCTGGCGGACTTCCTGCGCGACATCGAGCGCGCCCTGGCGCATATCGCCCGCCGCACCGCGGCGCGCGCAGCCTGAGGCACCCCATGAACCGGACCATCCGCAAGGCGGCCAGCGTGCTCGGCGTCCGCGAGAGCGACCTGCGCAAGCACCTGCAGGACACCAACGTCCTGAACAAGGACGGCACCCTGGCTTCCCGCTACATCGGGCGCGGGCATCTGTTCATGGACCCTCGGCAGCACTGGAACGACCGGATCAAGAAGTACGTGCACTACTCCGTGCTGATGGTCACCGAGGCGGGCATCGACTGGCTCGCCGCCCGCCTCGGGGTAGCCATCACCACCACCAGCCACAAGGACGATGCCGCATGACCCAAGGCCAAACCATCGCCCGCCAGCTGACCGAGAGTGTCGACAATTTGGCGCACCGCTCCCCCGGAGCGGCCACCCCGGCGGGGTGCGGGGAGGCAGCCCGCGCAGACATGCTCGCCAGGCTGTGGAAGCAGCACCGAGCCGCCAGCCTGACCTTGTCCGAGGTGCGCGAGTGCTACTTCACCCGGATCAAGACGGACAAGCACCTGCGCGCGCTGATCCGCAAGGGCAAGGTCCAGCTGCGCACCTTCACGATGTTCGAGTCACGACTGGATGAGCCACGGGTCACCCTGGAGGATCTGGCCGACCTGCTGGTCCGCCGCGCGATGCACTCCACTCACGCCACCAAGGGCACCCCGCCGCAACCTAGCCAAGAACCCGCCGCCGACCAAGCGGCTTGACCACCACCCCAGAGGGGACACAGCACCATGACCACAAAGAAGGCACGCCCGTTCATCGACACCCTGCGCGACCTCGAGGCCGGGCACCTGCTCGACGAGCTGACCGACACCCAGCACAGCCTGATCGACGCCATCCGCCTGACCGGCAAGCAGGGCGAGCTGACCCTCAAGCTCGTCTACAAACCCGACGGCGCAGGCCAGATGACCATCAAGGCCGACGTGAAGGCCAAGGAACCGCAGCTGTCGCGCGGCACCTCGCTGTTCTTCCTGACGCCCGAGGGGAACCTGACCCGCAAGGACCCTCGCCAGCAGGAAATCCCGCTGCGCTCCGTCGCCGACGAACCGGCCGCCGCCCTGCGCACCGTCAACGAATAACCAAGCCACTCACCAAGGAAGCCAACCATGCAACAAGCCATCACCCAACTCGTCGCCCTCGCCCAGGCCCTCGGCAAGCCGCTCGACCACCCCGGCCTGACCGCCCCTGTCGCACTGCTGCCCGAAGGCGTCGAGCTGCAGGGCCTCGAGCAGCACCTGCCGGCGCCGGTGCGCATCCGCCAGTCCGTCAAGGTGCTCGACGCCAAGACCTTCATCGACTACGTGAACCGCTTCGCCGATAGCGCCTCGGCCGTGTTCTGCAACGGCCCGGAAGGCCGCACCTTCACCGCCGTGCTCGACTACCACCAGCCCGACTCGCCGTCGTGGGGCACCCACAAGGCCACCTACCAGTGCCCGACCACCGTCGAGTGGGGCAACTGGCGCGCCGCCGACCGCAAGAAGATGGCGCAGGCCGACTTCGCCGAGTTCATCGAGGAGAACGTCAAGGACATCGTCCAGCCCGACGGCAACCACGCCGCCCCCACCGCGGCCGACATGCTGGAGATCAGCCGCACCCTCGAGGCGAAGAAGAACATCGCCTTCCGCCAGGGCATCCGCCTGGACAACGGCCAGGTGCAGCTGACCTACAACGAGCAGATCGACGGCCGCGCCGGCGAGACCGGCCAGCTCAACATCCCCGAGCAGTTCTTCATCGGCATCCGCCCGTTCCTCGGCGGCGACGCCTTCTGCATCCCGGCCCGCTTCCGCTACCGCATCCAGGAAGGCCGCCTGGTGATGTGGTTCGAGCTGGTGCGCCCGGACAAGGTGCTCGAGGAGGCCTACAACGCCGTCCGCAAGCAGATCGCCGACGCCATCGGCTCGGTGCCGCTGTACGAAGCCACCATCTGACCCAGTAACACCCGCCCGCCGCCTCACCAGCGGCGGGCAACCCACCACCAGGGGGACACAGCACATGGAACTCACCACCCTAAGCACACCGCTCGCCGCACTGATCGGCCTCGCGGCCGGCCAACTGATCGCGGTCTGCGCCTTCCATATCGGCAAGCGCCGCGGCTACTCCGCAGGCCGCAAGGACGGCTTCGACTCCGGCTACGACCTCGCCGAGGAAGAACTGGAGATCGAGCTGAACGAAACCGCCGCCCGCTGCAACAGCGCCGAGCGCCTGCTTGCCAGCACCCAGGCCGAACTGCGCCGCCTCAAGGACAACCACGCCCGGGCCATGCAGGACGCCCGCGAGGCCTACGAAGCGCTGCACCTGCAGCTCGACGACGCCCAGGTGCTCAACGACCAGCACGCGCGCCTGCTGTGCGACGCGGCAGACACCCTCCGTCTGGCTGCGAACGTATGGCGGCCAATCAACGCCACCCTGAAAGCTGATGCCGCAACCAGCCAGGCCAAGCAGCTGCGCGACCTCGCTGGCTGGCTCAAGCCGCAGACCCAGCACATGGAGCGTGCAGCATGAAGCTCCCAACCCGCCCGACAGTCATGATCGGCTTCGCCTGGGCGCTCTCCAGCGTAACCGTGGTGACCATCTCGCTGGCCGTGTACGAGCTGGTTGACGACAAGCGCATGGCCCTGCTCTACGCCGGCGCCTTCGCCGTGGCCGACCTGGTCAAGTACATGCTGTGGCCGACCGCCCGCGAGTATTTCGACGGCGGCCGCCGCGCGAGCGCCGTGGCCATGGCTGTTGCTGCTTCGATCCTCGCCGTCTTCAGCGGACTGGCAACGGCCGAGCGCTTCACCTCCGACCTCGGCGCCCGCGCCGCGCAGCACCAGGCTCACCAGCAGCAGTTCGCCGTCGCCGAACTCGCCCGCTCGGTTGCCCAGCAGGATCTGGCCAGGCTCGATGCCGAGGCAGCCGCCGTCAGCACCGAGGCCGCCGCCCTGCGCTCCCGCGACTTCGCCCGCGCCGCGCTCAACCTGACCACGACCAGCGACGCCCGCATCGACGCCCTGCGCGCCGACGCCCGCAATCGCCTGGACACCGCCGCCCGCGATCTGGCCGAGCTACAGGCGCAGCCGCTGCCGGTGGCCGCCCCGGCCGACCTGGTGCCCCTGCTCGGCCTCGGCCTGGCTCTGGTGCTGGAGATTCTCCCGGCGCTGCTGCTGACCATCGTCCGCACCACCCCGCCAGCCAATCCAGTGGTACCGGCCAACCAGGCCGCCAGCGCGCCGGAGACTGCCGAGCAGGACGACGAGCCGCTGCCCCTGACCTTCGCAGAGAGCTGCCGGCGCATGGCCGCCACCGCCCGCAACTTGCGCGGAGCACATGCCGACCAGCAGCCACCGCACCGCAACCCACCACCCTCAGGCCCCGCACCTAACCCGAGCGCTGTCGCGCCATTACCGCGACGACAACCGCACCCGCGCCGCGCTCACCTGACACCCGCCATTGCGACCTGAGGACACGAACATGATCAAGCAGACCCACATCGTCATCGACCTGGAAACCCTCGGCAAAGGCCCGAACGCCCCCATCGCAGCCATCGGCGCCGTGGTAGTCCGCGATGCCAAGCCGCTCGACGAGTTCTACCGCCGCATCGACCTGGAGTCGGCCATGATCCCGCACTGGAAGCGCGAGGCCGACGCCTCCACCATCCAGTGGTGGCTGCAGCAGAGCGCCGAAGCCCGCGCCGAGATCGACGGCAGCCAACCGGGCACCCCCATCATTTCAACCCTCGAGCAGTTGGCCGGCTGGATGGACATCTACGCCCCCCACCGCGACGCGCTGGTCTGGGGCAACGGCAGCAGCTTCGACAACGTCATCCTGCGCAGCGCCTACAGCGAACTCACCCGCCCCACCCCCTGGGAGTTCCGGAACGACCGCGACCTACGCACCATCCTCGCCCTCTACCCCGAGGCGAAGAACGTCGGCCCGTTCGAGGGCACCAAACACCACGCCCTGCACGACGCCCGCCACGAGGCCAAACAGCTGTGCAAGGCGCTGCGCCTACATGCCGGTCAGAGCGAGAGCAGCTCTGTACTGAGCGACCTGCTGCACCAGGCAGCCGACGTGCTGACCAACCCAGACGCCGACATGTTCGAGCGCCTACAGCTGGCCCGCAACATCCAGGGCGAGCTGGAGAACAACCCGCTGCAGCCGCAGGTGGAGCGCGAGGAGGTGAGCCATGGCTGAGCAAACCACCATGCCCGCCAACCTGCTGTCGGACTACATCCTGATGCCCCGTCGCCTTACCGCGGCGAACGGTGCCAAGGCGCTGCTGTCCGGCGAGCACTCGGAGTCAATCGAGCTGCCGTGCGCTGAGTGCGATCCTGACGATCGTGATGATGAGTGCGAAATGTGCGGTGGCACCGGGACCTATATCCAGCACGTCCCCATCAGTTGGTCGTGTATCAAGATCATCTACGCCCAGGCAGTCGAAGGGCTCGCCAGAGAGCTTCCCTCACTGCCATGCGACGTGATGCTCCCGCCGGCGACCATCATCCGCCGCGGCTGCGACTTCAACAGCCTGCTGAATTCGCTCGGCCTGCGCGAAGGCCAGCCTGATGAGCTGTGCACCATCCAACGCGCCCGCCCGGCACCAGCCGAACAGCACTGGGCAGTCCATGCCCAGGGCCCGGACGAGCTGTGGGCCGCCGAAAGCCGCGAGGAGGCCGAGCAGCACGCCGCAGCACTCAACGCCCTGACCGGCCAGACCGACACCATCAAGGTCAACGCCGTTGTCATCCCATCGCCCTGGAGCGAGGTCGAGCACTGGAAGACCCTCGCCGAGCAGTGGCGCCACGAAGCCGAAGACCGAATCGCCAGCCTGCAAAGCACTCGCTCTGCGCTGGAAAACGTCACGAAGGTGGCCCGCAGCAACCTCGATCTGCTCGACGAGAACACTGCCCTGCGCAGCCGCGTGTCCGACCTGTTGCACCTGCTGCAGTACGCCACCATCACAACGCCGAGCACCGGCGATGCAGAGCAGGCCAAGAGCGTGATGGGCGACCTGGCACGCATGCTCGCAGCGAAGGAGGCCGCCGATGCGTAACGCCCTGACCACCCTGCACAAACTCCCGGCTGCCCTGCGCCGCCTCGCCGAGCTGCCCACCGGCAGCCCGGTGGTGCACGTCAGCGCCCCTGCCCGCCAGCGCCTCCTCGAGGGCCTGCAGTTCGACCGCGGCCGCAACACCTGGCTGGCCCGCCTCGATGGCGGCGCCACCTGCCAACCGCGCGACCTGCGCCTGCCCGGTGACCAGCTCGACCTGCTGGCCCCGGCCGAATGCGGGAGGGCCTTGGCATGACCAGCCTGTTTCGCATTCACCCGCAGCCGGCCTTCAACTTCGACGGCCTGGTAATCGACAACTTCGCCGGCGGTGGCGGGGCCAGCACCGGCATCGAGCTTGGCCTCGGCCGCCCGGTCGACATCGCCATCAACCACGACCCCGAGGCCGTGGCCATGCACGACATCAACCACCCGCACACCCGCCACCACTGCGAAAGCGTGTGGGACATCGACCCGCGCGCGATCGTCCAGGGCCGCCCGGTCGACCTGTGCTGGTTCAGCCCGGACTGCAAGCACTTCAGCAAGGCCAAGGGCGGCACCCCGGTGTCGAAGAAGATCCGCGGCCTCGCCTGGGTCGCCATCCGCTACGCCGCCACCGTGCGGCCGCGGGTGATCATGCTCGAGAACGTCGAGGAATTCGTGACCTGGGGCCCGATCACCAGCGACGGCCGCCCCTGCCCGCGCAACAAGGGCCGCACCTTCGCCAGCTTCACCAACGCCCTGCGCCGCCTCGGCTATCAGGTGGACTGGCGTGAACTGCGCGCCTGCGACTACGGCGCCCCGACCATCCGCAAGCGCCTGTTCCTTACCTCGCGCCGCGATGGCCTGCCCCTCGTCTGGCCACAGCCGACCCACGGCGACCCGAACAGCGACGCGGTCAAGCGCAAGCTGCTCAAACCGTGGCGCACCGCCGCGGAGATCATCGACTGGTCTATCCCGTGCCCGAGCATCTTCGGCCGCCAGCGTCCGCTCGCCGAGAACACCCTGCGCCGTATCGCTCGCGGCCTGCAGCGGTACGTCCTCGACGCCCGGCATCCGTTCATCGCCCCGGCGCATTCGGCAGGCGTGCTCAACCCGCACGGAACGCCACCGGACCAGCTTGTGGTGGCGGCCTTCCTCGCCAAGCACTACGGCGGCAACTACAACGGCCCGGGCGTCAGCCTGGCCGAGCCGCTGCCGACCGTGACCACCGTCGACCACAACGCGCTGGTGACCAGTCACCTGATCAAGCTGCGCGGTACCTGCCGCGATGGCCAGCCAGTGACCGAGCCACTTCACACCATCAGCGCCCAGGGCAACCACCTCGGCGAGGTCCGCGCTTTCCTGCTCAAGTACTACGGCACCGGCGACGGCCAGCCCCTCGACGAGCCTCTGCACACCGTCACCACCAAGGACCGCATGGCCCTGGTGATGATCAAGGGCGAGCCGTACCAGATCGTCGACATCGGCATGCGCATGCTCGAGCCCCACGAACTGTACGCCGCGCAGGGCTTCCCGGCCGATTACATCCACACCCACACCGCCGGCGGCAAGCGCCTGAGCAAGGCCGCCCAGGTCCGCATGTGCGGCAACAGCGTCTGCCCACCCGTCGCCGCCGCGCTGGTGCGCGCCAATCTGGTCGAGCAGCAGCAGATCGAGGAGGCAGCATGAAAGAGCGTCCGATCCTGTTCAGCGGACCGATGGTTCGCGCCATCCTTGATGGCCGGAAGACGGTGACGCGCCGCGCAATCAAGCATCAGCCCGACGTGCCGGTAACCGATGCGATTCCACGCCGGAACTACCCGCACGGCCCTGCTACGGCCGATTGGTACTGGCGGCCGAAACATGGGCACCTGAATGGCGCGCCAAGCAAAGGCTGGGACTTCAAGTGTCCCTATGGCGAGCCCGGCGACCGGCTGTGGGTGCGCGAGAGCCATGCCCAGGTTTTCGAGGTGGACATTCCAGAAGGCCGCCCGGTTGGCCCGATCGGTACCGCTGGGTCTCCCGGCCGCCCCGACTGGAAGTTCCGCTACGTGTACCGGGCAGACGGCGAGATGCCGAATGTTCAGTGGCACCACATCGGCGACAGCCAACCAGTGCGATGGACGCCGAGCATCCGCATGCCGCGAACAGCCTCCCGCATCCTGCTGGAGATCACCGACGTGCGCGTCGAGCGCCTGCAGGATGGCGATGGCGAGACTGCCTTCGGAAGCCGCTACCTGGCCGAGGGTATCAACCGCATCCACCATGGCGATGGCGAGTACTACTACCACGCTTTCGAGAGCGAACCTGGCCCCGGTAACTGGATCGATCCCTTCGACGCATGGCGCGAGCTGTGGGAGTCGATCAACGGCGCCGAGCCCTGGGACGCTAACCCCTGGGTCTGGGTCGTCGAGTTCAAGAGGGTCACGCCATGACCTGCACCATCATCCACACCACCAACGCGCCGCCCGAGAGGGCGGCCACCGTCATCGGCAACCGCCCTCGCCGGCCTCTGCCGTGGTCTGTATCGCTGCTGATCATCGACACCCAGGGCGCCACCCTGCAGCTGGACGCCCGCACCACCACGCCGTGCACGGTCGACGACCTGCCGGCCGTGGTCGGCCAGCTGATCGACGAGGCCGTCGACGACCTGCGCGCAACCAACCCGGAGCTGACGGCCAACTACGTCCAGTGGCGAGCCAGCGCCCGGGGCGGATCGAAGAAGAATCGGAAGGGAGGGAAGCGGAGATGAAGGTCACCCTGGAGAAGTGGGCCGAGCTCAATCTGGATCCGCCCCCATCCCGAGCCACCCTGCAGCTGTGGGCACGCGAGGGGCGCTTCGAGCCTGCGGCGGTCAAGCACGGCCGCCGGTACTATGTGGACCAGGACGCACACTATCGCGAGCCGCCACCGTTGGTGCGCGGCGGTTCGCTGCTCAGCCGTATCGAGAGGGCTCGCCATGGCGCCAAGGCCGCGTAAAACGGGGTCGAAAGACCTACCGCCGAACCTGTACCGCAAGACCGACAAGCGCAACGGTGTGACCTACTACACCTACCGCGACCCGGTAAGCGGCCGCATGTTCGGGCTCGGCTCTGACAAGGACGCAGCGCTCCGCGAGGCCCATGCAGCGAATGCTGTCATGGCCTCCCGGCCGGCGCTGGTGGAGCGGATGTCCGCTCCGCCAGCACGGCCGGCACGGCTGTTCGCAGACTGGCTGCAGCGCTACAGGCAGATCATCGCAGAACGCGACCTGGCACCGGCAACCATGCGAAACCTCGGCATGCGCATCAACGTACTGGAGAAGAGGTTCGCAGGGCGGGACATTGCCGACATTGGCACCATCGATGTTGCGGACTATCTGACCGGCCTGGCACGCGAAGGGAAGGCGCAGATGAGCCGAGCCATGCGGTCGCTGCTGCGCGACGTGTTCATGGAGGCCATGGCTGCGGGGTGGACAGCGACCAACCCGGTCGAGGTGACCAAGGCCGCCAAGGTGAAGATCAAGCGCGAGCGCCTGACGCTGGAGATGTGGAAGGCGATCTACGCCGAAGCCCGCCAGCCGTGGCTCAAGCGCGCGATGGAGCTGGCCGTCCTGACAGGACAGCGCCGCGAGGACATCGCCAGCATGCTGTTCAAGGACGTGCGCGACGATCACCTGCATGTCGTCCAGTCCAAGACAGGCCAGCGCCTGCGCCTCGGCCTGTCGATCAGCCTGCAGTCGGTGGCACTGGATTTGGCCGGCACCATCAAGCGCTGCCGCGACCGCGTAGTGAGCCAGCACCTGGTGCACCACAGCCGCACGATCAGCAAGGCCGCCCCCGGGCAACCGATCATGCTCGACACGCTGAGCAAGGCCTTCGCCGAGGCGCGGGACCGGGCCGCCGGGAAAGGCGCGATCACCATCGGCGACAACCCGCCGACCTTCCACGAGCAGCGCTCGCTGGCCGCCCGCCTGCACGCAGCGGAAGGCCGCGACCCACAGGCTCTGCTCGGCCATAAGTCCGCGAAGATGACCGACATCTACCGGGACAGCCGGGGCGCCGAGTGGATCGACGTGGCATAATGCGGGCCTTAATTTTGGCGGTATTTTGGGGGGATTTTGGGGATGACCGAAACCACCAGCAAAATCAATGACTTAACGCTTTACGGAATCAAGGCCTGCGACACCATGAAGAAGGCCCGCACCTGGCTCGACGAGCAGGGCGTCGCCTACCGCTTCCACGACTACAAGGCCGCCGGCATCGACCGCGCCAGCCTGGAAAGGTGGTGCGCCGAGCACGGCTGGGACAAGGTCCTCAACCGCGCCGGCACCACCTTCCGCAAGCTCGCCGACGAGCAGAAGGCCGATCTCGACCAGGCCCGCGCCATCGAACTGATGCTCGCGCAGCCGTCGATGATCAAGCGCCCGGTGCTCGACCTCGGCGACCGTACCCTGCTCGGCTTCAAGCCGGAACTCTACGCCGCCGCGCTCGCCTGAGCCGGCCGCCCGCAACTCTCGAAAGGAAACATCCGCATGTCGCAGAATCTCTACAGCATCGCCTTCGGCGTCGGCACCCAGAACCGCCAGGGCGCCTGGCTGGAAGTCTTCTACGCCCAGCCGCTGCTGGCTCCGGCCGCCGAACTGGTCGCCGCGACCACCGCCACCCTCGGCTACGAAGGCGGCAACCAGACCATCGCCATGACCAACCACCAGGCCCACGACCTGGCCGGCGCACTCAAGGGCATCGACGCTACCCAGGCCGCCCTGCTGACCCGCCTGGCCGAGAGCCGCAAGCCGCTGGTCGCTGTGCTGCTGGCCGAGGATGCCGCCCCGGCGACCACCCCGGAGGCCTACCTCAAGCTGCACCTGCTGTCCCACCGCCTGGTCAAGCCGCACGGTACCAGCCTGGCCGGCATCTTCCCGCTGCTGCCCAACGTGGCCTGGACCAACGAGGGCGCCGTCGACCTGGCCGAGCTGGCCGAGCGCCAGCTGGAAGCGCGCCTGAAGGGCGAGCTGCTGGAAGTGTTCTCGGTGGACAAGTTCCCGAAGATGACCGACTACGTGGTGCCGAGCGGCGTACGCATCGCCGATACCGCCCGCGTGCGCCTGGGTGCCTACATCGGCGAAGGCACCACCATCATGCACGAGGGCTTCGTCAACTTTAACGCCGGCACCGCCGGCCCGGGCATGATCGAAGGCCGCGTCTCCGCCGGCGTGTTCGTCGGCAAGGGCTCGGACCTGGGCGGCGGCTGCTCGACCATGGGCACCCTGTCCGGCGGCGGCAACATCGTCATCTCCGTGGGCGAAGGCTGCCTGATCGGCGCCAACGCCGGCATCGGCATCCCGCTGGGCGACCGCTGCACCGTGGAGTCCGGCCTGTACATCACCGCCGGCACCAAGGTCGCCGTGCTCGACGAGCAGAACCAGCTGGTGGAAGTGGTCAAGGCGCGCGATATCGCCGGGCAGAACGACCTGCTGCTGCGCCGCAACTCGCAGACCGGCGCGGTCGAGTGCAAGACCAACAAGACCGCGATCGAGCTCAACGAGATGCTGCACGCGCACAACTAAGCAGCTCGCCGTAGGGTGCGCCGTGCGCACCAGCCAGCCACCGCCATGCGGTGCGCGTGGCGCACCCTACCGGGACCGCCCCTGACAGGAGCCACCATGTCCCTGCCTTCTCCCTGGCGTGCCGACTTCCCGGCCTTCGCCGCCTTCACCGCCAGCGCCCAGACCTACCTCGACAGCGCCGCCACCGCGCAGAAGCCGCAGGCCGTGCTGGATGCCCTGCTCGACCACTACGCCGGCGGCGCCGCCAACGTGCACCGCGCCCAGCACGCCCCGGGCGAGCGGGCCACCCTGGCCTTCGAGGGCGCCCGCAGCAAGGTCGCCCAGTGGCTGAACGCGCAGAGCACGGACGAAATCGTCTTCACCCGCGGCACCACCGAAGGCATCAACCTGCTGGCCTACGGCCTCGAGCACCTGTTCACGGCCGGTGACGAGATCGCCGTCAGCGCCCTCGAGCACCACGCCAACCTGCTGCCCTGGCAGCAACTGGCGCTGCGCCGCAACCTGAAACTGGTGGTGCTGCCGCTGGATGGCGCCGGCGACGTCGACCTGGAGCAGGCCGCCACCCTGATCGGCCCGCGCACCCGCCTGCTGGCGGTCAGCCAGCTGTCCAACGTGCTCGGCCGCTGGCAGCCGCTGGAGCGCCTGCTGGCCCTGGCCCGCGCCCAGGACGCCCTGACCGTGGTCGACGGCGCCCAGGGCGTGGTCCACGGCCGCCACGACGTGCAGGCGCTGGGCTGCGACTTCTACCTGTTCTCCGGGCACAAGCTGTACGCCCCGGACGGCATCGGCGTGCTCTACGGCCGCCGCCGCGCCCTCGCCCGCCTGCAGCACTGGCAGTTCGGCGGCGAGATGGTGCAGTTCGCCGACTACCACGAAGCCCACTTCCGTGCGCCGCCGCTGGGCTTCGAGGCCGGCACCCCGCCGATCGCCGCCGCCATCGGCCTGGGCGCCGCGCTCGACTACCTGAACGCCCAGGACGAGCAGGCCATCGCCGCCCACGAGAACGTGCTGCACCAGCGCCTGCTCAAGGGCCTGCGCCGCTTCGACGGCCTGCACCTGCTCAGCGAGCCGCACACCGCGCTGGCCAGCTTCGTGGTCGAGGGCGTGCACAACGCCGACCTCTCCCACCTGCTCGGCGAGCAGGGCATCGCCGTGCGCGCCGGCCAGCACTGCGCCATGCCGCTGCTGCGCCGCCTGGGCATGCCCGGCGCGGTGCGCGTGTCGCTCGGCCTGTACAGCGAGGGCGACGACCTGGAGCGCTTCTTCGCCGCCCTCAACCACGCCCTGGAGCTGCTGCGATGAACCTGACCCCGGCCGCCCGCGAGGCGCTGGACGCCTTCGCCGTCTGCCCCGGCTGGGAGCAGCGCGCGCGCCTGCTGATGCAGTGGGGCGAACGCCTGGAGCCGCTGAGCGAAGAGGAACGCTGCGAGAGCAACCGCGTGCACGGCTGCGAAAGCACGGTGTGGCTGGTACCCGGCCATGACGGTGAATGCCTACAGATACGCGCCAGCAGCGACGCGCGCCTGCTGCGCGGCCTGCTGGCCCTGCTGCTGCTGCGGGTCAACGGCCTCACCGCCGCCGAGCTGGCCGAGGTGGACGTGGCCGACTGGTTCAATCGGCTCGGCCTGGCGCGCCAGCTGTCGCCCTCGCGCAGCAACGGGCTGAATGCGGTGCTCACGCGGATCCGCCAACTGGCGTAGGGTGCGCCGCGCGCACCGTCCTTCACCGCCCGGGTTCGATGGTGCGCATGGCGCACCCTACTCGGCTGCCTTGCGCTCCGCCGGGCGGCGCGTGCCGGCCACCAGCTTGTCGACCAGGCGCGCCGCGGCGACCATGCCGAAGGTCGCGGTGACCATCATCACCGCGCCGAAGCCGCCGGCGCAGTCCAGGCGCACGCCTTCGCCGACGAAGCCCTTGGCCTGGCACACGCTGCCGTCCGGCTTGGGGTAGCGCAGCTGTTCGCTGGAGAACACGCAGGGCACGCTGTAGGTGCGTCCCGGCGTGCGCGAGAAGTTGTAGTCGCGGCGCAGGGTCGAGCGCACCTTGGCCGCCAGCGGATCGTTGAAGGTCTTGTTGAGGTCGGCGACCTGGATCTGCGTCGGGTCGATCTGCCCGCCGGCGCCACCGGTGGTGACGATCTGGATCTTGCGCCGCTTGCACCAGGCGATCAGCGCCGCCTTGGCCGCCACGCTGTCGATGCAGTCGATCACCCCGTCGAACTGCTCGGTGATGTACTCGGCCATGGTCTCGCGGGTGACGAAGTCGGCCACCGCGTGCACCGTGCAGTCCGGATTGATGGCACGGATGCGCTCGGCCATCGCCTCGACCTTGGCCCGGCCGATGTTGCCGGCGTGGGCGTGGATCTGCCGGTTGGTGTTGGTCACGCAGACGTCGTCGAGGTCGAACAGCGAGATCTCGCCCACCCCGCTGCGCGCCAGCGCCTCGGCGGCCCAGGAACCCACGCCGCCGATGCCGACCACCGCCACATGGGCCGCGGCCAGGCGCTCGAGGCCAAGGCGGCCGTACAGGCGGGCAATGCCGCCAAAACGCTGCTCGTCGATCTGCATGACACCCCCGGAAAAATGCGTGGCGCATTATAAGTTCGTCACTCCGCCGGCGCCCAGCGAACCGGCGTGCGATAACGCTGTCATATTGGCAGTACGGACGCCGGCACCGCCCCTGTACAGCCCACGGGGCACAGAGTAGGATGCGCGCGCGTCGGTGTCCGCCGGCCTTTCCCCTGTTCCTCTTCCTGGAACCCTGCATACATGTCTGCTCGCAAATTGGGTCTCAACCTGGTCATGGTCGTGGCCGTGGCTTCCCTGTTCACCGGCCTGTGGGCCTGGTTCAACCAACCACTGCAAGCCCCGGACTGGCCCGACCAGATCTCCGGCTTCTCCTACGCCCCGTTCCGCCTGCACCAGAACCCGCAGGAGAACACCTATCCGAGCGAGGACGAGGTCCGCGCCGACCTCGAGCTGCTGAGCAGTCACACCGACAACATCCGCACCTACTCGGTCGACGGCATACAGGCCGAGATCCCGCGCCTGGCCGAGGAGGCCGGCCTGCGCGTGACCCTGGGGATCTGGCTGAGCAACGACGAGGCGGCCAACGAGTCGCAGATCGAGCGCGGCATCGAGATCGCCAAGCGCGAGCGCAGCGTGGTGCGCGTGGTGGTCGGCAATGAGGCCCTGTTCCGCGAGGAAGTCACCCCCGAACAGTTGATCGGCTACCTCGACCGGGTGCGCGGCGCGCTCAAGGTGCCGGTGACCACCGCCGAGCAGTGGCACATCTGGCAGAAGTACCCGGAGCTGGCCAAGCACGTCGACCTGATCGCCGCCCACGTGCTGCCCTACTGGGAGTTCGTGCCGCAGGAGGACTCGGTCGACTTCGTCCTCGAGCGCGCCCGCGAGCTGAAGAAGATGTTCCCGAAGAAGCCGCTGCTGCTGGGCGAGGTCGGCTGGCCGAGCAACGGCCGCACCCGCGGTGGCGCCCAGGCCACCCAGGCCGACCAGGCCATCTACCTGCGCACCCTGGTCAACAAGCTGAACGCCAAGGGCTACAACTACTTCGTCATCGAAGCCTTCGACCAGCCGTGGAAGGCTGGCGACGAAGGCTCGGTGGGCGCCTACTGGGGCGTCTACAACGCCGAGCGCCAGCCCAAGTTCCCGTTCGCCGGCCCGGTGGTGGAAATCCCCCAGTGGCGCCTGCTGGCCACCGCCTCGGGCGTGCTCGCCCTGCTCGCCCTCGCCCTGCTGCTGATCGACGGCAGCGCCCTGCGCCAGCGCGGCCGCACCTTCCTGACCATAGTCGCCTTCCTCGCCGCCACCATGCTGGTGTGGATCGCCTACGACTACAGCCAGCAATACAGCAACTGGTTCAGCACCCTGGTCGGCATCCTGCTGGCCATCGGCGCCCTCGGCGTGATGATCGTTCTGCTCACCGAGGCCCACGAGCTGGCCGAGACCGTGTGGAAGCACCAGCGCGTGCGGCCCTTCCCGCCGGTCACCGACGAGCATGCCTACCGGCCCAAGGTGTCGATCCACGTGCCCTGCTACAACGAGCCGCCGGAGATGGTCAAACAGACCCTCAACGCGCTGGCGCGCCTCGACTACCCGGACTTCGAGGTCCTGGTGATCGACAACAACACCAAGGACCCGGCGGTCTGGGAGCCAGTGCAGGCCCACTGCGAAACCCTCGGCCCGCGCTTCCGCTTCTTCCACGTCGCGCCCCTGGCCGGCTTCAAGGGCGGCGCGCTCAACTACATCCTCGGCCATACCGCGCCCGACGCCGAGGTGATCGCGGTGATCGACTCCGACTACTGCGTCGAGCCCGACTGGCTCAAGCACATGGTCCCGCACTTCGCCGATCCGGAGATCGCCGTGGTGCAGTCGCCGCAGGACTACCGCGACCAGAACGAATCGCTGTTCAAGAAGCTGTGCTACGCCGAGTACAAGGGCTTCTTCCACATCGGCATGGTGACCCGCAACGACCGCGACGCGATCATCCAGCACGGCACCATGACCATGACCCGCCGCAGCGTGCTCGACGAGCTCGGCTGGGCCGACTGGTGCATCACCGAGGACGCCGAGCTGGGCCTGCGTGTGTTCGAGAAGGGCCTGTCGGCCGCCTACTCCGAGCAGAGCTACGGCAAGGGCCTGATGCCCGACACCTTCATCGACTTCAAGAAGCAGCGCTTCCGCTGGGCCTACGGCGCCATCCAGATCATGAAGCGGCACATGGCCAGCCTGTTCTTCGGCAAGGACAGCGAACTGACCCGCGGCCAGCGCTACCACTTCATCGCCGGCTGGCTGCCGTGGATCGCCGACGGACTGAACATCTTCTTCACCATCGGCGCCCTGCTGTGGTCGGCGGCGATGATCATCGTGCCGCACCGGGTCGACCCGCCGCTGATGATCTTCGCCATCCCGCCGCTGGCGCTGTTCGTGTTCAAGCTGGGCAAGATCCTGTTCCTCTACCGCCGCGCGGTGGGCGTGAACATGAAGGACGCCGCCGCCGCCGCGGTGGCCGGCCTGGCCCTGTCGCACACCATCGCCAAGGCGGTGCTGTTCGGCTTCGTCACCCGCAGCATCCCGTTCTTCCGCACGCCGAAGATGCGCAGCAGCCATGGCCTGCTGCTGGCCCTGGCGGAGGCGCGCGAGGAGGTGTTCGTCATGCTGCTGCTGTGGGGCGCGGCGCTGGGCATCTCGCTGACCCAGCCGCTGCCGGGCGTCGATGTGTTCTTCTGGGTCACCGTGCTGCTGGTGCAGTCGCTGCCCTACCTGGCCGCCCTGGTCATGGCCCTGCTGTCCTCGCTGCCCAGGCCCGAGCCGCGCGCCGACGAGGTGCCGGCCTGACGCAGACCCGCAGGGGCGGATGCATTCGCCCCTGCGCGGCCTCCGGACCAATGGATTCGCCCCTGCAACCGGCCCCCAGCCTTCCCCGACAACGGCGCTCAGAAATGGCGCCGTTTTCCTTTAAGATAGCCACCTTCGATCCGCCCCCGCTCCGGAGCCTGCATGACCACCCTCTCCCCCACCCTCGAACTGGCCTGCGAGCTGATTCGCCGCGCCTCCGTCACCCCGCTGGACGAAGGCTGCCAGCAGCTGATGATGGCGCGCCTGGCCGCCTGCGGCTTCGCCGTGGAGCCGATGCGCATCGAGGAGGTGGACAACTTCTGGGCCCGCCGCGGCGGCGAGGGTCCGGTGCTGTGCTTCGCCGGCCACACCGACGTGGTGCCGACCGGTCCGCTGGAAGCCTGGCAGCATGCACCGTTCGCCGCCTTCGTCGATGAAGCCGGCATGCTCTGCGGCCGCGGCGCCGCCGACATGAAGGGCAGCCTGGCGGCGATGATCGTCGCCGTCGAGCGCTTCGTCGCCGACCACCCGCAGCACAAGGGCGCCATCGCCTTCCTGATCACCAGCGACGAGGAAGGCCCGGCGCAGCACGGCACCCAGGCGGTGGTCGAGCGCCTGGCCGCGCGCCGCGAGCGCCTCGACTGGTGCATCGTCGGCGAGCCGTCGAGCACCTCGCAGGTCGGCGACATCGTCAAGAACGGCCGCCGCGGCTCGCTCAACGGCAAGCTGCGCATCCAGGGCGTGCAGGGCCACGTCGCCTACCCGCACCTGGCGCAGAACCCCATCCACCTGGTCGCCCCGGCGCTGGCCGAACTGGCCGCCGAGCACTGGGACGCCGGCAACGCCTTCTTCCCGCCGACCAGCTTCCAGATCTCCAACATCCACTCCGGCACCGGCACCACCAACGTCATCCCCGGCGAGCTGACCTGCCTGTTCAACTTCCGCTTCTCCACCGAGTCCACGGTGGACGGCCTGCAGAAGCGCGTCGCGGCGATCCTCGACAAGCACGGCCTGCAGTGGCAGATCGACTGGTCGCTGTCCGGCCTGCCGTTCCTCACCGAGCCGGGCGCCCTGCTCGATGCGGTGTCGGCCAGCATCAAGGCGGTCACCGGCCGCGACACCACCGCCTCGACCACCGGCGGCACCTCGGACGGCCGCTTCATCGCCACCCTCGGCACCCAGGTGGTCGAACTCGGCCCGGTCAACGCCACCATCCACCAGGTCAACGAGCGGGTGCTGGCCAGCGACCTGGACCTGCTCACCGAGATCTACTACCAGACGCTGGTGCGTCTGCTGGCGGCCTGACCATGCTGATCTGCCCGATCTGCAGCGGCGCGCTGCACAGCCACGACAACGGCGTGCAGTGCAGCCAAGGCCACCGCTTCGACCGCGCCCGCCAGGGCTACCTGAACCTGCTGCCGGTGCAGCACAAGAAGAGCCTCGACCCGGGCGACAACGCCGCCATGGTCGAGGCGCGCCGGCGCTTCCTCGGCGCCGGCCACTACGCGCCGCTGGCCGCGCGCCTGGCCGAGCTGGCCAGCGCACGCGCGCCGGCGCGCTGGATCGACATCGGCTGCGGCGAGGGCTACTACACTGCGCAGCTGGCCGAGGCCCTGCCGCAGGCGGACGGCTACGCCCTGGACATCTCCCGCGAGGCGGTCAAGCGCGCCTGCAAGCGCGCGCCGCAGCTGACCTGGATGGTCGCCAGCATGGCCCGCGTGCCGCTGGCCACGGCCTCCTGCGGCCTGCTGGCCAGCGTGTTCAGCCCGATCGACTGGCACGAGGCGGCGCGCCTGCTGCGCCCCGGCGGCGGCATCCTGCGCCTGGGCCCGGCGCGCATGCACCTCTTTGAGCTGCGCCAGAAGCTCTACGACGAGGTGCGCGACTACGTCGACGACAAGCACCTGGCCGACCTGCCGGAAACCCTGAAGCTGGCTGACACCCAGACCCTGGAGTTCCGCCTGGACCTGGACAGCTTCGACGCGCGCAGCGACCTGCTGGCGATGACCCCGCACGGCTGGCGGGTCAACGCCGAGCGCCGCGAGCGCATCCTCGCCGAGCCCTTCACGGTCACCGTCTCGGTGCGCTACGACTGGATCGAGCGCCAGTAACCGGCCACGCTTTGCACCCTGCGGTCGCCCGCCGACCACGCCCCCCCCATCGCCGTATCAGGAAGCCCGACATGCGCCAACCGGATATCGAGATCTACCTCAAGGACGCCGAACTGCCGGCGGTGACCGCCTGGCTGGAACAGGCCATCGGCCCGTGCAGCGAATGGCAGACCCGCGGCCAGACCAGCAAGTGCCGCGCCGGCGACATCTCCGTCACCTGGCTGCCAAAGGCGGTGGGCCGCTGGAGCAGCCTGCTGCTGGACAGCGATCGCACCCCCTGGGAGGACGACCTGGCCTGCGCCAAGGCGGCCTGCGCCGCGCTCGGCGTCCAGGTGCGCTGCGCCCCCGGCAGCTGGAGCGAGGAACAGGGCGAGGAAGATGCCGACCGCTGGCTGAAGGTCACCGCCGAAGGCGTCAGCGAGATCACCTGGCGCACCGACTGATCCCCGGCCTCCCCACCACCATTCAAGAGACAGGCAATGCAAGGCAAGATCGTCACCTGGAACGACGACCGCGGTTTCGGCTTCATCCAGCCAGACGACGGCTCGGCTGAAGTGTTCTTCCACATCTCCGCCGTGCGCAACGCCGCGCGGCGGCCGCAGAGGGGCGACCGGGCGGCGTTCGACACCACCCGCGACAAGGCCGGCCGGCTCAAGGCCGCCTGGGTCAGCCTCGAGGGCGTGGCGCCGCAGGCGCAGCCCGCACCGCGCCAGCGCGGCCCGCGCCCTGCCGGCAGGCCGGCGCAGGGCAACCCGCTCAAGCTGCTGAGCGGCGCCGCGCTGCTGGTGCTGCTGTTCGTCGGCTGGCTGCTCACCCAGGGGCCGCTGCACAAGCTGTTCAGCCCGACGCCCGCCGGCAACGGCAGCACGCTGCAGGTCGAGGCGCCGATCCAGCGCGAGATCGACAAGACCCTCGCCCTGATCCGCCAGGGCGGGCCCTACCCGCACAGCCAGGACGGCACCGTGTTCCAGAACCGCGAGCGCCAGCTGCCGGCACAGCCGCGCGGCTACTACCGCGAGTACACGGTGCGCACGCCGGGGTTGTCCCATCGCGGCCCGCGGCGCATCGTCACCGGCGGAAACCCGCCGGTGATCTACTACTACACCGAAGATCACTACAAGAGCTTCCGCGTGCTGGAGCCCCGACCATGACCCCGCAGCAGTTCGCCGAGCAGGCCCTGGCCGACCGCAGTCGCTGCGGGATCTACCGCTGCATGCCGGGCTGGCCCGGGGAAACGCCGGAGACTCTCTGGCGGCCCCTGGCGCCGCAGAGCATCGACCGCGAGGGCCTGCTGGCCGCCCTCGGCCAGGCGCTGGACTTCCCCGACTACTACGGACAGAACTGGGACGCCGCCTGGGACTGCCTGACCGAGCTGGACTGGCCGGCCGACCGGCTGCTCGCCGTGCGCCTGCCGATCGTCGCGGGCAGCGACGTGGACGAGGCGGCGCTGGAAACCTTCCTCGAACTGCTGGCCGACGCCTGCCAGC
The DNA here is from genome assembly GCF_904426495.1 of Pseudomonas sp. OF001. NCBI lineage: Bacteria > Pseudomonadati > Pseudomonadota > Gammaproteobacteria > Pseudomonadales > Pseudomonadaceae > Pseudomonas > Pseudomonas sp. OF001. The sequence continues at coordinate 13,702 of NZ_CAJGBM010000012.1, read as the reverse complement.
ACTGGGCCGAGCAGGACCGGGCGCTGTGCCTGCTGGTGGAGACGGCGCGCGAGGACATCGGCTGCCTGGGCGCCCTGCCCGTCCTCGCCTGAGCCGGGCAAACGGCGGACAACAAAAAGCCCGTCGCGAGGACGGGCTTCTTGCACAGCTCGAGTCTCAGAGCTTGGTGACGTCTTCCGCCTGCAGGCCCTTCTGGCCCTGGGCGACGGCGAACTCGACGCGCTGCCCCTCGATCAGCGAACGGTGGCCTTCGCCACGGATCGCACGATAGTGCACGAACACGTCAGGGCCGCTCTCGCGCTGAATGAATCCATAGCCCTTGGCATCGTTGAACCACTTGACGGTTCCAATCTCACGATTCGCCATTACAACTCTCTCCAGACTCGCAAATTTTCATTGCTCCACCACGGGAGCAGCTCGGGACGGTACGTTGAAAACGTTCTTCTTGTTATATCCGACCTCCGCCGCCACACGGCGTCTGGAGCGGGTATTACGAATGGCGTTCTTGACGACCGCTGTCCCGAGTATAAACAAAGAGCGTGTACTGAAAAGCCCCCCGGGCTTGACCCAACGCAAGGATCGGGGCGGTATTCGCCCGCTCAGCCGCCGGGGGCCAGCAGGTCCTTCACCCGCTTGGCCAGCGTGCGGTACTGCTGCTCCTCGAGACGGTAGGCCCACTCCCGGCCAGCGATCAGTTGGCCGTCGAGCCCCTTGCCGGCGCCGAGCACCAGCCAGTGCTGCCCGCCCTGCAGGTGGAAGGAGCCCTGCAGTTCGCCGCCGGCGAAGGTGCTCAGGCGGAAGGTCAGTTCGGGGGCGCCCTTGAAACCGACCTGCGCCAGCGGCGCGGCGTCGGCGAAATCCAGGCTGGCGAACAACGTGGCCATGCCGTTGGCCGCTGCCTCGTAGGCCAGCTTCCTGCCGGGTGGCAGCTGGCGCAGGGCGAGGTTGAACTGCTCGGGCGACTCGCGCCAGACGTCGAGCTGTTCGCCGTCGGCGTGGCGCACCGTCACCTCGCGAACCTCGGCGAAGGGAATGGCGCTGATGCGCCGGTCCAGCCAGGCCAGCTCGTTGTCCACCAGCTGCAGCGGCTGGTCGACCAGCCACACCTGGTCGTCGCCCGGCAGCCGCACCAGTTGGCCGCCCTGGCGCGAGGTCTGGCCGATCAGCAGCGCCAGCGGCGCCTGGCCGACACCCTCGAGGGTCAGCCGGGTGGCCGCTCCCTCGCCGCGCTCGGCCAGGCCCAGGCGGGCATGGTTGTCCGGGTTGCGGGTCTTGGCCTCGACCTTGCGCGCCTCGCCCAGCGCACGCAGCAGGCGATTGACCTCGCCGGCCGCCGCCGGGAAACCGGCCTTGGCCGGCACCACCCAGCCGCCGTCGCGGCGTTCGATGCGGATCTCCGGCAACTCGCCGTGGCGGATCTCCAGCGCCTGCACCCGCTCCGCATGCCCGGCCAGCGCCGGCAGCAGCAGCTGCCGCTCGGCCTGGCGCGGCGCCTCGGCGCCGCGCTGCAGCCAGGCGAACAGCCCGCCCAGCCCCAGCACGGCCAGCAGCAGAATCCATAGCGACTTGCGTTGCATGAGTACCTCCTTGGACATGCCGGGCGCTCGAGGCCAGCGCAGGGTGGGCCAGGCCGTAGGCCGTAACCCACCCTCTGGCCGCAAGGCCGGCTAGGGCGATGCCTTGCGGCATCGTTGGCGGGTTGCGCCACCATGCGGCCAACCCACCTGCACGAGCGGGCTCAGGCCGTGCGCCGGCGGCGCAGCAGCCACAGGCCGATCACCGCGACGGTGAGCAGCAGCGGCACCAGACCGATGTTGACGAACTTCAGGCTGCGGCCCAGCGCCTCGATGTCGGCGTTGAGGCGGTAGCGCACCTCGCGCAGCTCCTTGCGGATCGCCAGCTTCTCCTGGAGGAACTGCTGCACCGTCGCCTGCTGCTCGGGGGTCAGCTCCAGCACCTGCTCGGGATTGTCGCCCTGCTGCAGCTCGGCCAGACGCTGCTCGGTCTGCGCCAGGCGCTGGTTGAGGATCTCCTCCTGCTCGCGGAAGCGCGCCTCGGCCTGGCGCTGCAGGTTCTCCACCACCACGAACGGCCGGCTGAAGCGTCCGCGCGAACGCACGCTGATCAGCGCATCGCTGCCGGCCAGGTTGTCCAGCGCGTTGATGGCGAAGCCGGCGTTGTCGGCGAACGGCTGCGGGATGCGCTGGCCGAAGAAGTCCTGCACCTCCACCCACATGCGGTCGGCGAGCAGGTCGGTGTCGGCGACCACGATCAGGTTGATGTTCTCGGCGCCCTTCAGGCCATCCTTCTGCCCCTCGATGCCGTCGGGGAAAGCCGACTGCGCCGGACCGCTGATGCGCGCGGCCAGGGCGTAGCGCTCGCCGGTCGGCTCAAGGTCGCGCAGCAGCTCCTGCGGGTCGCGCAGCATGGCCAGGCGCTGGGCGTCCATCGGCATGGCGTACTCGGAACTGTGCAGCAGCGGAGTGAAACGGGTCTTCGCTCCCTCGACCGGTTCGAGGATGCCGGTGCTGGCCACGGTCAGGTTCTCCAGCGCGGCGGTGGTCACGTCCTCGCGGTCGAGCGCCGCCCTGGGCAGGCTCAGCCAGGCCGGATGGCGCACCGGCCGCTGTTCCGCGCCCATGCCCACGGCCATCGCATAGCTGCCGTCGACCAGCATCTCGCCCGGACGCAGACGCAGCCCCCAGGCCTTGAACAGCGGTTCGAGGTCGGAGGCATTGCCCTGCCCCGTCATCCCGCCGCTGTCGGCCTCACTGAACGGGTCGACGAAGGCCAGCAGCTTGCCGCCGCGCAGCACGAACTGGTCGATGGCATACAGGGTCGGCTGCGGCAGCTGCCTGGGATGCACCAGCAGCAGCACCGACACCTCGTCGGGGATGCGGTCGATGCCGGCCTGCAGGCTCTTGAGGGCGAACTGCTGGCGGATCTGTTCCATGATCATCCAGGGCGTGCCGGCCTGACCGGTCAGCGGATTGAAGCCGCCGTCCATCTGCAGCCCGGAGAGCACACCGACCACCGGCCGCTGAGGCTTGGCTAGGCTCTGTACCAGGCGGCTGATCTCGTACTCGAGGAACTCCTCCTGGTCGAGCGGGAAGAACGGGATGGTCTGCACGTCGTCCAGCGCGTTGGTGCCGGCCAGGCCGAAGTACAGCTTGTCGCCGCCCTGCTGCAGCGGCACTGCGTGCAGGCCGAACTCGGCGGCGCGGTCCTCGTCCTCGGAGAACGGCTCGGGGTCGATCACCTCGAGGCGGATCCTGCCGCCGGCGGCGCGCTCGTAGGCGCGCAGCATCTCCGTGACGCGCCGCGCGTAGTTGCGCACCGGCACGAGGTCGCGGCTGACGTTGTCGGAGTAGAACAAGTACAGGTTCACCGGCTCGTCCAGCCCGGCGAGGATGCGTTCGGTGCCCTCGCTGATGGTGTAGAGCTTCTGCTCGGTGAGGTCGAGACGGGCGTTGGGCAGCCCCAGGCCGGCGACCATGTTGAAGGCCAGGAACGCCAGGGCGATCAGCAGCAGCCCGCTGCCGGAATGGATGATGCGTTTCATCGCGCGCTCCTCAGTCGGCTTTCTTCAGATCGATGACCACCGCGGTGGCGGCCAGCCAGGCCAGGATCAGGCTGGCGAAGTACAGCAGGTCGCGCGCGTCGAGCACACCCTTGCTGATCGCATCGAAGCGGGTCAGGAAGCTCAGCGAGGCCACCGCATCCACCAGCGCCTGCGGCGCCCAGCCGCTGAAGGCGTCGAGCACCAGCGGGAAACCGCTGACGATGAACAGGAAGCACACGCAGACGGTGAGGATGAAGGCGATCACCTGGTTCTTGGCCAGCGCCGACAGGCACGAGCCGATCGCCAGGTAGCCGCCGGCCAGCAGCCAGCTGCCGATGTAGCCGGTGAGGATGGCGCCGTTGTCCGGCTCGCCCAGGTAGTTGACCGTGACGACCATCGGGAAGGTCAGCAGCAGGGCGATGCCGGCGAACGCCCAGGCGGCGAGGAACTTGCCGCCCACCGCTTCGGCGCGGGTGATCGGCAGGGTCATCAACAGCTCGATGGTGCCGCTCTTGCGCTCCTCCGCCCACAGGCGCATGGCCAGCGCCGGCACCAGGAACAGATAGAGCCATGGATGGAATTCGAAGAACGGCGCGAGATCGGCCTGGCCGCGCTCGAAGAAGCTGCCCAGATAGAAGGTGAACACCCCGGACAGCACCAGGAAGATCACGATGAACACGTAGGCCAGCGGCGTGGCGAAATAGCTCGCCAGCTCGCGCCTGAAGACTACCGGCAACTGCCTCATGCCGCCTCTCCTCGGGTCAGGGTGCGGAACACCTCGTCGAGGCGGCCGCGCTCCACGTCCATTTCCTTGATGTTCCAGCCGCGCACCGCCACCAGCGCACTGACCTGCGGGAAGATCACCTGGCCGGGCTGCGCCAGCACGGTCAGGCTGTGCTCGCGGGCGTTGCGCTCCACTCCGGCCACGCCCGGCAGCGCCGCCAGCGCCGCCTCGTCCAGCGGCGCCTCGCCGACCAGGGTCACCGCCTGGTGGTAGCGCGAACGGCTCTCCAGCTCGAAGGGCGTGCCGTCGGCCAGCAGCCGGCCGCCGGCGATCACCACCGCGCGGGAACAGACCGCGGTGACTTCCTCGAGGATGTGCGTGGAAATGATGATGATCTTGTCGGTCGCCAGATTCTGGATCAGCTGGCGCACCTGATGCTTCTGGTTGGGGTCGAGGCCGTCGGTGGGCTCGTCGAGGATCAGCGCGCGCGGATCGTGGAGGATCGCCTGGGCCAGGCCGACGCGGCGCTTGAAGCCCTTGGACAGGGTCTCGATGGACTGGTCGAGGACCTTGTCCAGCTCGACCTGCGCCACCGCCTTCGCCACCAGCGCCCTCTTCTCGGCGCCGCGGAAACCGCGCACCTCGGCGATGAACTCGAGGAAACCGCGCACCTTCATGTCGCCGTAGCAGGGCGCGCCCTCGGGCAGGTAGCCGATCTGCTGCTGGGCCTTGAGGGTCTGCCTGCGGATGTCGAAGCCGAAGATGCGCGCGGTGCCCGACGTCGGCGCGAGGAAGCCGGTGAGCATCTTCATGGTGGTCGACTTGCCGGCCCCGTTGGGGCCGAGGAAACCCAGCACTTCGCCGGGCTGGACGCGGAAGGACAGCTCGTCCACCGCCGTGTGCTGCGCAAAGCGTTTGGTGAGTTTTTCGATCTCGATCATGGTTGCTCCATAACCTGCTGGAGCCTCCGTGCCAGACGGCCGTGGAGGCCTCTCGGGTGCGGGTGAACTCTAGGTAGAGCAGACGGGCATTGCAAGGGGGACGGCAGGTCTTCGTGGCGGGCACAGCGAGCGCCACGGCCCCTCGTCGGCGAGAGGCCGCGGCGCAACGCCAGGATGCGGGAGGTCAGTCGCGCAGCCGGCTGAACACGTAGTCGTGGGCCTTCTCGGGAGCGTGGCAGGAGTAGCAGGCGCTCGCCGCATTGGCGCCCACCGCGCGCCGGGCCGGGTCGCCGGCAGCGAAGCCCTCGAAGCCCCAGCCGCCGGTGGCGGCGTACTTGCCGGCATCCTTGTGCATCACCCCGACCACCTTGCGCGATCCTTCGGTGACCGCGCTGTCGGCACGCCTGGCCTCCAGCAGATCGAACACGATGACCGCGCCGTCCGGAAACTTCCCGGCCTTGTAGCCCTCCAGGGCGGCGGCATTGGCATAGATGTGGTGGATGCCGCCGAAGGACTCGTACAACGGGTGCCCCTGCTCGATCACCATGCTCTTGACGTGCTGCCAGTAGCGGTATCCGGCGGGATAGGGAACCTCGGGGTCGGCGGCCTGGGCCGCCGTGGCGGGCAGCGCGGCCAGCAAGGCAAGCAGAAGGGGTTTCATCGGGTGCTCCTCGTCGCGGGTCGGGCGGGCCATGCCGCAGCGGGCACGCACCGTCCAGGGATTGCGCGAACGGGCGTCCCGCAGCGAGCGCGGGAACCGCCCAGCCACACCGTCTCGCCCCCTGCACCGGCCTGGTCGCGCACGCGCCAGACCGGACCACTCATGCCTCGAGTCGATGCCACAGCAGCGTAGGTTCGCCCCGCTCCCCTGTCAAAGCGGGCCGCCGGACTGCTGCACGAGGATCGTCTGCGCCGGCATCGGCGCCGGGAAGCCGGCCTCGCCGAGGGCGTCCTTGATGACGCGGTTGGTGTCGAAGTAGACCTGCCAGTAGTGGTCGTTGTGGCAGTACGGGCGCACCGCCAGCACCGGGCCGACCAGGTTGAACTCGAGGATCTCCACGTCCACCGCAGGCGTGGCCAGCACGTTGTCGATGGCGGCGATGCGCTGCTTGAGCAGTGCCGCCGCGGCGTGCCAGTCGGCGGCACCGGCCAGCTGGGCCTTGAGCTCGACGCGGCGGAACGGATTGGCGGTGAAATTCTGGATGTTGTCGCCGAAGATCTTGTTGTTGCCCACCAGGGTCAGCACGTTGTCCGGGGTGGTGATCGCCGTGGCGAACAGGCCGATCTCGGTGACCGTGCCGGTCACCCCGCCGGCGCTGACGAAGTCGCCGACCTTGAACGGGCGCAGGACGATGATGAAGCCGCCGGCGGCGAGGTTGGCCAGCAGCCCCGACCAGGCCATGCCGATGGCCAGGCCGACCGCGGCGATCAGCGCGGCGAAGGTGGTGGTCTGCACGCCGAAGTAGCCGAGGATGCCGATCACCAGCAGGATGTTGAGGGTGACGGTGATGAACGAGCCGAGGTAGCGCAGCACGGTCGGATCGACCCGCTGGGCGCCCAGGGTGCGCTGCACCAGGCCGACGGCGACGCCGATCAGCCAGCGGCCGACCACCCAGAAGGCGATGGCGGCGAGGATCTTCACCGCGAAGGCGGCGCCGTAGTCGGCGACCAGTTGCCAGAGCTGGCCGGCCTTTTCGGTACCGGCGCTGATCATGTTCGACTCGTCCACGGCGGATCACCTGTGCGGAGGGCTGACTGGAAGAACGCTAGCACGCCCGGCGCTGCCTGCCCGGCGACGACCGCGCGACCGACGTCCGGGCGCAGCTGCGGGCCTGCAGCTAAGGTGAAAGCATCCTTGCTTCGACCGGAGGTTCGGCGCCATGGCCAGGCACGCAGGCACAACGCCGCCACGCGCGACCGCCATCCCCCTGCAGGCCGCAGCCCTGGACATCTGGGCGCAGAAGTACCGCCTTGTCGAAGCCGACGACACGCCGGTGGACGCCGACCTCGACGCCACCTGGCGGCGGGTGGCCCGCGCCGTCGCCGAGGTGGAGGCGCCCGAGCAGCGCGAGCACTGGTACGCGCAGTTCCTCTGGGCGCTGCAGAATGGCGCCATCCCTGCCGGGCGCATCGTCGCCAACGCCGGCGCGCAGCAGCAGCGGCCGGCCACCTCGACCGTCAACTGCACGGTGTCCGGCAGCATCCATGACTCCATGGACGACATCCTCGGCAAGCTGCACGAGGCCGGCCTGACCCTCAAGGCCGGCTGCGTCTCTCCGGACACCTGGGTCGTCACCGAGCATGGCGTGGTGTCGGCCCGGCGCGCGGCCGATGAGCGCCATGCGCGCATGCTCTGCTTTGATCGCAATGCCGGCCGTTTCGAAATGCGCGCCATCGAGCGACATCTGACCCTCCGGGTGCCCCGTTCGGAGAACATCGAGATCGTCTCGAACGGAGCCAGCCTGAAGACCTCGATCCACCATCCGGTGCTGGTCTACCGCCATGACCGGCTGATCTACGTGCGGGCGGACGAGATCGATGCGCACGACGCCCTGGTCCACCACCGCTTCGCCTGGGAAGCCGACCGTAGCCATGCGCTGCAGGCCTGGTTTGCCGGCGCCCATCTGGGCGACGGCAGTTGCAGCGAGGAACGCTTCCGCTACCGCCGGGCATGGCTCGAAAGGGCCTGCGCTGCCGGCAGACGTCTGGTTTTCAAGATCCTTGCCGCAGAGCGTGAAGTCGTCGAGCGGTACGCCGCCTTCTTCCAGGCCTTCTGCGGAGCGCAGGCGCAGGTAGCCTCCACGACCACGCGGAACGGCACGCCGGTCTGGAGCTACACCGTGGCCAGCTTTGCGGCCAGCAGAGCCATTGACCTGATCGACGGGCAGGTCGGCCCGAAAAGCGCCACCCTGCGGGTACCGGCATGGGTGATGTCTCACCCCGAACAGAGCTTCCTGCCGTTCCTGGCCGGCCTGATCGACACGGACGGAACGGTCAGCCGCGAGCGGGGCAGCGTGACCATCGCCATGCAGAGCCAGGCCTTTGCCGCACAACTGCAAGGACTGCTGGCACTGTTCGGCGTGCCGGGAGGCATCTCGCGGCGCAAGCCCCGCGAACACCTCCACAACGGTCATGTCATCCGCGACAGCGGGGGAGCGCTGCTGAAGATCTCCGATTCGGCCTTTCTCGCCAGGGTCGCCGAGTTCATGGCCGACAGCAGCAAGCGCAGCCGTATCACCGAGCAGGCCAGCCAGTCGGGGCAATACGATCGCTATCGCCTGCCGGCCCGACTTGGCGCAGCGCTGAGCGCCGAAGCGGAACGCCTCGACTGTCGGGAGCGGCAGACGCTCGGTTTCCATCACGGCTACCACCGCAAGGACATCGTCAGCCGTATCTGGCTCGATCGCTGGAGCCAGCGATTTCCGCAACTGCGCGAACTGATCGACTTCGCGCGCATCCTGCGTCCGGTGGAGAGCATCCGCCGCAATCTGGACATCGGCGAAACCTTTCATGACTTCACCGTCGAGCAGCATCACAACTATCTGGCAGGCGAGAACGGCCTGATGGTCATCCACAACTGCGGCATCGGCTACGAGTTCTCCACCCTGCGCCCGCGCGGCGCGCTGGTCGCCGGCGCCGGCGCGCGCACCAGCGGGCCGCTGTCGTTCATGGATATCTTCGACCGGATGTGCTTCACCGTCAGCTCCGCCGGCGGGCGGCGCGGCGCGCAGATGGCCACCTTCGACGTCGCCCACCCGGACGTACGCGAGTTCATCCGCGCCAAGCGCGAGGACGGCCGCCTGCGCCAGTTCAACCTCAGCCTGCTGATCGGCGACGACTTCATGCAGGCGGTGGAGGACGACGCCGACTGGCCACTGGTATTCCCGCTGCACCCGCGCGAGATCGACCGGCTGGACCTGGCCAACCCCGAGCAGGTGCTCTGGCGCGACTGGCCGCTGCGCGAGGGCTACCGGGTGCGCGAGGACGGCAAGGTGGCCTGCCGGGTCTACGGCAAGGTGCGCGCCCGCCACCTGTGGGACATGCTGATGGCCGCCACCTACGACTACGCCGAGCCCGGCTTCATCCTCGTCGACCGGGTCAACCAGCTCAATAACAACTGGTGGTGCGAGGAGATCCGCGCCAGCAATCCCTGCGGCGAGCAACCGCTGCCCCCCTACGGCGCCTGCCTGCTCGGCTCGGTCAACCTCACCCGCTTCGTCGAGGCGCCGTTCGGCATCGACGCGCGCTTCGACTGGGAGCGCTTCCGCCAGGTGGTGGCGATCTTCACCCGCCTGCTCGACGACGTGGTGGAACTCGCCAACCTGCCGCTGGAGACGCAGCGCCGCGAGATCCTCGCCAAGCGCCGCCACGGCATGGGCTTTCTCGGCCTCGGCTCGGCGCTGGCCATGCTGCGCCTGCGCTACGGCAGCGCCGAGGCCTGCCGCTTCACCGAGGAGGTGGCCCGCGAACTGGCCCTGGTCGGCTGGCAGACGGGACTGGAGCTGGCCAGGGAGAAGGGGCCGGCGCCGCTGCTGGCGCAGGAGTTCGAGGTCACCGCGCAGATGCTGCGCCAGCGCCCGGAGCTGGCCAGCGACGGCTACCGGCTGGGCGACAGGCTGCCCGGCCGCGTGCTGCACGCGCGCTACTCGCGCTACATGCAGCGCCTCGCCGAGGTCGCCCCCGAGCTGGTCGCCGCGCTGGCCGAAACCGGCGCGCGATTCACCCACCACAGCTCCATCGCGCCCACCGGCACCATCAGCCTGAGCCTGGCCAACAACGCCTCCAACGGCATCGAACCGAGCTTCGCCCACCGCTACCTGCGCAACCTGGTGCGCCCCGGGCGCAAGGCCAAGGAACAGGTCGAGGTGCTCAGCTACGAACTGCTGGCCTACCGCGCGCTGGTCGATCCACAGGCCGACCCGGACCGCGGCCTGCCGGAGTGGTTCGTCGGCGCCGACGACATCGGCCCGACCCAGCACGTCGACATGCAGGCCGCGGCGCAGAAGTGGGTCGACTCGTCGATCTCCAAGACCGCCAACGTGCCCAGCGACTACCCCTTCGAGGCGTTCAAGGACATCTACCGCTACGCCTGGCGCCAGGGCCTCAAGGGCTGCACCACCTTCCGCTTCAACCCCGCCGCCTTCCAGGGCGTGCTGGTGCGCGAGACGGACCTCGCGAACACCCTGTACCGCTTCGAGCTGGAGGACGGCAGCGTGGTGGAGCTGCGCGGCAACGAGCTGGTCGAGTACGACGGCGAGGTGAACACCGCCGCCAACCTGTTCGACGCGCTCAAGGAAGGCTATTACGGCAAGTATTGACCCCTCCGCAGGATGCACCGTGCGCAGCGGATGCCCACTCCGGGAGAACGCCCATGACCGTGAAGATCGACCAGCGCATCAAGAGCTTCCAGGTGGTCGCCCCAGGCCAGCGCCCCGCCGAAACGCCCGGAGCCCCGGTGCAGCTCGACGAAAGCCTGCAGCGCCCGGAAGTGCTGACCGGCACCACCTACAAGATCAAGTCGCCGCTGTTCGAGCACGCCCTGTACGTGACCATCAACGACATCCTGCTCAACGCCGGCACGCCCTTCGAGCAGCGCCGGCCCTTCGAGATCTTCATCAACTCGAAGAACATGGACCACTTCCAGTGGATAGTCGCCCTCACCCGCATCATGTCCGCGGTACTGCGCAAGGGCGGCGACTGCACCTTCCTGGTCGAGGAACTCAAGGCGGTGTTCGACCCGCGCGGCGGCTACCTGAAGAAGGGCGGCGTGTACATGCCGTCGATAGTCGCCGAGATCGGCGCCGTGCTGGAACGCCACCTGATCGCCATCGGAATGCTCCGCGAGCAGACCCCGGACGCGGCGCAGCAGCGCTACCTGGCCGAACGCCGCGCCGCCTGGGAAGCCAGCCAGGGCGCCGCCGCGCTGGAACCCGGCGAAGGCTTCCCCCCCGGCGCGCAACTCTGCGGCCACTGCCACACCCAGGCGGTGGTCAAGCTGGAAGGCTGCGCCACCTGCCTGAACTGCGGGCACAGCAAGTGCGGGTGAGCGGGCTCAGGGACGATCCAGCGGACTCAGCACGGCCAGATCGGTCAGAAACACCTCCACTTCCGGAGCGCCCATCTCCATGGGATGGCGGTACTGGTGGAAACGGATGAACTGCTTCACCCACTCGCAATAGACCTTCTCGGTGCGAATGGAGTAGTGTTTGACGCGAATCCGCTCACGCATCTGGTCGAGCAGCCTGGGCTTGCCATCCATGGTGTATAACTCCCCGAAGCGGTCATCCTGACCGCGGAACCCGCAGCGTAGGCAGGGAAAGCAGAAATGACAAGGAATGTTATCCACCAATCCCGTCTGGGGTGTTATGCACCAGATGGTGTCTATTTATAGTTGGGCGTCATGATCCATCGCGTCGGGCGACTCCTTGGGCTAGCGGTACTCCTCTCAGCATTGGCTGCGCCGGGCTGGTACTTGCTACGAGAATCACGGGCTGCATCTACATACCAGCAAGCAACGCTAGACCAAAGCGAGTCGCAGATAGTTGCAGCGCTTGGAGAACCAGACGAGGTATTACCTTGCGGTGAATATCTCTGGTGGAATGGCGACCAAGCCAGTCCTCCGAGAAACGACGGGCGATGCGTGAAGTGGACTCGGTATAACTTCTTCTTGCATGCGTTTGCCTTTGGCTATTCAGCGCAAGGAAAATTGGTTTCGCGCTATGAATATTTTTCCGAGTAGCCTGCCGCCCAACCCTGCGGTCAACCGGATCGCCGGCAACACTCATCGTTCGCCCCAAGCGCCGTGCCCGGCGGCCGGTTACCTAGCACGTTAGACGGCAGATCAATGACAGCGGCTGACCACAAGACACTCAATGATGAGGCAGTGGCGGACATTCGCACCGTCGAAGCCATACTCCGCCGCTGGGATCCGATTGGTGTAGAGCCCGGCAGCATGGCGCCAGCCGATGAGTACGATAGCTACGCTCCGTACCTGGTCTCGATGGCACGGAACGGCTGCACGCTCGAAGAGGTCACAGCGCGTCTTGAATATCTCGCTTCTGAAACGATGGGGCTGGGCCCAAGCACGGCACAAAGTAGGGAGCACAGCAGCAAGTTCGCCGCACAGATCATCGAAGCGGTTCAGCCGTCTAACAAATCGTTGGAGCGGACGCGTGAGAGATAAAGTGCCAAGCTCATGCGGCGGCGTGTGCGCCGCTCAACTCAACCGTTAGGCCTCAAGGAGATTACTTTGACCCAAAAGGTGAAGCTCAAGTCCTTTAATGGCTCCCTCAGCGCACCAAGGGATACCCAACCGGAAGAGAACTATTGGCTGCTCATCGGTAGCGATGGAGAGCTGGTTGGGGAAAAGAATTCTAGAGGTCGTGTGCTAGTAAAATTTGAAACATCTGTTCTGTCTCTTGGCCTCGCATGTCACAATGAGGTTGAAAATGCGCTCTACATTCTTGATTCGGATCTAGAGCACATTGATTAATCAGCCTAACATGCGGTTCAAGTCGCTCGCTCCGCGAGCTGGGACGTCCGCGTACCGCGGCCGCCCCTTAACCTAAACGTTAGAAGGCAATCGAGCCATGAAGCCAAAATGGAAGTGGATCGCAATACTTGGGGGAACATTATTCGCATCTATTACCGGCTTTGGATTTGATATTGCTGGCGGCCCTACAATAGTCCGAGAGCACATCAGTCACAGTAAGCCTGATAATCTTTCATTTTCTTTTTCACGCTGCAATGGAAGTAGCCATTCAATTGACACCGTGGATAAAGCAAGTTGGAATAGGGGCTCATTAACTATTGATGTGGTGGTTACGCCTAACTGCGGAACCACATGGCTCCTCGGGTCTTACAAAATAGTTGATGAGAGCGAGCTTATTCTTGGCTATAAGACTATTTCGCCAGCGCTTATTGGTTGCAACTGCGACTTCAAGGCAACATATCAAATACACAACCTTGATAGGCGGGACTACAATATAACCATAAAGGAGTATGCATTCATTAATAAGGCTCCAAAAACATTACGAATGCTATATGACATAGGGCCAGACATTGTCGAGATTGAAGAGTGGTGAAAAAACTTTCTAACTTGGGGAAGCGCGGTGCAAGGTGAATCTAACATGGCGTATATGGACTCTCCCCACAAGTAGTGAGTAAAGCCTTACCAACCCTGTCGTCAGTGCGGTTGCATTCGTATATCCGGCCTTTGCTAGGCGTTGCCGCCCGGGCCACTCTGTAGTTCGCGCAGCGGGGGCCAAGCGCTCAATCGATCACGAGGATCATGATTGTTATCGGCCTTGTTCCGTTGCAGGACTCGCCTGTTCCGACAGTGTCGCTTTTCACCACAACCACAAGAAAAACCGCCTCCCGATTACCCGGCCCGCCGTCAGGCGGGCTTGCTGCTCTGCCAGTCGCCGCTGAAACGTCGTTCGTGGCACCACACCGCCCAGCAGATCCGTACCAGTT